>MEDT01000136.1 GCA_001724175.1 Cytophagaceae bacterium SCN 52-12 | reverse complement strand
CGATCCGCCGCTGTCGAGCATAGGACAGGACGCAGAAAAGGGAGGGTATGATACCGCCAGGCTGCTGCATCATATGATCGAAAACGGCACCTCCGATTTTTACGATATTATTGTGAAGCCTACGCAGGTGATCACCCGGCAGTCTACGGATATCTATGCGACCAACGACGACGATATAGCGTCGTCTTTAAAGTTTATTCATCAGAATATAGAAAAAAATCTCCAGGTAGATGATGTAGTCAAGCAGGTACCGCTGTCGAGAAGGGCTTTGGAAAAGCGTTTCCAGCAAATGACCGGTCTCCCCATTTACAAGTACATCTTCAACCTGAGAATGGAGAAATTCACGACCCGGCTGCTGGAAACGGATATGAGCGTGTTCGAGATCGCGATGGATCTCGGCTTCAACGACAGCAAAAATATCGCCAGGCAGTTCCGCCAGCTGAAAGGATGCACGCCGCTGGAATACCGGAAGAGATACAGGCCGGGTAAGTAGCAGGTATACCAGTGACGTAATGATGCAAAAAGCCCCGGTACTATCTGTACCGGGGCTTTTTGAGCAAGCTGGCTGGATTTTATACCCCCAGCTCTTTCAGGACTTCGCTGACTTTCGTAGCGGCTTCCTTGAACTCTATGGCAGAATATACTTTCAGACCTGATTCATCGATGATTTTGGCCCCTTCGGCCGCGTTGGTGCCTTGCAGGCGCACGATGATCGGTACAGGGATCTCGCCGATCGCCTTGTAGGCTTCCACAACGCCGGTAGCTACCCTGTCACAGCGGACGATACCCCCGAAGATGTTGATCAGGATGGCTTTTACGTTAGGATCTTTCAGGATGATCCTGAAACCGGCTTCGACCGTGGTTGCATTTGCACCGCCCCCTACGTCGAGGAAGTTGGCCGGTTCGCCGCCTGAAAGCTTGATGAGGTCCATAGTGGCCATCGCCAGGCCGGCCCCGTTCACCATACACCCCACGTTGCCGTCCAGCTTTACGTAGTTAAGGTTGTTGGCGCTGGCTTCCACTTCGAGCGGATCCTCTTCGTTGGTGTCGCGCATCTCCGCCAGGTCGGGATGACGGAACAAAGCGTTATCGTCCAGATTTACCTTGGCGTCTACGGCGAGTATTTTGTTATCCGAAGTCTTGAGCACGGGGTTGATCTCAAACATGGAAGCGTCGCTTTCGATGTAAGCGCGGTAAAGCGCCGTGATGAATTTCACCATCTCTTTGAAAGCCTCGCCCGACAGACCGAGCTCAAAAGCAACTTTGCGGGCCTGGAAAGCCTGGAGCCCTACGAGCGGGTCGATCCATTCCTTAATGATTTTTTCAGGATGCTTTTCCGCCACTTCTTCTATATCCATTCCGCCCTCGGTGCTGGCCATAATGACATTACGGTTGAGCGAGCGGTCGAGCAGGATGGAAAGGTAATATTCTTTGGGTTCGCTCGGGCCGGGATAATACACGTCTTCAGCAATAAGCACTTTGTTGACCTGTTTCCCTTCGGAGCCCGTCTGGTGGGTAACAAGGATTTTACCGAGGATATTTTTGGCTATCGTCCTGACATCCTCAACGGATTTCGCCAGGGCCACGCCTCTCTGCTCGCTGCCTGCTATTTTCCCTTTTCCGCGTCCGCCGGCATGAATCTGCGACTTGACCACATACCATTTGGTGCCTGTCTGCTCGGTAAGGTTCCTGGCCACTTCAACAGCTATATCTGGTGTATCGGCGACAATACCCTCCTGGATACGTACACCGTATTTCTTTAAAATGCTTTTGCCCTGATATTCGTGAATATTCATGAGTAATATGGTAAGAATTGGTATTTTCACGCCAAATTAGCGAAATAATCAAAATGCCCGCAGATTTTCTTGCATATAATTCGGATTACAATCCGTCGGGCGCTGCCTGCCGGTCGGGAATCGCAGGAAAAGCGCGCATGTTGCGGGTTCAATAAACAGCTGCTATGGCCATTCTGGAAGTAAAGGGAGTGCATCGTTCGTACGGAAACCTGAAGGTTCTGAGGGGAATTGACATGCAGATCAGCAAAGGCGAGATCGTGGCTATCGTAGGGGCTTCGGGCGCGGGTAAGAGTACTTTGCTGCATGTAATGGGCACGCTCGACAAGCCTGATTCGGGGAATGTTTTTTTTGACGGAAAAGACGTCTTTGTGCTTAGCGACAGGGAGCTGGCGGACTTCAGGAACCGGTACATCGGTTTCGTGTTCCAGTTCCATAACCTGCTCGGCGAATTCACAGCCCTTGAAAATGTGTGTATGCCGGCTTTCATAGGAAAGGGCGGGAACGAACGTGAGATCAGGCAAAGGGGCGGGAAGCTACTGGAAATGCTGGGGTTGTCAGGACGCAATGACCATCTGCCTTCCCAGCTCTCCGGCGGAGAGCAGCAAAGGGTCGCGGTGGCGCGCGCCCTGATCAACAGGCCGGCGGTGGTGTTTGCCGATGAGCCCAGCGGCAACCTGGATTCCCATAACGCCGAAGAGCTGCACCGGCTCTTTTTTGAAATACGCCGGGAAATGGACTGTACCTTCGTTATCGTCACGCATAACGAGCACCTGGCGGAAATGGCGGACCGTCGCCTGGTGATGAAAGACGGCCTGCTTAGTTCCGGCGCTTAAAAATCATAGCCTAACGTCAGGTAGGGGATAGGTTTCTTGACAACCGAGTTGTCGACCCCCCATGCATAGTCGAGCTTTCCGTAGATGCCGAAGATCATCGTCCTTACTCCCAGGCCGTATCCCCAGATATAGGGGTTGCGGAAGTTTACCACAGTAGCTCTGAAAGGCAGGCCGTTGCCCCCGATAATCTCCGTGTTGAGGCTGTTTTCCTGGCTGAAAGGCCCTTTGCCGGTCCAGGCCGTGCCGATATCCGTGAAGCCGGCGAACTGGAGGTTTCTCAGAAAATTGGACGTAATAGGCCCGCGGTATAGGTATTTGACCAGCGGTATCCTCAATTCGACATTTGACAGCATATAGGTAACGCCACTGAGCCGGTTCAGCCTGAAGCCTCTCAGGTTTGTAGCAAATTCTGTAAAGAAAATATCGCGGTTGTCAACATTTTCGCCGAACTCAAACGGGTTGTATGTCGCCTCGTTGCTTACTGCGGTCGAGCTTATCCAGTTCTCCATCCCGCCCATGCTGCTGTTTTTGGGAGCTCTTCCTCCCGAATGGCTTCCCGCAATGCGGATGGCGAGTATCAGGTCGCGGTGAAGCTTCTGGTACCGCCTGAAGTCGAGGCTGACCCTGTAAAAGCTGTCGGAGATCCTGGATACACCCAGGTGGTTCTCGTACCTTATTTTCATTTTGGTACCTTCCGTCATGTTCATCCCGTTCACCACCGAATTATCGAAGACCAGCTCGGACTTGAACCCAAGGTAGTGCGAAGACTTGATAGGAGTAGCCATCGACGTCCTGATCAGGTAGGTCGATGTGTAAGCCGGAGAAAGGCTGAACCTGCTCGTCCGGGTGAAAGGGTAGGAGGCCGTAAGCAGGACCTGGTTATAGCGGTATTTGTGCGGCCCGCCGGGCATGGCGATATAAAGGTTGCTCCTGTCGTACCGGGCGCCGTAGTCGATGCGATATTTATTAAGGTTGTATTCAAGAAAAAGATCGTAGGTCTTGAAGAAGCTTGTCCCGTTCATCGCCAGGAATCCTCCGGCCTTCAATACATTATTCTCCAGCAGGTCGTTCATCGATACCGACTGGCGGTACCCGAAGCGGCGGACAGGATCCCATGCCCATTCGGACTTGGAGTCGTTGGCAATGAAAAGACCTTTGTAATTGAAGGGGCCGTTCACGTTGATATTTTCGCGCGTGCGCATGCGGGGAGCAGCCAGCGGTACGCGTCCCCCGGTCATCCTCCGCCCGGATACGCCCCCTATGCTCTGGATCACATCTTCGTCGAAGATATAATTGTCGGTATCCACTTCCCCGGGACGCAGCTCAAGCCCGGTCGCTTCGGCCACTTCTTCGGCAGCCTTCCCGAGGGTATCCGGCTTCTCTGCGGCAGGCTCGGAAACATCGCGCGATGCCGTATTGCTGAGCGTGGTGACGCCGCTTATGCCCTTTCTGAAAACCGGTGTCTCGGCTGTTCCTCCCGGCTGGAAACCGCCCTGGTAGACGACCCGCAGCTCACCTTTATTCAGCTGCAGGAAAGCCAGGCCGCCGTTCCCGGTAGTCCTGACTACAGGATTTTTCAACCCGTGGATAAAATTGGAGCTCTGCGTAATGCTTTTACTATTGAAGCTGTACCGGAAAAGGTTGGAAATCCCTTTCAGATCGGAGAGAAAATAAAGATCCGTCTCCGTAGCATAGACCGGCAGGTTGTACGTGCCGAGGGAATCCAGCAGCTTCGGGGCCTGGGGGCTCCGCGGAACACCGCTATGCTCGAAAATTCCCAGCGAATTCCTGATGGTTTTGAAATCGCCGCGTACCCTCAGGGTGTCGGTGGGGCGGTTGCTTGCAAATACGAGCTTGCGATTGGAGTTTCCTACGAAGCGCGGAGAAAGGTCGTCATACAGGTCGTTGGTCAGCGGGATGGTAGAGCCCCGGTTGATGTTGATGAGATAAAGGTCGTTCTGCCCGCCCTTGTCGGCGCTGACGGCCAGGGTGGTACCGTCTTTGGATACGTCCATATTGACGATATGGTCGAGATTCCGCAGGGAAGTTCGCCGGGTGATCCTGGGCTTTTTGGTATCGAGCTTTTCGTAGACAAATATCTGGTGCCTGTCGTGCCCGGGCACAAGCACTACGAGCATGTTGTCTTTTGTCCAGCCGACATGAGGGATGCTGCCTCCCTTTGAAATATGGTTGGAAAGGATATTGCCCTGCCTGATGACCATCTTCCTGCCGGTTTCCAGGTTATAGGTGGAGACCCTGTAATTACGTTTATGAGGCTCGCTGATGGCCAGCATCTTGTTGTCATAGGAGATATCTACGCGGGCCCCGAGCTTCATTTTTTCCAGGTTCCCGATTTTATAGCTCCACGACGGTGAGGCCGCCTTGTAGGAAGATTTGGCCGTGTTGATTATTTCGGAGTAATAGTTCCGCCAGTTGGAAAGAAACCTGCTGAAAGAAGGGACGCCGAGCGTGCTGGTAATGCTTGTCTGCTCGGTACGGATGATCCGCGTCAGGTTCAGGATATTAGAAATATTGTCTTTCCCGTATTCTTCGGCGATATAATTCCAGATAGACTGCCCGATAAGCGCGGCATCTTCTCCTTCAAAGAGGGAAGGTCTCCTTACGTTGCGGTGCTGGATAAGATCCTGCATGTAATTGTTCAGCTCCGGAGACCAGCCGTCGGCCACGTACCGGGCAATTCCCGACATGAACCAGTCGGGCAGGGTAAGCAGGATGGAGCTTTGCAACGCGTCCTTGAGGTTCCCGCCATACAGCATGTCGTATACGAAAAGCCGCGCTATCTGGTTGACGAGCTCTTTCCTGAAGCTGATCTGGTCGCCGGTAAAAGCCACTTCCAGCCGCGACTGGGCCAGGTCAATGTCCATTTCGCTCATCTCGTCGAACGTAGCGATACCAATATTGCTTTGTTCGAGCTCTTCAGGCGAATTGTAAAGGAAAATTTTGATGCGGTTATAGGGGGTATAGCCCAGGATATCCGTTACCCGGTCGAATTCAGTTTCGGCGAACTGGGCGGTCAGGCGGGCCAGGTTATCGCCGTTCTGATAGAAATAGACTTCGAAATTGGAAGTCTGGAAAATCCGCCACTTGAAATTACGGTACTGGATCCGGTTCTTGCCAAACTTCTCGCGGGAAGGATACAGCTGTCCGAAGACCTGCGGAGCAGCCGCGGCAAGTACGAATACCAGTAGGAATATATGTCTGAAACGTCCGGAATAATGGCTCATATGTAAGGTTTACGAAAATCCAGGCTTGGAATATAACGAAAAATAACGCTCAATATTCACTTCCGGGTGTAATTCTTGCCCGTAGGCGATTAAATTTACCAATTGCTGCGCGAAAAAAGGCGCCAGGGTGACGCCCTTCGTTCCCAACCCGTTAAAGATATACAGCCGGCTGTATTCGGGGTGCCTGCCGGCGAACGGCCGGCGGTCTGCCGACGAAGGCCGGATCCCCGCCCGCTGCCCGGTGATCGAAAACGGCGCTTTCAGCAAGCCCGATGCCTTTTCGGAAAGGTACAGACGGGCGTCTTCAGTATTCTCCCAATCCAGGTCATGCCATGAATAGGTAGCGCCGATCCTTACCAGGCCGCCTCCCAGCGGAAGGATGAATATCCCCTGGTTGACGATCTCCTCCACGTCGTAGCCTTCCACCCGGCAGTCGAGTATCTGGCCCTTGACCGGGTTGAAAGGCAGCCAGTTGAAAAAGGCGTCCTTTCCGGCCCCGGCCCCCATACAGCTGATCACTTTTTTAAAGCGCATATTTTGCCAGACGGCGTGCTGATCGTCCAATGCCAGGTCTTCAGATGAAAAATCCGCTTCCCGGAAGCAGCCCGTCGCCAGGAAGTAATTACGGCTGCTGTCGAGAAAATGTGGCAGGTCGAGCCACCCCGACCGGGTGATGGAAAGCCCGTTGAAGGGAGCGCGGATAAACCGGTTGGCAGTGAAGTCGGGCAGCCGCCCGGAAATGTAGGCTTCATACCCGTTTTCAGCGGCCCAGCGCAGGTAGTTGTCCTTTTCCTCCGCGCTCCGGTAAGGCCTGAAAATATCGGTGTAATGAAGGCAGCTGATGCCAAGGATTTTCTCGACCCGCCTGTAGAAATCGACGGCATAGGGGAACAACTGATCGGCAAGCCAGGTTTTGACCAGCTTCCTGCCGGTGAGCGGGTTGAATATACCCGCTGCGACATGAGACGACGAAGGAAGACCGGGATTGTCGATAATCAGAAAGCGATGCCCTGCCGCATGCATATGCCATGCAAGGGAGGTGCCTGCAATTCCCTGTCCCACGATGAGATAGTCAAAGTCAGGCATGCTCCTAGAGATTTTTCCGGTGAATTTCCTCCAGGCGGCTGAGCCGTGCGATCCTGGTATCCGCCCATCCGGTTACAAGGTCCACCTGCTCTCCGAAAGTCAAAAAAGAGTTGTCAAGAAGAATGGCATCTTCGGCTCTCACAAGCGGGCTTTCCGTCCGGGTCGTGTCGAGGAGGTCCCTTTTTTGAAGGTTTTCGAGGATTTCCTGCAGCTCGACCATTTCTCCCTTTGCCAGGAGCTCCGCCTGGCGTCGCTGCGCCCGGATCAGCGGATCGGCAGTCATAAAGACCTTCAGCTCGGCTTTCGGAAAAACGACGCTCCCTATATCGCGCCCGTCCATAACGAGCCCCTTTGCCCTGCCCATCAGCTGTTGCTGGGCTACCATGGCCTTTCTTACTTCAGGTATCGCGCTGACCTGGCTGACCTGTTCGGAAATATGCATTTTCCTTATTTCCGATTCCACGTTGAGCCCGTTCAGGAATGTTTCGTTGGCCTGGTTATGAGGATTTCTCCGGAATGTGATCGAGATCCCGGCGAGGGCCGCGCTAACCTCCTTCGGGTTGGTAGGAGTTACATGATGCCCGAGAAAATAGAGGGTGACTGCCCGGTACATGGCGCCGGTATCTACATAGGCGTAACCCAGGTTTTCGGCCACTTTCCTGGCCGTAGTACTTTTTCCGCAGCTTGAAAAGCCGTCGATGGCAACAATGATTCTGTACATGACCGGCAAGTTAGTATTTTGAGATATCGGAGTGTCAGGAAGAGGATAAAAATACTGAAAAATACCCCGGAAAGAACGCTCACGCAAGCTCCAGCTTCCCGGTAGGGTCGGTTGCTATGATAACGCGGAAGGTCGTTCCTTTGTTGGGCTCCGAGCTTTTCACGAAAACCCTCCCGCCGTGGTAGTTTTCAATGATCCTCCTGGTGAGCGTCAGCCCGAGCCCCCAGCCGCGTTTTTTTGTGCTGAAGCCCGGATTGAAGAGCTTGCGCAGGTTGGCAGGGCTGATCCCCTTCCCGGTGTCCCTGATGTCGAAGACGAGCTCGCCCCGTTTGGGAGAGGCGTTCATGGTGATATGGATCTTCCCGACCCCGCCCATGGCATCTACCGCATTTTTGCAGATGTTCTCGAAAACCCACTCAAAGAGGTTTTTGTTGATAATGGCGGTCTGTCCTTCGGGCATATGGTTGTCGATGGTAAACTTGACCTTGCTCGATACCCGCTTCTGAAGATAGGCGATAAAATTGTAGACGACCTCCGCTATATCTTCCGATTTCAGCGTCGGGGCGGAGCCTATGTTGGAAAACCGGTTGGTGATCATCTCCAGGCGCTGCACGTCCTTTTCCATTTCGTCGGCGATGGAATGATCGAAGGAGGGATCGGAGCGCAGGTATTCGATCCAGGCGATGAGCGAAGAGATAGGCGTGCCCAGTTGGTGCGCGGTTTCCTTGGCAAGACCGACCCATACCTTGTTCTGCTCCGCTTTCCTGGTCGAGCTGAATGCGAGGTAGGCCAGGAAACCCAGGATAAAGATACCCGAGAGCTGGATATAAGGATAGTAACGAAGCTGCCTGAGAAGAGATGAGCTGCTGTAGTAGATATAGCCGAATTTGCCCTCGTCGAGCTTAACCGGTATGGGCTCATGCTCTTCGGCCATAGAGGCGATCGTCTGCCGCAGTATTTCCTGCTGCTGCTCTACGGAAATATTTTCCGGTATATTGAGATTGTTATATACACCCGGTTCCCCTGTTTCGTCTACGTATATGGCCGGGATCTGGTAATAGTTATTGGCCTCGTCGATCATGTTGAATACAGGAGTAATGTCCTGGTTATCAATAGCATTATGGGCGTTTTCCAGGAATTGCGCATACAAGTTGACCTGCCTCCGCTCGCGTTCGGCGAACTTATTCACGAGCGTATCCGTATAGATGAGGGATACGATGCTGATCAGGACCAGGTTGATCCCGATGATGAGCTTAAGCCGCTCTTTGGGACCATAGGCAAAAAGGGACTGTCCCCAGCGCATGCCGCTCAGGACCGACTCGGCATTGAAACGTATTTTTGATTTGCTTTTTTCTTCGCTTATTTCCATAGAACTGACCGGGTCCGGACCGCAATTGCCGGCTGCTTTAATAACGGAAAAAATCGTGCCGGAATATTCAAAGATAGACAAGCCTGCCTGATTAACGATGTAAGCCGTCTGAGCCCGGGCCGGGAAGAAGAAAAAAACTGACCAAAATCATATTTTTCATTGACCAAACTCGGTGGAAATCTCCGCTATAAACCAGTGTCGCGGAAGTAATTTATAGGGCTTCTAAATTGGGGCCTATCCGGCCAGATTTAGGTGTATATATAGGGTTTAGCCTTATTTTTGTACAAAAGATTCTTGATGTAACGAGTCATGCAGAATTGGTTCCAAGTTGTCAGTCTGACCTATCATAAAGCCCCCCTTGCCGTAAGAGAGAAGATCGCATTGTCTGAAGAAGAGGCAAAAGCGTTTATGCTCCGGGTGAAGGAATTTTTTGATGTGTCAGACCTGCTGGTGGTTTCCACCTGCAACAGGACGGAAGTCTATGTGAATGCTCCTCAGTCCCTGACAGAAGAGCTTGTCAAACTGCTTTTGATTTTCAAAGGGATCTCCAGTACCCAGGAATACCTGCCGTATTTTGAGTTTTACAAAGACGGCGAGCAGCCTGCGCGGCATCTTTTTGAAGTAGCCACGGGGCTTCATTCCCAGGTGGTGGGCGACATGCAGGTGCCCAACCAGATCAAGCGGGCCTACCAGGCATCTGCCGACCTGCAGCTGGCCGGACCCTATCTCCACCGGCTCATGCACACCATTTTCTTCGCCAACAAAAGGGTAGCCCTAGAGACGGAGTTCCGCGATGGCGCAGCCTCGGTGTCGTATGCTGCCGCCGAGCTGGCGGTTTCCCTGGTTAACCGGCCGAACATATTGGTGGTAGGGGTAGGAGAGATCGGTCAGGATGTTTGTAAGAACCTGGCCAATAAGGAAGCGGGAGAGATATTCATTACCAACAGGACAAGGAAACGGGCCGAGGAAGCAGCGGCTTCCGCAGGATGCGGCGTGGTCGATTGGGAGGATCTCGATGATGCCCTGGCGAAAGCGGATATTGTAATCTCCGGCGTTACCAGGAGCGAGCCTCTTTTTACAAAGGAAAGGATCGCCAGGCTGGGCAGCCTGAACAAGTACAAATATTTTATAGACCTTTCCGTACCCAGAAGCGTCGAGACGTCGGTAGAAGAGCTGAACGGTGTGGTACTGTACGATATCGATACCATCAAAGCCAGGACTGACGAAGCGTTGGATAAAAGAATAGCTGCCATACCGGCCGTCAGGCATATTATCGATTCGGCTGTAGAAGAATTCAATGACTGGTCGAAGGAAATGATCGTCTCTCCGACGATCAACAAGCTCAAAGGTGCGCTGGAGCAGATACGACGCGAGGAATTGAGCAGGTACATGAAGGGAATGTCGGAAAGCGAGCTTGCCATAGTGGAAAGGGTCACTTCTTCCATGATGCAGAAAATCATCAAGCTGCCGGTCCTGCAGCTGAAAGCTGCCTGCAAAAGAGGCGAAGCCGAGACGCTGATAGATGTGCTTAATGATCTCTTCAACCTGGAAGCGCAGACAGAGGAGGAGCCGAGGCACTAGAGCAGGATAAGCAGGTGCCGCCCCTGCGGGGCTTACCAGCTTCGGAGGATAACACACCGGATCAGTTCAGGAACATTTCATCTATCAGGATAAGCTTCGGCCTTTCGTTGGGTCGCTGAAACGGCTTCAGCACTATTTTCAGGCATTTCAGTGAAGATTTGCTTTTAACAGGCAGCTCTATTTTTTGCAGGGTGGGCTTTTCCCGCGGTTCGGGCAGCTTCGGTGTAACCTGCTTAGCCACCAGGTGAAGTCGGTTCTCGTTTTCGCCGCCCCATATCTCGATGATTCCCGGCGGGTAAATCCCGGTTTCTTCTTCCACCATTATCCGGAAGCCTACGGTTTTCAGATCCGGCGCCTTATCGAACCAGCACAGCAACTGGAGATCATTGTCGCGGACGCCGGCGAAATAGTTGGCCCAGGCCGGGTTATTGGCCCCGATTGCACCGAGCCTTTTATCAAAAAAAGTATGCGCTCCTTCCGCAAGGTGCACCCGGTTGAGCCGCGTCAGCATGAAAACGCTGTCGGGCTTGTAAGTGTTACGGAACAGCTGGAACTCGGCGATGTCGCTGGGATACCATCCTTCCTTATATCCCCGGACACGTACTACCGTCGTGCCTTCGACGATGACCGGCCCGCCGGCTTGCGGAGAAAGGCTGTCCGGATCGGCGCCGTCCAGCGTATAGTGCAGCCGTACTCCCCTGACAGGATGATAAAGCTCCAGGCGGGTGCTTTTGTCGAAAACCCAGTTGTCTGTCTTTGCCAGGGGCTTGTTAAGCCGCAGCCTGGTCGTATCGTCCGGGTTGAAATCGCTCAGGAAGCTGATGCCAGGGAATTCCTTTTTCGCAGCGGAGAGGTCTTCGCCTTTAATTTCGGTATCCCACAGGGTTACATTTTTCAGGGATTTGCTTTTCGCCAAAAAGCTGCGAAGCTCCGCCGGATCCAGCCGGGTGCCCGCCAGGTAGAGGGTTTGCAGGTGCTTCAGGCCCGACAGCTGTGCCAGTCCTTTGGAAGTAATACCGGTAAAATTCAGGTTGAGCTGACGGAGGTTTTCAAAAGCAGTCACCAGCTTCAGATCTTCATCCGTAGCCGGCATACGGCTCAGGTTGAGCGATACAACCTGCGTTTTCAAGGGATTCAGCTCTTCAAGAAGAGCCGGTGAATAGGCCCGGCTTCCGTAGAGATCCACGCTTAGCGCAGGAGAATTATAAGCGAAGGGAGCGATATTCCTGTATTCAGAGTTCAGGCTCTTTATGGTTTCGGGATCGGCTGCTTTAAAATCATAGACAATGGCTTCTTCGGCAGCTCCGCCGGAATTAAGCCGCTTCCTGGCCAGGATGCCGAGCGAATCGCGGGCGGAAATACCGGTTACTCTCGCGTTGTAAGGCGTACCTGCCTTTATCCACGCCAGCAAAACTGCTTCCTCTTCGGGTGTCAGCTGGGGTTTTCCTTTGGGAGGCATGTGCTTTTTGTCGTCCGGAGATAAATGGATCCTGTCGAGCAGCAGGCTGAGCGAAGGCTGGTAAGGTTCGATCAGCGGCCCCGTTTTACCGCCCCTGGCAACGGATGCCGAATCGGTAAGGATAAGTCCGCCTTTTAATTTATCGGGATTATGGCACCCGGTACATTTTGCCTCGAATACGGGAAGTATGACGTGCTCGAAAACCAGGGCCTGTTCTATGGGCACCTGTTTACCGGGAGCGGATTTCTGAATGGGTTGGGAAATAAATCCCTCCCCGTGCGTAAGCTCGGCCCCGAAGTGCCCTGATACGACCAGGAGCAGGCCCGTCATACCCAGAACGGCGATCCTCAGCCGGCTGAGTCCGGGAAATGTAAAGAAAAAGTAAAAAAGCGACGCGAGGTAAAAAACGCCGATACCGGTCCATTTGTGCCATGAAAGCGTCAGCCCTTCGTAGCCGTCCTCCTGAGACAGGAATAGTCCCATCAGGACAGTAATACCGGCTGTCAGGGCCGACGACAGCCATAGAATTCTCAGATGATTTTGAGCAATGCTCCCGCCGCGAAAGTGCCCGTACAACTGAAGCCCTGTCGCCAGCATTGTCAGTACAATCGGGAAATGCAGCAGGAGCGGATGCATACGCCCAAAGGACTGCAGCCACGCCGGGAGAACGATCTCCTTTTCAAATAACAGCAGGAAGGTAATAAGGATGGCCAGCGACCATAAGGCTTTGGCAGCCAGGCTCTCGGTTTTTGTAACCATAGATACGCGGTAGAGGCGGGATTCAGCTTATGATGTCTTTGACTACTTTACCTGCCACGTCGGTAAGCCTGTAGCGTCTTCCCAAATGCTTGTATATCAGCTTTTCGTGATCCAGGCCGAGCTGATGCAGCACCGTCGCGTGGAAGTCGTGCACATGCACGGGGTTCTGGGCGATATTGTAACCGAGCTCATCCGTTTCACCGTATACGATTCCCGGCTTGATCCCTCCGCCGGCCATCCAGATCGTGAAGCACCGCGGATGGTGGTCGCGGCCGTAGTTATCGGGGGTCAGCTTGCCCTGGGTGTAGCTGGTACGCCCGAATTCACCGCCCCAGATCACGAGCGTATCGTCGAGAAGTCCTCTTTGCTTGAGATCGATGATCAGCCCCGCCGATGCCTGGTCGACATCTCTGGCCTGCTGCGTGATCTCGTAGGGCAGGTTGCCGTGCTGATCCCAGCCCTGGTGGTAGAGCTGCACAAACCGTACGCCGTTTTCCACCAGCTTGCGGGCCAGGAGACAATTGGCCGCATACGTCCCGGGGATAAAGCATTCCGGTCCGTATAGCTTGACCATGGCATCCGACTCTTTCGAAACGTCCATCACATCGGGGATAGCCGTCTGCATCCGGTAGGCCATTTCATATTGCCTGATCCTGGTCGCTATTTCCGGGTCTCCGAACTCCTGGTACGACATTTCATTGAGCATAGCCAGGTTGTCGAGCATTTCCCTGCGCCCGGTCCGGTCCATACCTTCCGGGTCGCGCAGGTAAAGAACGGGATCTTCCCCGCTGCTGAACTGGACGCCCTGGTGTACCGAGTCCAGGAAGCCGTTGGTCCATAGGCGCGAGTATACGCCCTGGCCGTTGCCGATCCCGCGCGACAGGAGCACTGTAAAGCAGGGAAGGTTCTGGTTGAGATTACCCAGCCCGTAGCTGAGCCAGGCTCCCATGCTGGGGCGGTTGCCCTGCTGCGCACCGGTCTGGAGGAAGGTCAGCGCAGGATCATGGTTGATGGCTTCGGTATACATGGATTTGACGAAGCAGAGCTCGTCTACGATCTTAGCGGTGTAAGGCATCAGCTCGCTCACCCATGCCCCGGATTGGCCGTACCGGGCAAAATCCACGAAAGATCCTACCAGCGGAAACGAAGCCTGGTTGGCCGTCATGCCCGTCAGGCGCTGGCTTCCCCTTACGGAGGGAGGGATTTCCTCGCCTCTCATTTCCCGTAATTTAGGCTTGTAGTCGAAAAGCTCCTGCTGGGAAGGGGCTCCGTTCTGGAACAGGTAGATGATCCTTTTGGCTTTCGGGGCAAAATGAGGGACCCCCAACGGCATCGCTTCGCTTTCATCCCCGCTTTTTTTGAACAGGTCAGGCATCAGCAGGGAGCCAAGCGCCACGCTTCCTACGCCCAGACTGAGATTGGAGAGAAATCTCCTGCGGTTAAAGCTGAATCCGTGCTCGATTATTTCCTTTTCCATCAGGTGTCGGGTGTCAGGTTTGAGGTATCAGGTAATAGGTATCAGGCTCCTTCGGCTTCGCTCAGGGGCCGAAGCTATGTTTTGGTGATGGTTTCTTCGAGATTATAAAGCGTGGAAATGACCCGCATCAGCGCAGCCGTTTCCCCGGGCGCAACATCCGGGTTGAGCGGGAATTCCCCTACCTGTATCATTTTCAGGGCCGTTTGAGCATCTGTCGTCTGCAGCTGCCTGGTAAAATATTCCTGCAATACCTTCACCTCCTCAGGTCTGGGCATACGGCATACAATGAGCCGGAAAGCTTTTGTTATCTTTTCATCCATACCTGAATCTTCCAGCAGCAGGCTGGTAGCCAGGACCCGGGATGCTTCCAGCACTGTCGGGTCGTTCATCATCACCAGCGCCTGGAGCGGGGTATTGGTTTTCAGGCGTTTGGTTTCACAGAGATCCCGGTTGCTTGCGTCGAATATCGACATAAAAGGCGGCGGCACCGTCCTTTTGATCAGCGTATAAATGCCCCGCCGGTAGAGCCGGCTGCCTTTGTCCTGCTTGTAAACAGACAGGAGGCCCCTTCCCGAGGTGGCGCCTTCCCAAAGTCCGGCCGGTTGGTATGGTTTTACGCTCGGTCCGCCGATGGTTTTGTTCAGCAGCCCGCTGCTCGACAAAACAATATCCCTGACAAATTCGGCATTCACCCTGTACCTGGGACCCCTTGCAAGCAGCAGGTTGTCGGGGTCGCGTTCATATTTTTCGGGGCTGACCACCGACGACTGCCGGTAAGCAGAAGACATGAC
>MEDT01000135.1 GCA_001724175.1 Cytophagaceae bacterium SCN 52-12 | reverse complement strand
GAAAATAGAAGAAGCTGTCATGAAAGCCCTGGAGATATCGCCGCCCGAGCTCTCGGCCGATATATTTAAAAACGGGATCTACTTAACGGGAGGAGGGGCTCTCATCCACGGCCTGTCGAAGCGGATCGCCGCCAAGACCAAGCTCCCCGTGCACGTTGCCGACGAACCTTTGAAAGCTGTAGTCCGGGGCACAGGCGAAGTGTTGAAGAACCTAGAATTGTATAAACCGGTTCTGATGACCTGACGACGGTCCGGGGACCTGCCGTTCAATGTCACAGCTATTTGAGTTCATCTCGAGACACCGGAGCTTTATTCTTTTCGTTTTACTGGAGGTGCTTTGCTTTCGTATGCTGGTAGGAAGTAGCTCTTCCTGGGGCGTACGGTATTTCAACACGTCGAACTGGTATGCCGCGTCTATCCTGGGGCTGGCCAATTCTTTTAAAGAATACGTAGGGCTGAGGGAAGTCAACAGGCAGCTGGCCGAAGAGAACGTGCGGCTGAACGAGCAGCTTGCCAGGCTCATGCAGGAAGACCCGCCCAAGGCTCCCGCAGGATACCTGCCTGATTCTACCTTTGCTTCGAGGTACCAGTACACCCTGGCAAAAGTAATCGATGTCCAGACCCGGATGACCAACAATTACCTGACCATAGATAAGGGAACCCGGGATGGAATCGCCCCGGGAATGGGTGTGATCTCGGCTACCGGTGTGGTCGGGAAAGTACAATATTGCTCTGCCAGGATGTCGGTCGTGACGTCCATCCTCCACAGCCGCTTCATGGTTTCGACCGAGCTTCCGAAAAGCGGCGAGATCGGTACGGTAGTATGGACGGGGAAGAACGCCGATGAGGTAAGGCTGCTGGACATCTCGCGCTTTAAAAAGGTAGAAAAAGGAGATACGGCCTTTACCTCCGCTTATAACCCCGTATTCCCGCCGGGGGTCATGATCGGTACGGTGCAGGAGATCCTTTCGTCTGAAAGCGAAACGACCTATGATATCGGTCTTAAGCTGTCGACTGATTTTCATACGCTCGGATACGTCTACGTGATCAGGAATCACCTGCTAGAGGATATGGAGAACCTGATAGAAAACTCTGACAAATAAGCATGAGCCTGAGAAATATATTATTTTATGTTTTCGGATTGTTGTTTTGTCTGGCGGTACAGGTGCTGTTGCTGAGAAACCTCATTTTCCTGAACTATGCGTTCTGCTTTTTATATGTAGGCGCGGTGCTGGTCCTGCCTCCCGAGCTGGATAAGTCGCTTTACCTGCTCATTGCTTTCTGCTGCGGCCTGCTCCTCGATGTATTTACCAATACGCTGGGCCTCCACGCCGCCGCTACCGTGCTGGTAGCCTATCTGCGGAGCTTCCTGCTGGAGCGCCATGTGAAACAGACGGGAGAGGAGCTGATGAGCCTCACACTCAGGCGCCTGGGTCTTGTGCAGTTCATCTCTGTTTTCTTTCCCCTGGTCTTCATACATTCGGCGGCGCTTTTCCTGATAGAGGCCAACTCTTTCAACCTGATCCTGCATACGCTCATACGTATAGGCGCAAGCAGCGTTTATACCATGCTCGGGATCCTGCTTTGGCAGTCGTTTGCGAGGGATTAGGCTTGAGTAACGCCTTGTACCTAACGGCTTATAGCCTCACATGACAAATTGTCTGAAAAACATAGCTGGCTCGGATTTTTCAGGTACATTTATTAGCTTAGCGTCCTGACCGGAGCTCGTAAGAGACAATTGATTGGACGGTTTTGACGTTTTAGGTTTTAGAAGTTGAATGCCAGTTTATGAACCGGCAAGCTAAAACAGAAGAAGGATTATGCCAGTAGCCATGTCAAAAATAGTGAAAGAGGAATCAACGGACGACCAACGTTATCATATATTCAACAAGGAGTTTCTGCCTCATATAGACTCCATGTACAATTTCGCGTTTCGGCTGACGATGGACGAAGACGATGCGCACGATCTTGTACAGGATACCTATCTGAAGGCATTCAGGTTTATTTCATCATTTGAGCAGGGGACGAATGCCAAAGCGTGGCTGTTCCGTATCCTGAAAAACAGCTTCATCAACGATTACCGGAAGCGAAGCAAGGAGCCTGCCAAAGTGGATTACCAGGAGATTGAAACTACCTATAATTCCGAAGAGGGAGGGGAAGTTCAGCAAACCGTTGACCTGAGAGCGCATACGGTCCAGGATATGATCGGCGACGAAGTTGCCAACGCTCTTAATTCCCTTCCGGTAGACTTCAGGACAGTCATTATTATCTGCGATATCGAAGGCTTTACCTACGAGGAAATGGCCAAGATCCTGGATATACCGATCGGCACCGTACGTTCGCGGTTGCACCGTGCGCGTAACCTGCTGAAGGAGAAACTGAAAAATTATGCAACTTCGATGGGATATGATACCTGATGATGAAACTTTTTGCGAGGGTATCAGGTTTTATCTATCAGCGTGAGTATAGATTTTCAGTTTTGTAAACAGTGTTATAGATGGATATGATGTCCAACAGTTCGGTTGATGCAGCGAATAAGGCAGGGATAAAAACATCATGCGAAAATCACGAAAAATGCATGAGGATGATCCAGGCGATTCTGGACGGGGAGGCCACCGAGGAAGAGAAGAATCATTTCAGGGATAATATGGATGTCTGTATGCCATGTATCAACGAGTACCACCTTGTCAAATGTATTAAGGAATCTCTATGCAACCGGCTGGAGCGCAAAACCTGCCCGGAGAACCTGATCAACACGATCAAGCTGAAGCTTGACCTGCTTTAAGTTCCATCATTGTTTATTCCTGCCTTATTCTCCCAGTGTCGTCTCCAGGCAAATTAATTATTTTCTCGGCTCCCTCGGGTTCCGGAAAGACTACCATCGTCCGGCACCTTCTTGAGGTGTTTCATGACAAACTGGCATTTTCGATTTCCGCCTGCACCCGGGCTCCCCGGCCGCATGAAACAGACGGGAAGGATTACTACTTTCTTTCTCCTGCAGAATTTCGTCAAAAGATAGAAAATGGCGAGTTTGCGGAGTGGGAAGAAGTCTACGCCGATAACTTCTACGGTACCCTGCGTTCAGAGATCGAACGTTTATGGCAGAGCGGCAGAGACGTAGTGTTCGATGTCGATGTGAAGGGAGGGCTCAAGCTGAAGGAAGCGTTCGGAGATCTCGCGTTGTCGGTATTTGTGAAGGTATCGGAAGAAGAGGAAATTTACCGTCGCCTGAATGCGAGAGGAACGGAAACCGAAGCGTCAATGGAGCGGCGAATGGCGAAGGTACGTTATGAGCTGACCTTCCAGGATCAGTTCGACGTGATACTGGTAAACGATGACCTGGACACGGCTTTGCTAAACGCCGAGCGGCTTGTTTCCGATTTTCTGAACATCAGCATATGAAACCGCTTGTTACGATTACCTATTGCCCCAAATGCGGCTGGCTTCTGAGGGCGGCCTGGATGGCCCAGGAGCTTCTGACTACTTTCGCCGATGAATTGTCGGGTGTCACCCTGGCACCCTCGGAAACATCGGGTCAGTTTGTTGTCCGGATCGGGAATGATACGATCTGGGACAGGAAAGAGGATGGCGGCTTCCCCGATATCAAGGTGCTGAAGCAGAAAGTACGCGATGTGGCAGCGCCGCGGAAAAGCCTCGGGCATAGCGACAGGCAGCCCTAGCGCTGCTGCAGCGCCTGTTTGGGAGAAGACACAGAGAACCGCGGAGGTTAGCAGAGAGCCACAGAGAAAAGAGAGCTGCAGCGCTCTATTTCTCTGTGGCTCTCTTTTTTTCTCTGCAGCTTTCTTGTGTAATATTTATTTGCTCTAGATCTCGACCGTTCCGAGATAATTGAACGGGCTTATTCTGCGCAGCTCTTCCTTGACGGCATCGCTTACCTGGAGGCTTTCGATAAATTGTTTGATGGTATTTTCGTCGATCTTGTCTTTGGTCCTGGTCAGGGCTTTCAGCGCCTCATAGGGTTTGGGGTAGCCTTCGCGGCGCAGTATGGTCTGTATGGCTTCCGCCACAACGGCCCAGTTATCTTCCAGGTCTTTTTTTAGCGCAGCTTCATGAAGCTCGAGCTTTCCAAGCCCTTTCAGCAGCGAATTGAGCGCGATCACCTGGTGGGCAATGGGCACTCCTATGTTGCGTAATACAGTAGAGTCGGTCAGGTCACGCTGCATCCGGGAAATAGGCAGCTTTGCAGCAAAATGCTCGAACAGCGCATTGGCAACTCCCAGGTTTCCTTCGGCATTTTCGAAGTCGATAGGATTCACTTTATGCGGCATGGCCGAAGAACCTACTTCTCCTTCCTTGATCTTCTGCTTGAAATATCCCATTGAGATATAGGTCCATATATCCCTGCACAGGTCGATCAGGATGGTATTCAGGCGCTTCAGCCCATCGCACGCGGCCGCAAGGTTATCGTAGTGCTCGATCTGGGTAGTGTGCCTGCTGCGTACCAGGCCGAGCGATTCTACAAAGCGGTTTCCGAATGCCATCCAGTCAACGCCGGGGTAGGCTACATGATGGGCATTAAAGTTACCGGTAGCGCCGCCGAACTTACCGGAAGAAGGGACCTGTGCAAGAAGGTCCAGCTGCCTGTTCAGCCTTTCGACGAACACCTGGAACTCCTTGCCGACCCGGGTAGGGGAGGCGGGCTGTCCGTGCGTAAAAGCAAGCATGGGAACGCTTTGCCATTCGATGGCCGTTCTTCTCAGGATGAACAGCACCTGGCGAAACAGCGGTAGAACCGTTTTATCGAGCCCGTCTTTGAGCGAGAGCGGAACGGACGTATTGTTAATATCCTGCGAAGTGAGGCCGAAGTGGATGAATTCGGAGAATTCAGACAGGCCGAACTGGTCGAATTTATCCTTCACAAAGTATTCTACAGCCTTTACATCGTGATTCGTTTCCTTTTCCTTATCCTTGATCCATTGGGCATCGGCTTCGGAAAAATCGGTAACGACCTTCCGGAGCTTCGGGAACAGGGAATGGTCAACCGTGCGCAGCTGCGGCAGCTCTTCCTGGCAAAGGGCAATAAAGTATTCTACTTCTATGTGCACCCGGTAACGGATGAGCGCGTATTCCGAAAAATAGTCAGAAAGGACCGCGACCTGTGGGTAGTATCGCCCGTCGACAGGCGATATCGCAGTCAGTTGATTTAATACTGGCATGAACGGCTTATCTTTTAATCCTCCCTGTTGTATCTCCCTGGCGTATGGCTTCAACTTCAGCTTCGGTGCTGATGAGCGCATCGCCTTCTATCGTATGCTTCAACGCCGACGCCGCTACACCGAACTCCAGCGCGCGCTGCTCGTCATTGAACGTAATCAGGCCATGGATAAGCCCGGCTATGAAGGCGTCTCCTCCTCCCACGCGATCGACGATCGGGTTGATATCGATATCACTGGTCTCAAGCACCTCCCACCCGTTCCAGAGATAGGCCCTGAGCAGGTTGTGAGATGCGCTTACGGAAGTACGGTGCGTATCCACGACGTGGGTGATGGAAGGGAAAGCTTCCCGGAACTTTTCGCAGCCGTCGACAAACGACGACGATTCTATCCCGTATATGTCTTTCAGGTTGATGGGATTCGCAATGACCAGGTTGGTGCCCTCGGTGAGAGCGGGCAGGATGTCGGACGGCTTTTTGCCGTATTTCCAGAGGTTGGAACGGTAAAAGATATCCCCGGAAACGGTTATATTAAGCCGGTTGGCGACCCTGATCCCGTCAAGGAGCGCATCTGCGGCCGCCTGCGACAGGGCGGGAGTGATCCCGGCCCAGTGAAACCAGGACGCATCTTTCAGGATTTCTTCCCAGTCGAATTCAGCCGGATTCAGCTCCGCAAAAGAAGAGTGGTAACGGTCGTAAACGATCTGGCTCGGGCGCAAAGCGGCTCCCGTTTCAAGATAGTATACAGCGATGCGGTCCCCTCCGTACCTGATCTCGGATATGTCTACGCCATGGAACTGCAGGTATTGCGCTGCCGCCCGTCCTATCGGCGTATCGGGAAACTTGGTAACATGCACTGTTTTATGTCCCCAGTAGGCCAGGGCGCTGGAAACGTTGGCTTCGCCGCCGGCATAAGTGATGTTGAACTGCCGGGCTTGTTCGAAGCGGCCGGCTCCCGGTGTGCTGAGCCTCATCAAAACCTCGCCAAAGGACACGAATTTTCCCATATATAACTATCATGAAGAGGGCTTGCCCCGTAAATAGATACTGATTTTAGAACCAAGCCACAAAAATAAGAAAAATGCCCAACCGGAGAAGTTGGGCATGTGGAATTTCACAATGATCAGTTCCAGCTCCGCTCGATGCCGTAAGCCAGGCCTCTCAATTCCGCCAGGCCTCTCAGCCGCCCTATAGCGGTGTACCCGGGATTGGTTCGTTTGCCGCTGTTAAGATCATCGAGCATGCGGTGCCCGTGGTCGGGCCTGAAGGGGATCCTGAGGTCGGTGCGGCCTTCATCCTTCCGTCGCTTCTGTTCCTTAAGCAGTTCATACATGACCTGGTACATGTCCACGTCCCCGTCGAGGTGATCGGCTTCATAGAAACTGCCGTTCGGCTCTCTCTTGGTAGCTCTCAGGTGGACAAAGTGAATACGGCTGCCCAGCCTGCGAACCATGCCCGGAAGATCGTTGTCAGGACGGACGCCGTAGGAGCCGGTGCAGAAGCATATGCCGTTGGCTTCGGTATCAGCCGCTTCCAGAAGCATTCTTGCGTCATTTTCAGTGCTGACGACCCGCGGCAGCCCGAGAATAGGGTAGGGAGGATCGTCGGGATGTATGGAAAGCCTTACACCGGCCTCGGCGGCCACCGGGGCGATTTCCCTTACGAACTGGTAAAGATGGTTCCGGAGCTCCAGGTCTCCTATATGCTTATAAGTATCGAGCACATCGGCAAATTCGGCGATGGTAAAGCTCTCTTCACTTCCCGGGAGGCCGGCAATGATGTTCCGTTCGAGCTTTCTCAGCGCTTCGGGGCCAGCATTTTCATGCCATACGAAAGCCTCGTTCCTGAGCTGCTCGCTATAGTCCTGGATACTTCCCTTCCGGTTCAGGATAAACAGGTCGAATGCCGCAAATTCCACGGCGTCAAACCTGAGACCGGTCGAGCCGTCGTGCATGGGCGCGTCGAGATCGGTCCTGGTCCAGTCGAGAACCGGCATGAAATTATAGCAAACGGTGTCGATCCGTTCCTGCCCGAGATTGTGAACGGATTCCTTGTAATTTTCTATATACGCTTTATAATCGCCGGACTGGGTTTTAATCGCTTCATGCACCGGGATGCTCTCCACGACCGACCAGGTCAGGCCTGCGGATTCTATTTCTGCTTTTCTTTTCCGGATTTCTTCCCGGCTCCATACCTGGCCGTTCGGGATATGATGCAGCGCCGAGACAATGCCTGTTGCGCCGGCCTGCCGGATGTCCTGCAACGACACGGGATCGTTGGGGCCGAACCAGCGCCATGTTTGTTCTAATGCCATAGTTGAGATCTGATACTGATTACGATACTGATTTAGGGAGTAAAAGTAAGGAGAATAAACCGGGTTATGCAACCAGTCGGCGGTCGGACAGACGTTTTCTCAGCAGCTTCAGCGCCCTTCCCATCTGTGTTTCAACGGTTTTGATAGAGATCTGAAGCTGGTCGGCTATTTCCCGGTAGCGTAGCCCGTTTTCACGATTGAGCCGGAAAATGAGCTGGCACTGCTTGGGCAATGCGTTGACCAGGCCTTCTATCTCGAGGTAGAGCTCGTTGAAGCACAGCTCGTCTGAAGGGGTATGGTAATCGGCGCAGCTGCTGATGCGATCTACGCAATCGAGCGTGTCATTCTTCTGGGGCCGGTAGGTTTTCAGCTTAAGGTAGTCCAGCGCCTGGTTCCTGATCGACCGGTAGAGATAAGCTTCGAAAGAGGTATGCACCGCTATCTGTTCCCTGTTTTTCCATAGCTTCATATAAACGTCGGACACGACCTCTTCAGCGATCTCCCTGTAGGTTACCACACGCATGGCATAAGAACAAAGCGGATTGTAATATCGTCTGAAGAGCTCGCAAAACGACTTGTAGCTGCCGTTATAGACGATATCTGTCAATAAGCTCTCCATTTTTTCGGACCTGCGCGTATTCGCCTGACTCCCTGCTGAAACCTGCTCGATAACCATTGATCGGTAAAATGTAGTTATAGAAAAAAAACAAGATTCAGGGTCCGATTGACATGATCCTGCCGGCTTGATTTTCTATTGAGTTAGGGACAACTATTGGGATATCCAAGGAAAGTTCAGCAAAAAATGACTTTATTTTACGCAACCGTTCCCGGGAACGGTTGCAATTTGCACCTGTTGCGGGAAAAATCGGATTTTGTCGTCATTATAGAGGGAAGCGGGAGAGTGTCACGCCACCGTATTCATAGCATTGTCTTTGTATTATTTTTATAATCTATCATGTCAAAGCAAACGGTTACCATCAAGGAACTTGCCAGGGAGCTGGGCATATCCAAATCGACCGTATCGCGTGCGCTCCGGGACAGCCCCGAAATCGGGGAAGAGACCAGGCGGAGGGTCCTGGAGCTGGCCAGGGCGCGTCATTATTCACCCAACCCGTTTGCCCTAAGCCTGCTTAACCAGAGGACATACAGCATCGGGGTGATCGTACCCGAAATTGCCAATCCCTTTTTCTCCTCCGTGATCGGCGGTATCGAGGATGTCGCCTACCAGCGGGGATACCAGGTAATGATCTACCAGAGCCATGACGCTTATGAGCGTGAAGTTTCGAGTACCCGTCATATTGCTTCGCGCCGCGCCGACGGGCTGCTGATCTCTATTGCCAGCGGAACAAAGGAATACGAACATTTCAAGGAGCTTGCCGAAAGCTCGATTCCAGTCGTGTTTTTCGACCGGGCAGCTGAGGAGCTCCAGACTCATAAGGTGCTGGTAGATGATTACGGGGGAGCATTTCAGGCCACTGAGCACCTGATCAGGGAAGGGTGTAAAAAAATTGCCCACATCTCCGGGCATATGAACCTTGCCATCAGCCGGAACCGCGCGCAGGGGTACAAAGACGCCCTGATCAGGTACGGGCTCGAGGTACGCGACGAATGGATCGTAACAGGCGAATTCAAGCATGAAGTGGGCATGGAAGCGGCTTACCAGCTGATGGCCCTCAGGCAGCGGCCCGATGCGATCTTTGCCGCCAGCGACCGGATCGCGATCGGCGCGCATTCTGCCCTGCGCCAGCTGGGCTACCATATGCCGGGCGACGTTGCTTTAATGGGATTTTCAGACCTGGCCATTTCATCGCTTCTCGACCCGCCTCTGAGCACTATGGTACAGCCGACTTTCGAGATGGGCCGGCAGTCGGCTGAGCTGCTGCTCGATATGGTAGAAAGCAAAAAGCCCCCGATCCTCTTCGAGACCAGGGTGCTTAAGCCGGAGCTGATGATCAGGCGGTCTTCCCAGAAAAATAGCGGTGTATAAAAAAACTGTCAGGTGGAAGTTTCGCAGTGGGGAACCGGTGGTGTCTGCCTGTGAGGGCTGTGTCGCCCCTGTGGGGCTGCCCTTTTAGCCGGACAGCCCACCGGGGATTCAAGCAGGCTTCGTTTGTTGAATAATATTTGCGGAAAGATCGCGCTCTGCTCAGGCGCCTTTTACGAACTGTACCTCAGCAGAGATCTTCACTTCGTCGCTTACCAGTACGCCGCCGGTTTCGAGAGCAGCGTTCCAGGTCAGTCCCCAGGCCGAGCGCTTGATCTTACCGGAAACTGAAAAACCTGCTTTCTGATTTCCCCAGGGATCTTTGGCAGTGCCTTCAAATTCTACTTCCAGTTTTACGGGTAAAGCAATGCCTTTGATGGTAAGGGTTCCTTCGACTTCTTCCCGGTTCAGGTCTACGCCTTTCGCTTCAAAAATAAGAGACGGGTACTTTTCAGACTCGAAAAAATCGGCGCTTTTAAGATGGTTGTCCCGGTCGGCATTGTTGGTGTCGATGGTAGAGGCATCAGCAGTGAAGCTGATATCTGCGCTTGTAAAAGTTTCGTCAGTTGAGGTGATGGTTCCGTTGATTACTTCAAAGCTTCCGCTTACTGTTGAAATGCCCAGGTGCTTTACTTTGAATCGCAGCTCACTGTGAGTGGGATCCAGGGTCCATTGAATGGTCGACATATTTTCGCTGTTTTAAATTAGGTTATTTGATAGGGTAACACGGATCAATTCAAAATAGTTGTATATACATGTAATTTTTTATCCGGCAAATCTGACTATTTTTACCCAATGTAATTGCTTTACCGGTTATGTCGGATACCATACAATATAAATACAGCGAGGAGCACCTTGTCAGGTCTGCTCCTAACAAGTACGATCATACGCAGCTTCGTTCCAGCGAGATGATCCTCAACGTAGGGCCGCAGCACCCTTCTACCCACGGCGTGCTGAGGCTGGAAGTGGTAACCGACGGGGAGCTGATCGTAGATGTGGTGCCGCACCTGGGATACCTGCACCGCTGTTTTGAGAAGCATGCCGAGGCGCTGCCTTTCAACCAGATCATTCCTTACGTGGACAGGATGGATTATGTAGCGGCGATGAACTCCGAGCATGCCTATGCAATGGGAGTAGAACGTATGCTGGGCATCGAAAACGATATCCCCAGGCGTGTCGAGTATATCCGGGTCCTGGTAGCCGAGCTCAACAGGCTTGCTTCGCACTTCGTCGCCATCGGCACCTATGCCCTGGATATAGGGGCTTACACCCCGTTTTTATGGATGATGCGGGACCGGGAGCAGATTCTCAGGCTGCTCGAATGGGTGAGCGGCGCAAGAATGCTTTACAATTATATCTGGATCGGCGGACTTTTCTATGATCTGCCGGTGGGCTTCGAAGAGCGTTGCGGCGAATTCATCAGCTACCTTGAGCCGAAATTGGCAGAGCTGGAGCAATTGGTGGTAGAAAATAAAATTTTCGTACAAAGAACGGCAAATGTAGGGGTGCTGCCGTTGTCTGTAGCCATTAACTACGGCTGCAGCGGACCGGTTCTCCGTGGTTCCGGCCTGATGTATGACCTGCGGAGAGTCGACGGCTATTCGGTGTACCCCGAGCTGGATTTCGGGATACCGATCGGGACAGGCGCGATGGGAAAGACCGGCGATTGCTGGGACAGGAACTGGGTGCGTGTGGCCGAATGCCGTGAATCGATCAAAATCATAAAGCAATGCCTGGTGCAGCTGACGGGCGATCTAAAAAGGACGCCTGATTTTGATCCGCAGTCGGCCGTACCGAAAAAGATCAGGCCGAAAGCAATGGATTTCTATGTCCGCGCCGAAAATTCCAAGGGGGAGCTGGGGTTTTTCTTCCGCACCGACGGCAGGTCGGACAAGCCGGTGCGCTGTAAGGCCAGAGCCTGCTCATTTAACAACCTGTCTGTCCTGCCCGAGCTGTCGAAAGGCGGCCTGCTTGCAGACCTTGTCGCTATAATAGGGTCGATAGATATCGTGATGGGGGAGGTGGACAGGTAATTTGCAGCGGGGTAACTATTTCATCAAACCTGCAGGCATTTCTTTCCTCAGCAGATGCCTGTAAATGAACCTGTTCTTCAGGTTCTGGTAGTGCGTTCCCTTGTTCCCGCCGTAGCCGTGTCTTTCTTCAGGGTATATCATCAGTTCGAAGTCTTTTTTGGCATCCTGGAGATCGCTGACCAACTGGAGGCTGTTCTGCATATGAACGTTGTCGTCCATGGCGCCGTGCGTGATCTGCAGCATGCCTTTGTAGCGGTCTACATAGGTCAGCACGCTGCCGGACTTATAGCCTTCGGGATTCTCTTCGGGCGTGTCCATGAACCGCTCCGTATAGGCGGTATCATAATACCTCCAGTCTGTCACGCTCCCGCCGGCCATACCGTGCGTGAAAACATCTGCTCCCTTCGTGAGGGCCAGGCAGCTGATGTATCCGCCATAGCTGAAGCCGGTAATCCCGATCCGCTCAGGATCTGCAATTCCTTCGCTGACCAGGTAGCGCGCCATCGTAGCATAATCCCTGATCTCCCATTCTCCCAGGTTACGGTGCAGGTAGTTGAGGCCTTCCTTCCCGAAATGCCCGCTGGCACGATGATCGAACGCCACCTGGACCAGGCCTTCCTCCGCCAGCCACTGCCGGGCGGGCGTCCAGCTCCACTGGTCATAGACGGTACCCGCATCGGGACCGCCGTAAATGCTGATCAGCACCGGGTATTTCGTGCCGGCCGCGTAGTCAGCAGGGTAGGTGATGATCATCGGCAGGTCGTACAGGCCGTCGTCGCTTTTGACGCGGATCAGCCGGGTGGCGGCCGGCTGATAGCGTTCGAAATTTTTGCCCTTCATTTCTCCCAGCTCCTTTACTATCTTCCCGTTATTGTCGAGCACGGTCATTTTCGTAGGTGTGTCCACGTTAGAGTAGGTGGTAATGAAATAGCTAAGATCGGGCGACGGGCTGATCTGCCGGTGGCTATACGCTCCAAAGCTGAGCCGCTTCAGGTTTTTCCCGTCCAGGCCCACGCGGTACAAGTCAAAACGGGCGGTATTTTCCTTGCCCCTCGCCTGGAAATAAACCGTACGGGAACCGGGATCGATGCCGTAGATCTCGGTAACGGTGAATTTCCCGCCGGTGACGGCATTTTTAAATTTTCCGTCGAGACTGTACAGGTAAAGCTGCTTCCAGCCCGATTTATCGCTGACCAGGAGCATCTCGCCGGTGGCTTCCAGGAGGTGCAGCCGTTCCTCGGCCTCGTCGATGGAGATCCAGGTTTTTTGCTGCTCTTCGTAGATTTGCCTTTTAGAACCATTTCCGGGGCTGACATTATAAATTTTGAGGTGGTCGTTGCCCCGGTTGATCCACTGGACAATAAGCCCGGAGCCGTCTGCCAGCCATTTCGGCCAGCCAAAATACTGATCGTCTTTTTCATTGAAATCAGCCCAGACCGTAGCGCCTCCTTCGGGAGAGACGAAGCCGAGCTTTGCCGTAGGATTTGGATCGCCGGCTTTCGGGTACCGCGTTTCCTCGATATGGCCGTGCTGCCCTTTGCTGCTGTACAGCGGGAACATTGGCGTTTGGCTTTCGTCAAAACGCATATAGGCGATTTTCCTGCTGTCGGGGCTCCACCAGAAAGCCCTGAACCGGGTAGCTCTTCCATAAATCTCTTCCCAGTAGATCCAGGTTGCATAGCCGTTTAATATTGTCGCGGTCCCGTCTGAGGTAAGCCGTATTTCCTTGCTGTCTTTCAGGCTGTAAGCGAAAAGATCGTTGCCTTTCGTGTAGGCAATATAGCTGCTGTCGGGCGAAAACATCGGGTTTTGCTCGGGCAGCGAGTCATGGGTGAGCCGCCTTTCGCCTGAAGCAGTTACCAGGAACAGGTCGTTTTCCTTTACTTTTAGGCCCTGCCGGGACGGGGCGGAGGCAGGCCTGTCTTCCGAGGTCCTGCCTGTCCTGAGGTTCAGTACGGAGGTGCGGCCCGAAGCGGAAATTCTGACCGACTGGCGATCGGCCCAGGTAACCGAGGGCAGCTGGGCATAAAAATCGCGCGGTGCAATGCCTTTCATCAGTTCTTCTCTGTCGAAAGGGATCTCCTGGGCCTGTAGAGGTATTTGGACGAATAGTGTAAGGATAAGCAGATGTCGCATGTTTGCCGGCGGAATATTAGCGGGTAAGTATACCTGTTATCCTCGTCAGAAAAAAGCGGATCGGCGATATAATTATTTAATTTTTCAGGAATTTCACCGTTACCGTCGTCCCGTCAGGGCAGACGATCTGTGCCAGGTACAGCCCGGCAGGAAGATGTGCGGTATCCAGCTCACCGTGACTGAAGGGCACGTTCACCTGCCTGCCCAGCGGGTTGAAAACCCTGACTCCCGCAGGCTCCCGCCCGTCGGGAGTGCGAAGGGTTACTTTCCCGCTGTTTACGGGATTGGGGTAAAGCATCGCTGCGTTGCTGCCGGTTTTGCCCCACCGTACCGAAGCGATAGGGGAAAATGCATAGGTGCCGTCGAGGTCGACGATGCGGAGACGATAGTAGACAGGCGAGCCCGGCGCAGTCAGGAAGGTGGGGTGCTCAAGCGGATAGTCAGTGTAGGCGTAGTTTTCCGTTTCTTGTTCTCCTCCTTTTGCTCCAACCCTACCGATGGCTTCGAAAGTCCTGGCATCGCCGCTCCGCTGTATTTCGAAATGGGATGCATTGGCTTCCGTCGTGGTCAGCCAGCTGAGAAGCACGGCATTTTCCTGCAACGACGCATTGAAAGCAGCAAGCGATACGGGCAGCGCCGACTCGTGGATCAGCTCGTAGGCGCCCATGTCTATCCGTGGGCCGTAAAAGCGGGCGCTTCCTGCCAGGTCTATGGCGTCGCCCGCGTTGTTGGCGGGGAACAGGTTTTCTGCCGTTCCGGGGTCCCCTTTGTTGACGACGGGGCTGCCGGGCGTAAGCTGATAATTACCTGTCGATGTGTTTACAAATCCCGGGTCCGTATTTCCGTTGATATTGCCCGTGCCGGAAGTCCCGTCCAGTCCCTGGACCAGGCTGTACGAAATGTCCGGGTAGGCGTCGGGTTCGGCCTCTCTGTTTTGTACCTTTATCCCGCTGCTGTTGCCCCTGATAATGGTATTTTGAATGATAACATCGTCGTAGAATCTGAGTGCGATGCCGCCCCCGAGCTGTTGTACCGGCTCGGAGGGCGTCCTGACTTCATTTCCGGTGATCGTAGCGTTGACGACCTTTAAATAGGATACGCTCAAACCCCGTATGCCCGCTCCTCCCAGCTGACCTTGCTCTGTAACATTATCTGCAAAAAGACTATTTATAATGATGACTTTGCCGGCAACGATAGCTAGTCCGCCTCCTCCGGAACGCGCTGTGTTCTGCAGGAAAGCGCAATTAGCTATTTTTAAGGGAATGCTGCTTCCAAATGTGTACAGCCCGCCGCCTTCGTCTCTTGTATAATTGTTGATAAAGCGGGTATTTCTTATCGTGGGGCTGCTGCCGTCGTCTACGAACATCCCGCCTCCGGTACAGGATTTCGACGAACTACAGTTTACTTTATTGGCATTTCCCATCGTAATGGTAAAGCCGTCTAAAATGCTTGTAAGTATATTGGGCCCTACCCATACCACGCCAAAGCTATTATTATCGTCCATAGTTCCGTTCTTGTCGATATCACCGCTCAATATGGTGGGATTTGCAGCCGCATCCCGTTCCCACAGGTGGTTTTCGGTACCCTTAAATCCACCGTAAACAGCCGATTTTCCGCACAATTCGAAACTCAGCTCGCGGTCACCGTCGGTCAGGCCGTCCGCC
>MEDT01000134.1 GCA_001724175.1 Cytophagaceae bacterium SCN 52-12 | reverse complement strand
AAGGTCGATACCCTGCGTTCGGGTAGCGGCGCCGTTGGTATAAAACTGGTTGAACCCGACCGACGGGGCAAGCGGCTGCAGCTCGATCAGGTCGCTGCCCGATTTGCTGTAGTATTCGATACTTCCGCTCATGAGGTTATTCTTTAAAGAGAAATCGATCCCTGTATTAAACGTTCCTACCTGTTCCCATCTTAATTCCGGGTTGGGTGCGGTAAGATTGTGGATATACCGCGCGCCGGTACGTCCGTTGGTCAGGTATACGCCGGTGGTATAGATCGAACCCTGGTATACGTTTCCGCTGTAGCCGTATGAAGACCGGAGCTTCAGATGAGGCAGCCATCCGAGGTGATAGAAGCTTTCCCTGCCCAGGTCCCACGACAGCCCGGCCGACCATAAAGGGGTAAACCGGTTGTTGGTATTGGCGCCGAATATATTCGCCCCGTCCCTTCTTGCACTGCCTGAAAGGGTATACCGGTTTCGAAAAGTGTAAGCGGCGTTGGCATAATAGGAAATGAAACGGTTGTTGAACCCGGAGATATCTGCCGGGGGAGGACTCAGCAGGTCGATGGACCCGGGGTTAACGGGCAGTATGGCAGAAAAGTTGAGCGCGTTTACCCCTACACCGAGATTGTCGTCGTAGCCGTAGGATGTACGGGAATAAAACTCCGTAAGCAGCTGCCGGGCTTCAGCCCCCGCCAGGGCGGTCAATCTATGATCGGCGCCAAATGATTTATCAAAGTTCAATTGCGCCCTTAGATTATCGGAATTCCAATTGGTATTGTTTTGCATCAGGATCCCGCCCCGGGGCAACTGGTAGGTAAATAAGCCGTCGTCTCTTCGTATCGAAAACCGGTTGATGAGGTTTCTTGTGTAGTAGGTGCTTTCGCTTCTGTAGTCCCAATCCTGGATTATCTGCTTTTCATTTTGATAAAGCACTTCGAAATTCAGGAACGGCCTGAAGCTATACCTGAGGCCTACCCGCAGGAGGAGGCTGTTGGACTTCGAATACCGGTTGGCCAGGGAAGTTTCCTCCAGCGGGCGGTACCGCCAGTCGAGGAACCCGAGCGATTCGGTCTGTGCTATATAGCCGTCACGATAGCCTCTGGTGGTACTCAGAGGAATACCGTTTTCATCGGCCAGAGCGGCATAAGGAAAGATGTTGGAATACTTGCCGCCTACAGACAGGTATCCGAAATTGTTGTGATTATTGCCTGTAGTCGTCTTACTATTGCTATAGTTGATGCCGGTGGTGAGCTCAAGCTTTTTGAAAAGCGTATAAGAGGTATTGGAGTTGAGGGTAAACCTGTTGTATCCGTTGCCTGCCGTATTGCTAAGATTCCGGTCAAAGCCGGCGGAGACGGAGTAGGTGGTCTGACTGCTCCCGCCCTTCAGGCCGACGGAATACTGCTGGTTAAGAGCGTCTCTGTATACATGGCGCATGTAGTCGCCGCGGATGTCGGCAGCAGACAGCTTCGCGATAGCTGCTTCATATTCCGTTTCGGAAATAGCGCCCGACCTTTTCCGTGCCAGCAGCTCTACTACAGGTGACAAAGGAGGCTGGCTGGTCGTATTCGAAAGATCAGCGTTGAAGTACCCGGCATCGAATAATATCTTTTCGGCCTCTATGTAATGTTCCGCGGTCAGGTAATTCCTGTCCTGGTAAATATCGGGCTTTTGAGTGACGGTAATATTGCTGTTGATCTCCACGCTGACGGGATGATCCTTTCTTCCTTTTTTGGTAGTGATCACAATGACCCCGTTGCCCGCCCTTGCCCCCCAGATAGAGGCCGCAGCGGCGTCTCTCAGGATCGTGATCGACTCTACGTCATTTGGGTTGATGTTGTCGAGCGCGCCTTCGAAAGGAAAATTATCGATGACGATAAGCGGGTCGCGGCTGACCTGCGTCGGCAATGCCAGCGTACTCTCGCCGCGTATCCTGATGTTAAGCTGCCTGTCGAGGGGGCTGAAGCCGGTTGAGCGCGAAGCAGAACCGGTAAAAAATACCCCGCCGGCCACTCCATCCAGTCTTTCCAGGATGTTGGTCGACACGCTCCGGTTGAGCAGCTCGTTGTCCAGATATACGAATGAGCCTGTCGCTCTTTCTTTGGGTATCGTCTGGTAGCCCGTCACTGCGACCTCCTCCAGTTGGGCGGCATCCTCCCTGAGGCTGATAACGAGCTCCTTCGTCAGCGGCAGGCGCAGGAGCGTGTCGGCAGCGATGTAGCCGATAAAAGAAATACTTACCTCCGCGCGGTTACCGGGTACATTAAACGTAAACAGTCCCTGCTCGTTGGTTGTCGTGCCCTGCTGTGTTCCCCGGAGGTATACGGAGGCCCCGGGCAGCGGCTCCCCGTCCTTTTCCGAAACAACGCGGCCACGGAGCGTAAAATTTTCCTGCGCCGGTAAAGGTGATCCGTAGCATAGCAGCAGCAGGAGGCCTATGCCGGAAAAATACGGGCACAATACGCCCCTTTGGCAATAAAGAAGGTTCATTGCTTAAGCGGTTTTTAGTTGAAGAATAGGAAAAAAGGGCAGCTTTTACCGGGCCTGCCCGAAGGAAAATACTTTCCTCCGGGCTAACCGTATGAATCTGCGGCCCGGCGTCATTGGGGATGACGAATAATCAGCGGGTAAAGTAAATGTTTATCCATAGGTCAGTCAATGAAAGTATTTTCTGCTTTAGAAGCGGGTATAGACGTTCTGCTCAACAAATATAATAAAATACTAAACATAGCTATAGCTATGTAGATAAATTTTTTTAATCCGGTTTATTCGCCTCTATGACTTTACCTACTCCTATAGAGCAATATGTCATAGACAAGGTCAAGGAAAAGAGGCTTGAAATGGGGATCTCCCAGAAAGAGCTGGCTTTTTTGCTTGAGCTCTCGGAGGGGTATATAGGGCTTGTGGAAAGTCCGAGGACTGATGACAAGTATAGCCTGAAGCGTTTGAATGATCTGGCCAGGGTGTTGAAATGTTCGCCCAGGGATTTTCTTCCCGAAGAGCCGCTCTGATTTTTTATTTCACTACCATAGCAAAAAGGCCACCCTTACGGGTAGCCTTTTCTGATTCGGAGGATCTGATCTTAAAGCGTAAGGCTCCAGCCGTCTCGGTATTCGCGGTTTACGTACTGGTTAGCCAGGTCCCAGTTGGTGATCTTGCCCTGGGCGGCATCCCACAGCAGCTTCTTGCGGCCGTTGTACTTGTCGACGGTCCTCCTGCCTTCGGGATTGTCGCGGAGCATCCAGGTACGGAGCGCCACGTTGCCGATCAGGATGCTTTCGGTAAACGGACCTGCATATTCAAACGGCGAGCTGGTTTCGGCATTCCCGTAGCCGGCCAGGCAGGCATCCACCCAGTTGAGGTAGTGGTCTTCGTTAGGTACTCTTTTGATGGTCTCGGGAATATTGACGAACTCGTTATCCCTCAGCGGAAGCAGGCGGGGACGCGCGCCATAGCAGTCTGCCATCAGCTTTCCTTTTGCTCCTATGAACAATACGCCTCCGTCCGAGTTTCCAAATTCTTCTCCTTCCTTCAGCTCTTCGGGAAGCTCGGGAAGAATACCTCCGTCGTACCAGCTTACCTTCAGATCTCCCAAGCCGTCCTTCCGCGGGTATACGAGGTGAATATTGGTCGAGAAAGGCGTCCAGGCCGGCTCGTTATCCTCGGGGCGGAGCGTCATGGTCCAGTTGCCGGCCACACTCGCTTCTACCGATTTGGGATAGTCGATGGGAAGGATCCTGAATACGGGGTCCATGATGTGGCAGGCCATATCGCCCAGCGCGCCTGTGCCGTAGGGCCACCATCCGCGCCAGTTCCAGGGAAGGTATGCTTCATTGTAAGGTACCTTGGGAGCAGGGCCGAGCCAGAGATCAAAATTCAGCTCCTTCGGAATGGCGAATGTCTTATCGGTAGGAACAGCCTGCGGCCAAACCGGGCGGTTTGTCCAGCAGAGCACGCGGTCTACCTGGCCGATGATGCCCGAATCATAGATTTCTTTCATACGGCGCACGCCGTTGCCCGATCCGCCCTGGTTGCCCATCTGGGTAACGACCTTGTATTTCTTGGCAGCCTGCGTCAGTATCCTGGCCTCGTTGATGCTATGCGTAAGCGGTTTTTGCGTATATACGTGCTTGCCCAGCTGCATCGCGGCCAGCGTGGCTACGGCGTGGGTATGATCAGGAGTCGAAATAGAACATGCATCGATATTGTTCTTCTCCTTGTTCAGCATTTCGCGAAAGTCCTTGTAATATTTCGCGTTCGGGAAATTCTTTCTCGACTCAACGGCCTGGCGGTCGTCCACGTCACAAAGCGCTACAATATTTACCCGCGGACTCTTCGCAAATGAGGTGAGGTCGCTTTTGCCTTTTCCTCCGACGCCGATACCGGCTATGTTCAGTTTGTCACTGGGTGCAACATACCCCTTGCCCAATACGTGTCTCGGGACTATGAAGAAAGCGGATGCCGCCAGGGAGGAGGCTTTGATGAAATCTCTCCTGGACGCAGCGCTTTTTTGCGTTGTTTTTTTGGAATCTTTCATTGTAAACTTACTGGTAACGTAATGACGAGGTAAAATGAAAAGAAATATATCAGCAATTACTCTTTAATACTGGAAGAATAAAGCTAAAGACTATCGGATTCTAACCGGTGCCAAGATAATATATTTACAGGCAGGGCAGGCCGGGATTCTTTATGGCTGCAGATGCTGTCAACATGCTTCTATGATGGTTATATTTGCCGGTAATGCAGATGCTGAAATAACCCTACCATGAATTGGCCCGCCTGAAATCGCTTGTGAACCGTATTGCTGTTTTAACGACGCTGTTCTGCGGGCTTGCGCGGGCTGCCTCCGCGCAGTGGGAAGGCCTGCCGCAGCCGGTCCATATCACCAGCGTCCAGGGACTGCCCCAGGCTTTTAACCCCGCGATCCAGCAGGACAAACAGGGATTTATCTGGATGGCTACCCTGGACGGCCTATGCCGTTACGACGGGCGGAATTTCAGGGTGTTCCAGCCTTCCAGCCGCGATCAGCCCTCTATTTCCGGCGCCGCAGTGATCGGTTTGGAAAAGGACGGGGCGGGCGGCATATGGAAACGGCAGAGAAGCATGCTTCAACAGACAGGTTATATCCCAATCCATCAGGAAAAGGGATAGTGGACCTGGAAACCGCAGACGGCCAGGCGGCGGACGATACAGCTTGCGGTAGATTAAAGTTTAAACACTTCTAACGTCCCGGACCCGTGCTGCCGCCTGTCGAGGTCACCATGCCCGTGGTTGTAAAGCTGGTGGAAGATTTGGTGCCGGGCTCGTAGGAGCCGGAAGTATAGATACCGGAAAACTCGTCCCCACCGGTTACAGTGCCGCCTGTGTACAATGAATAGGTCTGGCCCGCTTTCAGCTTGGGACTCGAAAACAGCATGGTGCTGCGGCTGACCGGCACCAGAAAAGTCAGCGCCTCCGTATTATCGGCAGCCAGCAAGGAAATGATCTGGCCGGCGGTGCTGCCGCTCATGATCACCGAGTATTGGGTGCTTACCGACGCAGTTGGAGAGCTGGTATTGCCGCCCAGCCCGAGCACGAGGCCGCCTGTGATCTTAAAGGTGCTGCGGTCGCAGTCTATTCCTCCCTCCGGGTTTTGCGCGCCTATGGCCAGGATTTTTCCACCGGTGATGGTAATGGGCCCGTTGCTGTCGATGCCGTCGTTGGAAGTGCTGTTAACGTATATGTCACCGCCGTTTATGTAGATGAACTTGCCGGCATTGATGCCGTCGTCGGTCGCTTTTACCGAGATCGTACCCCCGTTAATGGTCAGTATGCTCTTGCTTTCGATACCCTCGTCTTTACTGTCGATGGTAATGCTGCCGCCGTTGATCGTCAGGTAGGGATCGATGGTGTTGTCGGTGTCGTACGAGGCGGTTATGGCCTTGCCGGTGGAGTTGATACGGATGGTCCCGTCGTTGATGACAATGTAGCCCTCTTCGCACTGGATACCGTCGTCGGTTGAAGCGATATCGAGGGAACCTCCGTCGATGATAACCGCGTCGTTGGCATGCAGCCCGTCTTTTACGGCGCCGGCAACGGTGATGGCGGCATCGATGATCCGGATGTAATCGTCGCTGGCGATGGCATGGGCATAGTTGCTCCTGACGGAAAGCTTACCGCCGCCGCTGAAGATCAGCTGGCCTTCGGAGAAGAAGGCGCCTTTCATGTCTTCAGAGCCGCTCGCTTTGTAGGAGCTGCCGTCGGTAAGCTGGTTGTCCGAATCCTGTGCCAGTACGATGAAAGCCCTTTTCCCCGACTGGATATTGATTGCCGGCCCGTCGGGATTGGTTATGCTGACGCCGCTGAGGGAAAGCCTGAACTTTTTGTCGCTGTAAATTTTAAGCGATCCGTCGGTCGTGGTCCCGGAGAGCTCATATTCGATCTCCGCAATGGTCGCGCTGACCGTTACGTCTCCGTTTGTTTCCGTTACCTCGACGCCTTTTCCTTCAAAAGGATTGGAGATGCTCACCGTGGTTCCGAACCGGATCGTCACCTTACCTGAAAAAGTGGAATTTTCGACCAGGTCTTCGGCGTTGGCGGCTGTGCCGGTATTTCCTTCGACCTGCTTTGACTCAGTGCCTGCGGTTTCTATGGTGATAGTTCCTCCTTCTTCCGCTTCGGGGAGTATCTCGTCGTCGCTCTGGCAGGAGAGGAAAAGCGAAAGCATGAAAAAGAGGAGCGTCTTTACTGGTGCGGTTACGATCAGCTTTTTAAAACGGTTGTCAGAACGAGAATTATCCATGACTACTTATAATTAAGTTTGGAGATAAATACCGGGTATATGAGCCAATACGTATGCGGGACCTGATCTGTTACAACGCGGCAGACGGGTATCGATGAACATGAGGGGGCCGCCATATGCAACTACCATCTATCGAAAAAAAAACTGCAATTAAATCCTAGGCAAGCGCCTTCCGGCTCTCGAGCCATTCAGCTACAAAGCTGTCGTCGATCAGGTGCGGATAAGCCTTGCGGACCCGCTCGATTTCTTCCGCCTGCCCGGGCGACAGATCCTCGTCCGGGTTCAGGCACCAGATCCCGTCCAGCAGCCCCTGCAGGTACAAGACCTGGTGCACACCGGCTATACAACCGTGGAATGCGTTGAAGGGGTCGAATATGGCCGCATTCATATCGGTTACCTCGATATTGCGGGTAAAGAATGCCGATGCATCGGGATAGCCCGCCGCAATGTGCTTTTTGATCTCTTCGAGGAGCCAGACCGCTTTGCCGGTCCAGGCAGCCCAATGCCCCAGCAGTCCGCCGACAAACCGCTTGGCGACCTTTTCCCCGTTTACGTCGAAACGGTATTCGGTAAGCAGGTCGTTGACGATGTTGTCGTCATTGCCGGTATAAAGCGCTATTTCATTTCTCCTGGAAGAATTGCATACCGCCCTGACCACGTCGATGGTCTGGTAGCGGTTAAAGGCCGCTACCTTGATGCCCCAGACATTGGGGATGTCGGCGAATGCTTTCCAGAAATCGTAGCTGAAAGCCCTGCCGCCGATAGAAGTCTGAAGGTAAAACCCTAAAACCGGCATTTCTGCTGCGACCGCAGCCACATGCTTCAGCACTTCTTCTTCGGTCTCGGTTTTGAAGGCCGCCATCCCGAGCAAAACCAGGTCATAGCCGTATTTGCGGGCAAGCCGCGCCTCCCGAAGCGCCTGCTCCGTCTTACCGACCACACCCGCTATTTTCAGGAAAGGCCTGTCGAGATTGGCTGCATCCACCTCTTCGGCTGCAAGCCTGAGCACGGGCTCGAGCAGGCTGTGCTCGGCATCCCGGATCTCGAATTGAGTGGTATGGACGGCCACGGCGACGCCGCCGGCGCCCGCTGCCATATAGTAGCGCGTAAGCCTTCTCTGCTTTTCTTCGTCGAGCTTACGGTCGGCGTTAAGCGCCAGCGGATGAGCCGGGATCACCGTTCCCCTGAATAAAAGCTCTTTCTTATCTTCGTTCAGCATATTTGTGTCGTTTGTATTCTCTAATACTGTCCCTTACGCTCCTGGAAGTGAGTAGGTTTGTTAATTGTCTCCCCGCCTTCCAAAAGCCAGGTAGCGGTGATTTCGATCATTTGTTTGAGCGAGACCTTCGGGTAGCCGAAAAGCCTGAACGACTCGGCGGCATTGCTCAACAGCGCTGTCTGCTGGGGTTCGCCGATGAATTGCGGGGTCTTCCCGAATTTCTTCCCGAATTCTTCCGCGAGCCATTTAACCGACACGGTTTCCGGGCCGGTAACATTAAGCAGCTTGGGAGGAGACGAGCAGTGCAGCAGCGAGCGGATGGCGGTCTCGTTGGAGTCGCTTTGCCAGATCACATTCACGAACCCGGTCGACAGGTCGATCGGCCTTTCGGCCAGGACCGATTTGGCGACCTCGAGCAGCACGCCATACCTGAAATCGATAGCGTAGTTGAGCCTGTACATCAGCACGGGAGTGCCGTGCGTAAGGGAGAAGTGCTCAAATATCCGTTCTCTTCCCAGGCACGACTGCCCGTATTCTCCTACAGGGTTGGGCTTGATGTCTTCGCTGGCGCCGCCTGAAGAAAGATCCACATAGGGGTAGACATTGCCCGTGGAATAAACCACGATGCGGCTGTTTTTATATTTTTCTGCAACGCGCCCGGGCAGGTATGCATTCATGGCCCAGGTATAGGCCTCCCGGTCTTTCGTTCCGAATTTCGTCCCGGCCAGGTACAGCACGTTCGGGGCATCGGGCAACGCCTGCAGCTGGGCGTCGTCGAGAATGTCTGCCGAAATGGTCGCTATGCCGTCAGCTTCCAGCGATTCGCGGAGCCCCGCCTCGCTGAACCTGGACACCCCCGTCACTTTGTTGGTTTTTCCTGCAAGCTGAAGCGCCTTTTTGGTAAGCCGGGCTATGCTGGGTCCGATTTTTCCGCCGGCTCCGAGAATGATGATGTCGCCGTCGAGGCCGGATATATCCCGGATGAGCTCATCCGACGGTGTCAGAAACTGCTCCTGAAAGGTGCTGATATTAGTCATGAATACTTCGAAAATAGGTTATTTTAAAAACAATTCGTTAATGTTGACCAGGGCCAGGGAGATGATCAGGACGAGCCCTGCCAGCCCGGCTATCCTGGTAAAGGAGGAATTGGCTCTTGCGCCCATGATCTCCCTGTCGTTGGCGATAACATACATGGCGATGCCGATAATGGGAACCACGAAAATCGTGACGCTCTGGGCGAACACGATGAGCTCGAGCGGGAGCTTCCCGAATGCAAGCGCTACGCACGCGCCCACGACCATGACCAACGCCGTCATGAGCCTGACCGACCTGGAGCCGAAGCTGCTTCCGAAGCCGAGCGCGTCGCTGAGGAGCGTGCCGCCTACGGAGGCATTCCCGATCTGAGACGAGAAAGCTGCCCCGAAAAGCCCTACCAGGAAAAGAGTGGCTGCATTGTGACCGAAAATCGGCTCAAGCGCTTTGGCCATATCCGAGCCGGAATTCACGGTGAGGCCCTGAGGATTCAATACTGCTGCGGCGCAGACAATGACGACGGCGCTCATCACCCCGAGCAGCAAGGTGCCGGTAAGGCTGTCGTTTTTGGCGTCCTTTAAAGCAGGGTTCGACCTGATGCGCTCCTGGATAAGGTACGACTGGTATAGTGCCCCGACAATAGAAAAGCAGGAAGCTGTAAAGGCGATGACGAGCCCGAGGGAACCATCCGGAAGCGATGGCATTGTAAACCCTTTTACCATCTTAACCGGGTCGGGCTTAGCCAGCACAAACGTGGTAATAAACGAAAAAAGCATCAGCAGGATGAGGGCGATCATCGTCTTTTCAAGAATGGAATAGAATTTCCTGAAGAAGAGCAGGCTTACCGCCACTGCGGTACACCCGATCACCCACGGAGCAGGAGATGTGCCCGAGAGCTCTCCCAGTGCGATCCCCACCCCGATGGAATTACCGGCCTGGAAAGATGTCGAAACCAGGAAAACGCATATCCCCACCACGATGGATACGGGCTTCCCCCATTTCTTCCTGACGGTCTGCAGGAAAGAATCCGGAATGGTCGCCCCGACCCGCGTAGCCATAGCCGTAAATACGGCCATAAAGAAAATGGCCACTATTACGATCCACAGCAGGTCGTAACCATAAAGCGCGCCGAGCTTAGAGGTAATAGTAAGCTTGCTCGGGCCGAAAACAAGCGCTGCGGTGATAAGTCCTGGTCCGATGGCCTGGAACCATCTCGCTACGGGATTTGAAGATTTTTCCAATTTTATATTTTTAAAATTTTAGATCTCAGGATCTGCCCAATAGGTGCAGTATGCATCAAGGAAAACAGGTCCTTTAAATAACTGGCAGCCCCCGCAGTTGCTTCCCGGCTGCCCTGGAATAAACAACTTGCAGTTTTCGCACAGGTTGTCGGGAATGGGCGATTTTTCCACGTAACCCAGCGCTTTCCTCTTCTCTATCTCCGACGGCTCTACGTTGGAAAAATCCGTACACGGATCGCCTGACGGCTTTTCTGCAACCGGGGCTTCTGCCGCAGTCTTTTCTTCTGTTTGCCCGCTTTTGCCATTCCCGCCGCAACCGGCCAGGATAGACCCGGCTCCGAGCAGCAGTACTCCGTTACTCAGGATGTCGGAACAGAATAGTCGCCTGCTGATTTTACTTTTATTCATAGCTATGTGTTTGGAACAATGAGTGTTGGGACCTTTCCCCGGCCCCTCTCCTGCTAAGGAGAGGGGAGTCGTTTCAAAAGGGAATCTGGTTATTCTTTCAATTTTTCGACAGCTGCTTTTACCGTTCCGTCGACTTTGGCTGCCGAGCTTTCGATGGCCTTAGCCAGGGCAGGCGATTTTTTGAGCGCATCCGGCGCTTTCTTCAGCCCTTTTCCGATACCGTCGATAATGGCCTTCTGGGAAGAAACGCCGTAGCTTCCGGCCGACCCCAGCAATGCGGTCAGCTCAGCGGCATTCCCTCTTGCGGCGATCACGTACGCAGCATCTTCCAGGAATTTATTCCTGTCTTCATTATCACTGAAGAAGGATTTTTTTGCAAGCAGGTTGACGAATGCCGGCGAGGAGCCCGCCTCCGAGCTGAGCACGGCAGTACGATAGAGCGGCTGCGACGCATAGCGTTCGAGTATGCCTGCGAGCGCTTCCTGTACTTTGGCTCCCTGGAATTGCCCCAGGCTGAGCGCGGCCTGCAGCGCAACCCGGTCGTCCTTGTCGTTGGCCAGCTCGAGCAGATCGGGCAGGTTCTGGGCAAATCTTTCGGAAAGTATCGCGCCGTGGATACGCACGCCTTCGCTGGAGTCTTTCAGGGCTGCTTTCGCCAGGGAAGCGTCGAGCCCGCCCAGCCCGTCGATGGCATAAAGGGAGTGAAGCCTTCCTCTCGGGTCCTGGTGGGTGGCAAACTGCTCTTTAAGGGCCGGAAGGATGGACTTATCCTGCCTTTCGAGTATCAGGCGCTGGGCGGTCAGCCTCCACCACTGGTTGGGGTGCCCGAGGTATTCTACCAGCTCGGCAGTGGTTTTTGAGCCCAGGTTGACGTTTTTGAGGTCACGTCTGGCGCCATCGGAAGGGAAGATGCGGTAGATACGGCCTTTGTCGCTTCCTTTCGCAAAATCCATGTCTTCTTTCAGATCGTCGGGGATAGACACGGGGGTCTCGATGTGCTGCATGTACATGTCTACCAGGTAGAGGTAGCCGTCAGGCGCCGAATACAGGGTAGTAGGACGGAACCATGAGTCGGTAGAGGCAAGGAATTCGCGGTTCTCTTCGCCTTTGCCGCGGGTGGCTTCGAACTCGGCTTTGCCGGGGTTCTTTTTGAGGACGGTACGGTGCACGAGGTTACCGGCAACTTCAGCGGTAAATACAGATCCCCGGTATTCTTCGGGGAAGGCATCTCCACCGTAGTGGGTTCCTCCCGAGGCACCTGTAAAATGTCCTTCCGCCCATTCTACCCGGTCGAGCCCGAGTGAGTCGTAGTTGTGCTGGCGGCGACGGCTGCGCTCCGCTCTCCAGTAGGGCGGGGGCGTTTTCTGGAACATGACGTCGTCTTCGTAAATTTTTACGCTGCCCCTGGTCGAAGGGAGATAGGCATTCCTTTTGAGATACCTGCCGGCTATGGGCGCCTGCTGGATATAAAGCGTATTCTGGGTGAAAAACCTGTTTCCCCAGTCGTCGATAGCAAGGCCGAACTGGCCGTTCCCCGATTCCGTCTCGAATTTGTCGTTATCGAGCCTGAAGCGGAAATCGCCGCCTCCGACATTCAGCTTCCCGGCCGCCGGATTGCTGATCCTGCTTACCGATCCGGCCTGCCCGTTATTATTGGCGTAGATCCAGTTGTCTATCCCGAAGCGGAAGCTGGTGATCTGGGCTTCGGAGTTGCGGTCGAAGAAGCCTGTAAAAAGTACTTCTTTAAGGTCTGCCTTATGATCGCCTGTCGTGTCTTTCAGGTAGAAGATATTTGGAGCGGCAGCAACCAGGAGCCCGCCTTTCCAGGGGAAGATGCTGGTAGCACTCGGAAGCTTGTCGGCGAAAACCACCGACGAATCGATCTTCCCGTCGCCATCCGTGTCTTTGAGGAATTTGATAAGTCCTTTAGGGTTGAGCGTGTCCGCCTGCCACGGATAGTCACCCATTTCAACAACATACACATCCCCGTTCTCGTCCATGATCATATCGACCGGCGACTGAACGTAGGGTTCGGTGGCGAACGGTTCTATGGAAAAGCCTTCTTTCAGCTCGAACTTTTTAAGTGCATCTTCTACCGACAGGCCTTCGGGATATTTGGGAGGTTCCTGACAGGATACCATCGTCAGCAAAGTGGCCGCCACAGGCAATGCAGTGTAAAGGCGGGCATTTTTATTCATATTTTATTTTTTTTATGGTTTCCATTTTTTTGGCAGAGAAAGCGACCACACGTCATTGACGAGCGGCGGGGTCATGCCGCCCGCTATCCAGAGCTTGTCGCGATAGACGAACGTTGCATGGGCATGCCGTTCTTTCCATGCAGCCTCCCCGTTTTCGTATTTTGTCCAGTTCACACCGTCGCGGCTGTACCAGGCATCGTCCCAGTTCCTGGAGGGATTGTTGGACCATCCGCCCAGCACCCAGATATGATCGCGGTATACGGCGGTGGTAAACCAGATACGCTCATGCCAGGGGGCATTCCCGGTAAGCTGCTTCCAGTCTTTACCGTTTTCCGAAACCCACACATCGTTGCGCGCTTCATATACCGGCGTGTAGTTGCCCCCGCCCATCAGGTACAGCTTATTGCGGTAGGCCGTAACCTGGTGATAAGCCCTCGGAGACCAGGCCGATGAGGCGGCGACCTGGGTCCAGGTTTTGCCGTCTTCCGAAACCCAGATGTCATTTTTGAGGCTGGAGCTGTCGCCGAAGTAATAATTTTCGCTGCCTCCGAACAGCCACAGCTTTCCTTTGAACTCCACCAGCGCACCGGCGAGGCGGGCCGACCACGGCGCTTTGCCTTCCGGCTGCCAGCTGATGCCGTCGGCAGACGACCAGATCTCATTGCCGGCTTCGTGCCCGGGCAGGCGTCCGTTATACCATCCTCCCATCATCCACATCCTGCCCCTGAATACTGCTGCCATCGGGAAGTCGCTGTGCTTCCAGGGAGCGTTTTCGTTTACCAACTCCCAGTCTTTCCCGTTGTCCGACCGCCATATGTCGCGAGGCGGGGCTTCATCCGATTTGAACCAGCCGCCGAGGATCCACATCCGGTCCTGGTAGACCAGCTGAGCCTGAGAGTCGCGCGGCCGCCAGTCGGCGGCCCCTGTTTCCCGCTGCCAGGCTGGGGTTTGCGAAAGTCCCGGAACCGCCGGTACAAGCGCCAGGGCGGCAAGGACAAGCTTTATCCCTGAAGTTTTTATACCGGCTCGCAGCATGTTCAGCTTTATTGCTTTTTATTTTTAGTCAATACTCAGTTTGCAGCCCAGGTCAGCGCATTTACGATCAGCTGTCTGAATTGGGATTCGGAAAAATCCTTCGGATACCCCAGTGAAGTATAAAAAACTTTTCCTCCGTAGTCGTTTTTCCTGGTCCAGGCCGCAGGCTCTTTCACGTTGGGTGTGCTTCCCGTCAGGATCACCTCCGCCTCCGGATCGATCAGCGGGCTCACCTTGTAGGTAGAACCGTTGCTTTTCCAGGGTTTCTGAGAAATGCCTTTCAGGATAGGGTGCCCTGAATTTTCCGGCTTTACTTCCACGAGCGTACCCAGCGGCTCAGGCTCATATCCTTTGTTCTCATGTCCGAGTATATCCGAGACAAATCCCCACCAGGCTTCATGTCCTTCCACGGCCATCTTTCCTCTAACAGAGAATCCATGATTGGCTGTCCGGATACCCACTACCGGTTTCCCCGATTTGATAAAAGACCTTATTTTTTCCATCTGGGCATGCGGTAGCGCTACGCGGCGGCAGAATACGACGAGCACATCGGCCTTGTCCAGGGCGTCCAGGCTTTCAAAGCGGAAGCTTTCATGCTTGCCGTATCCCTTTAAAACCGTGGTGTTGAACAGCCCGGCTTTCCGGAGGCTGTCTGCAAAAGGCGGGATCGTGAGGTGGGCCTCGTAGTTGAGCGTATCTTCACTGATGAGGAAAACGACATCGGGCTTCCCGGTTTTGTTTTGCGCGGACAGCGGGTCGACGTTCAGAAGACTCACGGCCAGGATGAGGACCGCCGGCAACATGCTTTTGAGCTTAATTGATCTGGAATGCTTCATCGGGATAAATACGTATTTTTCAAAACTTCATCGATCTTTTTGTATGCCAGCTCCCTGACCTCCGGCGGGAAATCGTGGCCGGCGTCGGGGTAATGTACTTCCATGTGGTCATCTGCTTTCAGCAGCCGATATACCCGGCGGGCGCTGGCTTCTCCTTTTCTTATGCCCTCTACATTAAAATTGCTGTCGTTTACGGGAGAATTCGAGAAAAAATACCGGGGAGCTATCGCCGCTATCACCTCGTCGAAATTGAACGGCATGCGGGCGGGGTCGAGCCCGAACCGGTCGCGCACCAGGGGCATGTAGCGGTCCTGCGCCCAGGGACCGAGCTTTCCGCCGTAACGCTCGGTAACGCTTTTGCCGGCGTTATAATATTCAAACGGGGTCCAGCCGCAGCTGGAGACCACGATCTTTACCCTTTGATCGAAAGCACCCAGGAAGATGGCGGTGTGCCCTCCCAGCGAATGCCCGATGGCGCCTATTTTACCTGCGTCCACATCGGGCCTCGATTGCAGGTAGTCGATACAGCGCATGTTGTTGAAAACCGCTTGCATGACGCCCGATTCGAACCGGTCTTTGGAAAAATCATGATCTGTAAGCGCTCCGAAGCTGGGATAATCGGGCGCAAGCACGACATACCCGCGATAAGCCAGCTCGGTAGCAGTAGCCCGGTTCGGGCCGGCCTCGGAGCTGTCGGTGAGGAATTTCCCTTTGGCGCCCGTGCCATGCAGCGCGATCACGGCGGGAACCCTGCTTCCCTTCGGAAGATGGTTAGGCACATACAGCAGGGCGGGCACGATTTCGCCGGGGTAGGACTGCACATGCACGGTATACCGGTCGAAAAGCCTGCCGTGAAGCGTATCGATAAAGGTCACTGCGGGAACGGGCAGGTTTTTCAGATCGGGCAGCGGGCCGGTCGCTTCCTGCAGGCCCTCGAGTATCTGCTTCTTCTTAAGAGGCCATTCGCTTGCCTTTTTAATGCTTTTGACCGCTCCCCCGGGGGTCCTGTATTCCAGCAGGCCGGGCGACTGCGCCGACGCCGGAGCACATCCGAGGAACAGGCAGAACAGCAGGATGTTAAAAAATGCGCGCATTGGGCTAATTGGGGATCCTGACGGTTTCATTTAAAAGCCTTACGGCTGCTTCGATCAGGATGAGGCCGGCGTCGTCGGCGCCTACCGTACCCGATTCCATTTCATATCCTCCTTTCGCTTTTTCACCCGGCGGGGCTACATAATGTACCCCGTTGCCGTTCGAGTAGCCGAGCACCAGCGTGTGCGGGAAGGGCGACCTGTTCCTGATCGCCGTTCCCATATCGGTCAGCGGTTCGCCCGGGAGCGTGACGATGGCGAGCGGCCCGATGGAAAGGGCCTGGACTTCGGCCATGACCAGGTCTTCCCCGGTCCTTTTCTTCCCGGTTTCGTCGAGCGGCAGGGCGGCCCTGGCCCTTCTGACGACGACAGAGTCGGCAGCGAGCTGCACGCTGAAATCGAAGGCGCCCCTGGCCCTTTTGGCTACTCCCACGCCCATTTCATTAACGGCCTCGCGCCCTCTCCTCCACGGATTGATATCTCCCGCGGCTCCCTGTAAAAAGACAGCCTTCCCACCGAGGGTAGCCTGTACCTGCTTTGTGGCTTCTCCCGGCCAGTCGGCGGAGATCTCGTCCGAATAAGGATAGATCGATACCGAGTGCACCGACATATGATAGAGCGATACGATGTTTTTCCCCGCTGCATCCCTGAAAGAAACCAGGCTCATCGTCCTGTCCATCGGGCCGTAATTACTGCCGTCGGTAAGGACATCGGGATTGTAGGCCTCATGCTTGACGCTATACCCTTTCGGAAGGCTATTCTGGAGCACTCCCCATTTCGGCTTTACCGGGCGCCGGTTGTTAGCGTAGGCCGATATGTCGGCCTTCCCGATCCAGATGGTGGCGGGCTGAAGCCTGCTGTTCGCCTCGCGCGCTGCGAGCACCACGTTATCGAGCAGCTTCTGCATCCATTTCTTGAACGGGGGATGATCGTTCTGCGCCGGTACATACCGTATCGCCCACCAGGTATCAGCCTCCAGCCCCCGGTAACCTTTTTTGTAGACGGGCGCCCAGGGTGCGGAATGCGTGTGGGTCGCAGTGACCATGATGTTATTTTCGGAAACGCCCAGGGCTGAACCGACCGCCTTGCGGATCTCATGCGTAGCCGATTCGCCCGCATCTACCAGGTCGAGACTGACGATGACGCTTTTGGCGGCGCCGTCGCTGATCACCACCACCCTTGTCAGGAGCGGGTCATTTACTTTGGGATATGCTTTGCCGGTCACCCAGTTTTTGACCGCTATGTCGGGCGTAATGTCCTTTTCGCCGTACCCGACTGAAAGCGCAACGTTACCGGAAAAAGCAAAAACACCTGTGCACTGCACCAGCAGGGCTATCAATAATAATCTCATAATTTATAACTCATCATGCATAATCACTTGAGCGCCTGGTCAATAAACCGGTACGCCTCCTCGCGGGCCTGCTGCGGGAAACTATGATCGGCATCCGGGTAGATCACCCGCAGCTTGTCCTCTGCGTTCAGGAAGCTATATCCCATTTGCGCCAGCCAGATACCCTCTTTAACGCCGTTGACGTCAAAATTTTTATCGCCCACGGGCGAAGAAGAGAAAAAGGCCCTCGGCGCTATCGCCATCAGCAGCTCGTGAAACTCGAAGGGCTTTTTGCCCCCGTCGAGCCCGTATTTCGACCATAGCGGCATGTACCTGTCCTGGGCAAAGGGGCCCAGGCGGCCGCCATATTTTTCCTCCGCTACCGGGCCGATGTCATAATAATCGAGCAGGGTCCAGCCGCAGCTGCTGACGGTCACTTTCACACGGGTATCGAGGGCGGAAAGGAAAATCGCGTTATGGCCTCCCAGAGAATGGCCGATAGCCCCGATACGGTTGCGGTCAACCATATCGAGCTGCTCCAGGAGGTCGATACAGCGGATGTGGTTGAAGATGCCTTTCATCGTCCCCGATTCATAATCGTCGGTTGCGAAATCGAAGGGAACGCTGTCTCCGAAGCTGGGATAATCCGGTGCGATGACCACATATCCTCTTTGCGCGAGCTCTTTGCCATAGCCCAGGTTCCGGCGTGATTTTTCATAGGAACCCTCGCCATCCACGCTTTTTTTGCCGGGCATATCGGTTTCGTGCAGCGCCAGCATAGCGGGCAGCTTCCCGCCGGTACCGGCAGAATTGGGCAGGTAGAGGTAGGCGGTTACGATCTCGCCCGGTTTAACGGCTATACGGATATTGAGGCGCTTGTAGCCGTCAGTCATCAGCGAATCGACTACTTCAAAAGTCGGCGCCGGGAGCCTGCCGCCGGGCAGAGGGCCCATTACCGATTCCATTTTAGCTTTTATCCGGGCCCTGTATTTGTCCCAATCACGCGGCTTTCTGACGGTGTAGGGAGCGCCGGACTCGTCTTTGGTCACCAGCACCGGCCTCTTTTTCGGCTTTTTACTGCCGAGCACTTTCCCGATTTCGGAGGCAAGGGAGGCTGCAATGAGACGATGTCCTTCGTCGTTGGGGTGCAGGTGGTCTTCAAACAGAACGGCTGCCGATTGACCGCTCGTATTATGGAAGTGCTCAAAGGTGGCCTGGTTATTGACGAACCCCGTTTTGTACCGCTTTGCCAGCTTTCCGGCTTCGTCAATGTACTGCAAAAGACGCTCGTGCAGGTAATCCTGGTCTCCCGGCCGGTAGCCGTTGGTAGCCATCAGGATCACCCGGGTCCCGCGCGCCTGCAGCGTTTCGATCATGAAGCTCATATTGTTGCGGAACTTATCCAGCGGTATCCGCGAAGGATCGCCTTCTTTTTTGGTATCGATGTAGGCGTCGTTAGCCCCGAACCCTATGATGACCAGGTCCGGGTTGTGGTCGAGCACCTGGGCCTGGAACCGGTCCTGGGCGTGTGCGATACGCGCAGTGGGCTTATTGTCGATCCTCCTGCCTGAGTGGCTGCCCCCGACGCCCGAATTGATCACGACTGCGTGGATGCCTTTTTCCCGGAGCAGATCGGGCAGCCTTTGGGCGAAGACACGCTGAACAGTCTTCCGTTCGGCTGTGATCGAATTGCCGAAGGCTACGATTTTCAGGGGACTGTCTGCCGTCTGGCTGCTGCCGGCCAAGGGAACGCACAGGATCAGCAACCATGCAAACGCAGCGGCCCGCAGGAGCTGATGTGAAGGGATAAATGTCATGATAAGGGCTGAAAGTTGTTCCCGGAGCTTTTCAATGACCGAGCGACCATTCGATAGCGTTTTTAAGCAAAGTGGTAAACTGCGTGTTTTTAAAATCATCGGGGTAGCCGAGCGCCGTGTAAAACACCGGGCTGCCGTCGGCGGTTTTCCGGGTCCAGGCAAACGGCTCCGTTACATTTACGGTGCTCCCGGTTAAAAGGACCGTGGCAGTGGTATCGACCAGGGGAGCAACTTTATAGACCTGCCCGTTGCTCCGCCACGGAAGGGACGAATCGATACCCTTCAGGATGGGATGACCGGTCTGCTCCGGGAGAACTTTAACATCCGTGCCCAGCTCTTCGGGCTCATACCCGCGGTTTTCACAGCCCAGTATTTCCGGTACGAAGCCCCACCAGTCCTCGTATCCTTCGGCCACCGTGTCCCTGACCGAAAAGGCATGATTGGCGGTACGGAGGCCGATAAGGGGCTTCCCTTTCTTCAGGTAGCTTTTGATGGCCTGCATCTGCTCCGGCTTCAGGGCCAGCCGCCGGCAGAATACGACCAGCAGGTCGGCGTCTTCGAGCGCTTCCAGCCCGGGAAAGCGATGCGCTTCCAGCTTGTCGCCCTCCCCGAGAAGAACGGAAGTTTTATACTGACGCTCTTCCGACAGGCTCTTTGCAAAGGGCGGGATCGTAGAGGTCGCTTTATAGTTGAGCGGGTCTTCGCTGATCAGGAATACAATATGAGGCGCGCGTTCTTCTTCTTTTGGCTTTTGCTGGCAGGAGAGAGAGACAACGAGCAGAAGGACGATTAAAAGATGAGATTTCATGATTTAGTTAATGTGGTAATTCATAATTCATAATTCTTAATTCATAATTATTTCAACACCTCTTCAATGACCGACAGGAGTATCGATTCCGATTGCGGGGCTACCGAAGAGACCCGCGGCAGGGTTTCATAGCCTCCCTCGGTATAGGAGATCTCCGTGCCGATGTATCCTTGCCCGCCCTCTCCGTAGCCCGCGGTGCATATTTCCTCGCCGGGGAACATTTTCTGCGCATTTAGCTGGTATTCGACAAAAATCTCGGAAGGAAGGTGCAGCAGCCGGGTCCTGCCCAGGTGCAGCGCGCTTATATTGATGCCGGCGCCTTTTTCCTGCTGCCTGAGCCAGGCGATTTTCCTGGCCGCGCCGAAACGCTCATCGGGTGTAAAGCCGGCGCTGTCCTTCAATACGGCAAGAAGGGAATCTTCTTTCATAAAAGCGGCGGGAGGAAGCTGAACGATTTTATTCTTCCAGAGGACTTCCGAAGGTGCTTCATGCTTCTCCGAGGCATTCCACGCTTCTTCCATCGCTTTTTCGATGCGGGATGCCAATACCGGCCTCATCCCTTCCGAGCCGTCGTTATACTTGCCGGCGGCCACATTCCCGGCCGCGCCTATAAAGAACACCTGCGGTGTACCGGTTTCGCTTTCCCGGGCCCGACGGGCCATCCCGATAAATTCGGCCGTCACATCTCCCTTGCCGTAATAGCTCTGGGGATGGGTGGCATAATAGGTAAGCGTTACCAACGGCTTGTCGCCGTTCCAGAGGCTGACGCTCTTTAACCATGGATCTATCAACCCTTCGGGGGCGGCGATGGCCGCGCTGTCCCTGGTGCTGCTGGGCCTGACGATCTTTACTTTGCCGTCTTCTCCCAGTATGCGCCTGTTGGAGGCTACTTTTTCGACTTTGGCCTTCCCGGTCCCGATATGGGATACGGGCTGGAGGTTTTCCATGGCCCCGGCAAGCGCCCGGGCCGTTTCGTCTATTACCCTGTGCAGGTAGGCGTTGTTATGCCGGGTGCCTCCCAACCCGTGCTCCTCCATGAGCTTTTCGGTAGAAAAATCGCACCTCGGCGCATCATGCTGATGCAGCACGTGTATCGTAACGCGATCGGGGGTAGTGCCTGCGGCCTGTGCGAGCTTTTCGGAAAAGAACTCCAGCCCTTCGTTGGAAAGCGTGATCCAGTCGACGGTTGCCATTACGACGGGCGCGCCTGCGCCCGTCAATACGATCCCCCTGGCGCTGAGCGAGTCGGTGATCGACCGGGCGACGACATAGGCGACCGGACTGCCGACGGGCGGAGTGGCGTCGGCCTGGAAGTAGGCCACCTTCAGTTCTGGACCGGTTTTGCAGGAGCAGATAAACGCAGTCAGTATACCGGCTATCAGCACGTGTAGTGTTCGGAAATTCATAAAGAGGTTTGCGAGTTAGGAGTTCTGATATTATTAATAAGCACACCTATACCGCCGATATACCTACCCGATGAGCTGGTACCTTTGGTTTTTGTGTATTATTATACCTAATTCCCGGCCCATTTGAAGGCGTTTGTAAGCAACAACCTGAACCGCGGCTCAGCAAAATCAGTGGGATAGCCTAACGAGGTGTAGAAGACCTTCCCTCCGTAGTCGTTTATCCTTATCCAGGCTGCCGGCTCCTTTGTATTGGAGTTGCTCCCCTCTAAAAGCACGACGGATTTCGGGTCGATCAGAGGGTTTACCCGATAGGTGCCTCCCTGGCTCTTCCACTTTTTTGTTACCGAGATTTCCCGCAATACAGGGTGCCCGGTGTTTGAAGGACTCAAGGTAATTACGGTTCCCAGGTCATCGGAGTCATGACCTTTATATTCATGCCCGAGTATATCTGGAACAAAGCCCCACCAGCCTTCATACCCCTCCGCAGCCAGCTTTCCCCTAACTGAAAATCCATGATCGGCGGACCTGATCCCGACTACGGACCTCCCGGATTGGATATAGGATTTAATCTGGTCCATCTGCTGATGAGATAGCGCCACGCGTCGAAAGAAAATAACTAATACGTCTGCCTTTTCGATGACTTCCAAACCTTCAAATCTATAGCTTTCGTGCTTACCATGTCCTTTCAGCACTGTGGTTTTAAATAACCCTGACTTCTGCAAGCTGTCTGCAAACGGTGGTATGGTGATCTCCGCGTTGTAGTTCAATGGGTCCCCGGAAATCAGAAATACGATATGAGGGATCTTAGTGCGCACCTGGCCCCATACGGGCAAACCGGAAAGTAAATGAAGGGCCATGACCAGGCATAGCGAGCCTTTCATGGAATGTAAGGTGATTTTCATTTAATGACACGATGTTTTTATTGAAACCCGAAGGCAGGCACTCCATTTCATGCTTTATTGCAATGCTTTTTGAATGGTTGCCATCAGGATAGCTTCTGCTTCGGGGGTAGTCATATTGACCCGCTTTTCTACTTCGTAGCCGCCCTGGCCGTAAGAAATCTCTGTGCCGATATACAGGATACCGTCGTCTCCGTAAGCGGCGGTACAGACATGCTCACCCGGCTTCAGCTTCTGGGCCGCGAGCTGGTACTCAATAAAGGGCTCGCCGGGTAATTGAACCGTGCGTACTTTACCGATAGACAAAGAGGTGAAATCAATTTTCTTTCCTGCCTTCACCCTTTGATTCCAAACATACTTTGATGTGTTATTCGCGAGGAAAGTCGACGGTTCTTTATGTAACAAATATTTAATACTATCTAAATTTGATTTTGCGGGAAGTTTAACGGGAACAACCTTCCAGCTAACATCAGCAGCTGAAACAGGTGATTTAACTG
>MEDT01000133.1 GCA_001724175.1 Cytophagaceae bacterium SCN 52-12 | reverse complement strand
CCTTGCGGATGCATACCAATGGTATTACAACCGCTCCCTGCCCTCTTCCCCTATTTACCTGGCGCTTCGCGAGAGAGTAGATGAGATTTACGAAGGCGTTTACCGGGAAAAAATATATGTACCCGAAAAGTATCCTTTCGCTGCTCTGCCTGTTGCCCCCTTAAAAGGCGACGCCGAAATCGACGTGGTCAGGCATGAAGGCAGCGTGGAAGTAACGGTAAAGAACACTGCGAGAACGATGGGGAAAAACGACGGCGCCTACGTCATTTTCCGCGGAGCAGGCGGAGAGACCCATATCCTGCCGGCATATCATTCCCAGCGACCTTTGCACCGCCTGCTGATCGACCGGTCGTACTATTACCCGGAAGCCCGGACAGACCACTATCTGAACGGGTATTTCAGAGGTGCCGAGTTTGATATCGAAGTAGGAATCATAGAAGGAGAAAATCAATACCGGCTTCTAACCGGAAAACAGTTACGTTTGTAATCAAATTTTGTATCCGAATAATTTTTATCACTAAACAAGCATCTGAAAAATGGCAAAGTTAAATTTTGGAGGAGTAGAAGAGGACGTAGTAACCCGTGAAGAGTACCCCCTTGAAAAAGCTCAGGAATTTCTGGCAAACGACACGATAGCAGTTATCGGCTATGGCGTTCAAGGCCCGGGCCAAAGTTTAAATCTTCGCGATAATGGTATTAACGTAATAGTAGGGCAGAGAAAAGGCGGCAAAACCTGGGATAAGGCGGTTTCCGATGGCTGGGTTCCCGGCGAAACACTGTTCGAAATAGAGCAGGCACTGGAAAAAGCGACCATCATCTGCTACCTTCTTTCAGACGCAGCCCAGATTGAGCTTTGGCCTACCGTTAAAAAATATCTTACTGCCGGCAAGTCGCTTTATTTCTCGCATGGCTTCGGTATTACCTATAAAGACCAGACCGGCATCGTGCCGCCGGCCGATGTCGACGTATTCCTGGTAGCTCCCAAAGGGTCGGGTACTTCGCTTCGCCGTCTTTTCGTGGAGGGAAAAGGGCTCAACTCCTCCTTCGCCGTGTTCCAGGATGCAACCGGGAAAGCGCGTGAAAAAGCGATCGCCCTTGGTATCGGGGTTGGCTCGGGCTACCTGTTTGAAACTGATTTCTACCGCGAGGTGACTTCCGACCTGACAGGCGAAAGAGGTACGCTGATGGGCGCCATCCAGGGTATCTTCGCCGCCCAGTACGAAGTGCTGCGTGAAAACGGCCACTCTCCTTCCGAAGCTTTCAATGAAACTGTCGAGGAGCTGACCCAATCGCTGATGCCGCTCGTAGCAGAAAACGGCATGGACTGGATGTACGCCAACTGTTCCACTACGGCTCAGCGCGGTGCGCTCGACTGGTGGAAGCCTTTCCACGACGCTACGAAGCCGGTTTTCGAGCAGCTTTACAACTCGGTAAAATCCGGGAACGAAGCGAAAATCTCCATTACCCGCAACTCGCAGCCCGACTATCGCGAAAAACTCGAAGCTGAGCTGAAAGAGCTTCGCGAATCTGAGATCTGGCAGGCCGGGGCTACCGTAAGAAGCCTCCGTCCGGAGCGGAATTAACAGCTATCAGCCGTCAGCTATCAGCCGCGGAGCTGATAGCTGACGGCTACTTCATCAACATTAAAAATACTCACCGTGAATCCCTCTCCTGGTGCTGTAAGCTTCCCGGCTCTTGAAAATATCAGGCTGGCAGCTGAAAGACTAAAGAATGTCGTACCCCGTACTCCTTTCACGCTGAATGCAAACCTTTCCGAAAGGTATGGGACTTCAGTTTACCTCAAGCGCGAAGACCAGCAGATCGTACGCTCCTATAAGGTACGCGGGGCGTACAACAAAATGGTGGGACTTTCCAAAGAAGAGCTGCAAAAAGGCGTGGTATGCGCCAGTGCGGGCAACCACGCGCAGGGAGTAGCCTTTGCCTGCCGCAAAATGGAAGTAAAAGGCACCATTTTCATGCCTACCACTACTCCTACCCAAAAAGTACAGCAGGTCGGCATGTTCGGTAAAAACTGGGTCGACATCAGGCTGACGGGCGATACCTTTGACGATTCGTACAAAGCTTCCCTGGAGTTCTGCGAGCAGACCCGTTCCATATTCGTCCATCCGTTTGACGATATGAGCGTCATTGAGGGCCAGGGGACCGTAGGACTGGAAATCCTGGAAGATGCCGGCTTCAACATCGACTACCTGATCCTGCCTGTCGGAGGCGGAGGGCTCGCGGCCGGGGTATCTACGGTATTCAGGCAGCTGTCTCCGGCTACCAGGATAATCGGCGTCGAGCCGGAAGGCGCCCCCGCTCTCCTGGAATCCCTTAAAGCCGGAAAAGTGGTCGAGCTTTCCGAAATCGATAAATTTGTAGACGGGGCCGCCGTAAAACGGGTCGGCAACCAGACTTTTGCCATATGCCGCGAGAACCTCGATGACGTAATTCTCGTACCCGAAGGAAAAGTCTGCACCGCTATTCTCCAGCTTTATAACGAAGAGGCGATCGTAGCCGAACCTGCCGGGGCGCTCAGCGTAGCCGCCCTGGACCTGCTGAAAGATAAAATTGCGGGGAAAAACGTAGTCGTCGTCATAAGCGGCGGCAACAACGACATCACGCGTACTGAGGAGATCCGGGAGCGCTCCATGCTGTATGAAGGACTGAAGCACTACTTTATCATCCGTTTTCCGCAGAGAGCCGGCGCATTGCGGGAGTTCCTGAACGTGCTGGGCCCTGATGACGATATTGCGCGGTTTGAATACATCAAAAAAACAAACAGGGAACAGGGGCCGGCCATGGTTGGAATCGAACTGAAGCGCAGGGAAGACTACCAGCCGCTTATCAGCAGGATGAAAAATGCAGATATCGTATTCGAATATGTGAACGATCAGCCCGATCTGTTTCGTTTCCTTGTATAGGTTCTCCGGCTCCGGGCAATTCAGCCGGACCTGACAGGGTACCATCCTTTGTTACTTTTTTTATATATATTGCGGAAAATGACCGGATGTGGATCGAAAATTCCGAAGCCAGTTTTTATGTTAAAAATACATAGTTTCCTCGTATTCATACTGTTAATTTCAATTCAGGCAAATGCGCAGTTTCAGAAGCACGCCCGCTTTGAATTCAGCACTTCCGCCGCGACAGTTGCGGCCGGCGATGAGGTCGACCTCATTTTCCGCGCTGCCATCGACAAAGACTGGTACCTCTATTCTTCGGATATCGATCCGGACCTGGGGCCGACCCCGACCACGGTCACTTTCGAAGAGCACCCTTCCTTCCGATTGGTAGGAAAGCTCGTACCTGTAGGCGCCCAGAAAAAATTCGATAAGATATGGGAAGCCGACATTACCTATTTTGAAAGAAGGGCGACTTTCAGGCAGACCGTCAAAATACTTCAGAAAAATCCTGTTATAAAAGGAGAGATCGGCTTCCTGACCTGCAACAACGTCTCGGGCCTGTGCGTCCCGGGAGACGAGGAGTTTACCATAACAGGTCTCCAGGTTTCGGACGCAGCCCCGGCTCTGCCTGCCCCCCGCGAAGAAAAGATCTCGCAGCCGGCAGCCCCGGCAGAAACCGCCGTTACTGAAAAGGTACAGTCCCCGGCAAATACCGACACTGTCAAGGTTCCCGGGGCAGAAACCGTAGCGCCTTCCCCCACTGATACCGTACCGGCCGCCGGCATTAAGCCGGAAAGCCGTGAGAGCAGTGAAAGCACTTCGCTCTGGACCTTCGCGCTCACTGCATTTCTCGCCGGGCTCGCCGCCCTGCTCACCCCGTGTGTATTCCCGGTGATCCCGATGACGGTGACATTCTTTACCAAACAAAGCGACGGGAAAAGGAAGGCGCTCCTTTACGGATCCTTCATCATCCTCATCTATACATTTATAGGCGTAATTGTTTCAAGGCTGAACGGGCCTGCCTTTGCTAACTTCCTGAGCACGCACTGGATCCCCAATGTATTCTTTTTCCTCGTCTTTTTCCTGTTTGCACTGTCATTCCTGGGGATGTTCGAGATCGTCCTCCCCGCCTCTCTCGTCAACAAGATGGACTCCAGGGCCGACCAGGGCGGGATGGCCGGCGTCTTTTTCATGGCTTTCACGCTGGTACTGGTATCCTTCTCCTGCACCGGCCCCATCGCCGGAAGCATCCTCGTCGCATCGGCAGGCGGGCAGGTGCTGAAACCGATAGTCGGCATGATCTCGTATTCGGCCGCATTCGCAATCCCCTTCACGCTTTTCGCGCTTTTCCCCGACTGGCTGAAAAAATTACCCAAATCAGGCGGGTGGCTGAATACTGTAAAAGTAGTATTGGGCTTCCTGGAGCTGGCGCTGGCGCTGAAATTCCTGAGCATCGCCGACCAGGTCTACCACTGGCGTATCCTCGACCGGGAAGTCTTCCTGGCATTCTGGATAGTGATCTTTTCCTTCCTGGGGCTTTACCTTCTCGGGAAGATCAGGACGCCCCACGATTCACCGGTAGACAGGCTTAGCGTTCAGCGAATACTGCTTTCGATCCTGTCGTTCACTTTTGTCGTATACATGCTGCCGGGCATGTGGGGAGCTCCTCTGAAAGCCCTGGCAGGCTACCTGCCGCCGCAAACCACGCATGACTTCGACCTCGGCAAGATCGCTACGCGTCCCGGCCCCGATTACCTTCAGCTCCATACCGAGCCGGTCAAATATTCGGAATTGTTCAAGCTGCCTCACGGGCTCACCGGCTATTTTGAGCTTCAGCAGGGCCTGGAGAATGCCCGCAAGGCCAACAAGCCCGTATTTATCGACTTTACCGGTCATGGCTGCGTAAACTGCCGCGAAATGGAGGCCAGGGTCTGGAGCCATCCAGAGGTATTGAGCAGGCTGAAAAAGGATTTTGTTATCGTAGCGCTTTACGTAGACGATAAAACCAGACTACCCGAAGCCGAATGGTATACTTCCTCTTTCGACCGGCGTATTAAGAAAACAATAGGCGCCCGTAATGCCGACATCCAGATTGTGAGGTACAATAACAATGCGCAGCCCTATTACTGCATTGTCGACCACGAAGGAAACCTCCTGGTGCCGCCTGTCGATTATGACCTCGACCCGCTCAGGTTTGTAAGCTTTCTTGAAAGTGGGAAGAAGGCTTTCGAAGGCAAATAACATGGTTTTTTGAACCACGGAGGCGAGGTGGAGTGCCACAGAGATATAGCGCTCAGCCCTCCGTGGTTCTCTGTGTCTTCCCTGCTAAACTCTGTGTAACCCCGTGCGGCTTCCGTGAAACTCCGCGGTTAGATCACCGGAAAAGTAAAAACAAGACCAGGATCAGCAAGGCTGCCAGAACAGCTATATACCATTTGTAGTAAACCACCCTGACTCCCAGCGTATCCAGCCTCGACTGCCAGGGATCCATTTCCTTTACCTGGTCGATTGATGAGCGAATCCGGCCCCAGATTGAATTGACTTCATCCAGGGATAACGATTCGTCGGGCTTCCATTCGGAAGATATCCGGACCAGTTCCGAAGCCTCCGCTACCGTATTGTGCATCTGGGGGAACTTTTTCAGCCAGTTCTCCCAGAAAGAACGGATAGGCGCATCATCAGGAAATTTCACCCATCGGATAAAAAGACGTTCCATTGCCAACTCCTCTGCTGAATATTCTGAAAATGGTTTCATCGTTGCTGGTGGTGGCGGCTTCAATTTAACTTAGGGCTGATCAGAGATGATGGAAGATATTTACCGATATATAGCTGAATGTGCCGGAAGTTTTTCCTGTAATTTTTAATAGCTAAAGAGAATTAAGAACAGGATTTACTGCTTGAATTCAATAATGATATGAACAGGCACTAGATAAAAAAGAGGTTCTCCGTACCCGAAGAACCTCTTTTCACTGAAAATCGCAATTTTTATGCGTCGCTGTCTTCCAGCTCACGGTAGGCCAGGATCCCTCCCAGCACGTTCCTTACATTGCTGAACCCCTGCCCTAAAAGAAATTGCTTTGCACGGTCGCTGCGCGCTCCCGACCGGCAATGAACAAGCACCTCCTGGTCTTTAAGCTCCTCGAGCTCAGAAAGCCTCGACGGAAGCTCGCCCAGCGGGATCAGGTAAGCGCCAAGGTTATCAGCTTCATACTCATGCTCTTCCCGGACATCGATCAGGTTCAGCTCCTCTCCCGATTCGAGCCTTTCTTTAAGTTCTTCAACTGTTATATCCATTTCTTTCTTCAGAATTATTTGGTTCCCTGTTTACTCGCTGCAATCAAAGCCAGAGTTGCCTGTCGCCGGGCTTTAATTTTCTGTACCGCTCTGCTCGGCCACCCAGATATCTATTTCCTCACCGACGCGAATGCTATGCCCCGGAAGGGGGTTCTGCTTCACTATGGTGCCCGGGGCCTGATCTTCTGTTGGCGGTGCCACGAGCCTCTGTCCTATCTTCAGGCCTGCCCCGATGATCTGGAACTCCGCTTCGTCCTCCGCCATTCCCACCACCGAAGGAGCCGGGAAAGTAGTATTCCCCAACCCGTTGCCGACCTCCAGGTCGATCCTCGACCCTTTGGGCACGTCTTCACCCGGCGCAATCTCCTTACCGTTATAAAACTGCTTCAGAACCGAGCCGTGAGCCAGGTCGGGCACATAACGCAGCGCTCCCAGCAGAAGCCCGTTGCTCTTCAGGAGCAGCTCCGCACTTTTATGAGACATATCGGTCACTTTCGGCATCTTGATAACCGGGACGGTCTGCATCACTACGGTCACATATATTTTCCGCCCTTCCTTCACTTTCGAGCCCGGCTTCGGGTATTGGCTGATGACAGCCAGCGGCGGCAGGTTGGTGACGAATGTACAATCGCTCACCTCGTAGTTCAGATCACGCTCGTCGAGAAACTTTCCAATCTTGCGCACATCCATCTTCTGCACGTCGGGCACGGTCACAGATTGCCCGTGGTTGGTTGTGAAAGGCAGGTAGACAAAGAAAAAGGCAAGGAAAAAGGCCAGCATCAATGCTGCTACAATACCGATATGGGTCAGCAGATCTTTGAGGGAATTCGTACTAATCTTGGCCATTTATATTCAGGTACATGCAATTTTTGAACGGTAAATTTAGCAGTAATATTTTATCAGCCAACAAACTGTTGCTTATCGCGCAGCAACAGCTTCTGAATATACTTGCCCAGGATATCGAATTCCAGATTGACCTTTTCTCCTGTCGTCAACGAATGGAAATTCGTATGTTCAAAAGTATAAGGGATAATCGCCACCCGGAAGGCGCCTTCCTCCGAGTCGACAACGGTAAGACTGACCCCGTTTACACAAATTGAGCCTTTCTCCACGGTGATATGATGATGGTCTGCCACATCGTAGGAAAAGCTGAACAGCCAGCTTCCGTTGCGGTCTTCGATCGCGGTACAGATGCCGGTCTGGTCCACGTGGCCCTGAACGATGTGGCCATCGAACCTGCCGCCGGCCGGCATGCACCTTTCCAGGTTCACCGTGCTGCCTTGTCTCAGCTCGCCCAGGTTCGTTTTCTTCAGAGTTTCTTCAATCGCTGTCACTTTATAGGTATCGCCTTCTATACCTGTCACCGTCAGGCAGACGCCGTTGTGACTGACGCTCTGATCGACTTTCAGCGCGTGAGCGATAGATGACCTCAATGTAAGATCAATATTGGTACCGGTTTCCCTGATTGACACCACCTCGCCTGTGGTCTCTATAATCCCTGTAAACATAGACAGCTGGTTTGCTATAAATGCAAATTTACAAAACCGCCGGGTTAAAACCCTCTAACGGATCCGGGACAATTCAATAAGAACGGGGTATCAGCTATATTTGCAGTTTCAAAAAGGCATTTTCACTCATTTGCTGTCCTATGTTCAAAAATAAAGTCATGCGCTACAGCACCATTGCCATGGTTATCGCTATAGTCGCATATTTTCTGGTTGAAACCTTTTCTACTCAAAAGAACGTTCCGGGAATCGTTTACATCAGCGAGCTGGACCCGGCCACCTATGCCGGCCTGCTCGCCGAAGACCGGCGCGATAGCCAGAAATGGTTTCTTACTTCGGAAGACTCCCCGATTGAAAATCCCGATGATTTCAAAGGCCTCTCTTTTTTTGAGCCTGACCTCAGATTCAGGGTTGTCGCCGAAGTCGAGCCTTACAAAGGCGAGGATAAAATACTTGAAATACAAAACACGGATGGCTCCGCCGATACCTATGAAAGGTATGCCTATGTTAATTTTGAAATTGACAATTCTCCGCAAAAGCTCCTTCTTCTCAAGCATGAAGGGCTGCTTTCGCTGATGTGGAAAGACGGGACCAGCGGCAAAACCACTTACGGGGGAGGGCGGTACCTGGATTTTTCACTTTCGGATATAAAAGGCAACCGGATCGTCATAGATTTTAACAAGGCCTACAATCCCTACTGCGCCTACAGCCCGAAATATGCGTGTCCGCTTCCGCCGGCTGAAAACACTTTGACCGAATCGATCGCTGCCGGCGAAAAATTTACGGCAGAAAAATAGTAATTTTGTGCTTTTACAGACAGCTTTTGAGCGGACAGCCGATCGCATGCAGCTCATAGCTATTTATCTCAATTTTAACAGGTGAAAATATCGTATAACTGGCTTAAAGAGCTGATAGCATTTGAAGAATCCCCGGAAGAATTAGGCCGCCTGCTGACAGGCACCGGGCTGGAAGTGGAAGGTATAGAGGAAAGAGAAAGTATAAAAGGCGGGCTCAGAGAGGTGGTAATAGGAAAAGTGTTGACTTGTGAAGGACATCCCAATGCGGACAAGCTGTCGGTAACTACGGTCGACGTCGGCCTTGAAACCCCGCTTAACATCGTTTGCGGAGCGCCTAATGTAGCCGCAGGCCAAAAGGTGATCGTAGCGAAAGTCGGAGCCGAGCTATATCCTGACGGCCAGGCGGAGCCTTTCAAAATAAAAAAGGCCAGAATAAGAGGCGCCGAATCGGAAGGAATGATCTGTGCGGAAGATGAGCTCGGGATCGGGCATTCGCACGACGGCATCATGGTCCTGGAAACCGATCTGCCTGCAGGCACGCCCGCCTCCCGCTATCTTCAGTTGGAGCAGGATTATACGATCGAAATCGGGCTGACGCCGAACCGGGCCGATGCTGCGTCCCACTTCGGTGTGGCGCGCGATATTAAAGCTGTGCTGAACAAACCGGTCAGCCTGCCTCTGCTAGACAGTTTCAAAGTGGGAAACCGCGATTTCCCGGTAACGGTAGAAATTCATAACCATGAAGCGGCTCCGCGTTATACCGGACTGACCATGAGCGGGCTGACGGTAGCCGAATCCCCGGGATGGCTCCGGCAAAGACTGGAAACGATCGGTATTCGCCCCATCAATAATATTGTCGACATTACCAACTATGTCTGCCACGAGCTCGGGCAGCCGCTGCATGCTTTCGACTACGACAAAATTGCAGGCAAAAAAGTGGTGGTCCGTACTTTTCCCGACGGCACCGGACTTGCCACCCTCGACGGGGTCAAAAGGAAGCTCCGTCACAACGACCTGGTCATTGCTGATGCTGAAAAGCCTATGTGCATAGCGGGTGTATTCGGCGGCGAGGAATCGGGTGTAACTGCTGCTACGACCACGATCTTTCTCGAATCCGCTTATTTTTCCCCGGAATGGGTACGGCGGACTTCCCAGCATCATTCCCTCAAGACCGACTCTTCCTTCCGTTTCGAAAGAGGTACAGATCCGAATATGCCCGTCAATGCGCTGAAGCGCGCTGCTATCCTCATACAGGAAATTGCCGGCGGAACGGTTTCCTCAGAAATCATTGATATCTACCCGAACCCGGTTGAAAATTTCAGGGTCGCGGTCAAATACAAAAATGTGGACCGGCTGATCGGCAAGAAGCTGGACCGGTATAAAATCCAGAAAATCCTGTTCAACCTGGACATCCGGTTTGAAAAAGAAAATGAAGAAGGCTTCCTCGCCGTCGTGCCGCCCTACCGGGTTGACGTACAGAGAGAGGCCGACATCATCGAAGAGATCCTGAGGATCTACGGTTTTGACAATGTAGAGCTATCGGAGGAGCTCAAAAGTGATTTTCTCTCCCCATTCCCTACCAAGGATCCTGACGAGCTTGCGCTCAGAACGGGCGGCATGCTGGCGGCCAACGGCTTTTACGAGATCATTAACAACTCGCTCGTTAAGCCTTCCCTGCAAAGCGCGCTCGCCGATGAGCTCCCCGGGGAAGAAGTAAAGATCCTCAACTATTTCAGCGAGGACCTCTCGGTCTTACGCCGCACCATGCTGTTTTCGGCCCTTGAAACCGTGGCCCACAATGTCAACCGGCGGCAGAAAAACCTTAAGCTGTTTGAATTCGGGAAAGTCTACTCGCTGGAAAATGGCGAATACCGCGAGAAGAATATCCTGTCGCTGACCATGACGGGCCAGAACATACATGAAAGCTGGTTTGCCCCGTCCAGGCCGCTGGTGTTTCATGATCTGGCGCTTGCCGTAAACAATGTACTGGCCTGCCTGCGTACCGGCCAGGTAAGCTCTGAAAAGTATAGCGGCCGGCTATTCTCGCAGGGAGTGGTATGGAGCGCCGGCGCGCGGCAGCTCGGTCGCCTGGGCCTGGTTTCTTCAGAACTGGCGAAGCTTACAGGCGTAAAGGCCGACGTTTACTTTGCCGAGCTTGACTGGGATTTTCTTGTAAAAAAATACAGCGGGTCTGTCGGTTATAAGGAAGTCTCCAGGTTCCCGGAGGTAAGGAGAGATCTTTCGCTGGTAATTGATAAGGGAATATCCTTCGACTCCCTTGAGCGCCTTGCACGCAAAACCGAGAAAAAGCTCATCAAAGAAATCAATGTCTTTGATGTTTACGAAGGATCTAACCTGGACGGTAGAAAGGCCTATGCACTGAGCTTTACCCTCCAGGACGAAACGCATACGCTTACCGACCAGGAGATCGACCGCGTTATGCAAAAGCTTATGAACGCTTACGAATCGGAGTACAATGCAGTAATCAGGAAATAAGCAATGGCGCAAAACATTTCCCAGAAAGATCTGAAAACCATTCTGGTGGCATTTGATGCGAAGCTTCAGATACTGCTGAATGAGCAGACCAGGCTGAAATGGGAAATGAAAGACCTTAAGGAAAAAAACCAGGTGTTAAAAGAAGAGAACGCCCGTTTCAAAGCAGAGTACCAGGAAATAAAGAAAAAACACAGGCAATTGGAAAGGGATTTTAATAGATCCAGATTTTTTGCTAAAATTGTAACAAATAAGCTGACGCCAACAGGTGGTATTTCAGAATTGAAGGAAGTCATTGATCATTATATACAGGATATTGATGCTGTCATTCTCAAATTAAAACAAACCCTATAATCGAGAAAGAGCGTGGAAGAGCATGTAACGGTTTTTTTTAAAGTTATGGACAGGGGTTTCAATTTACATGTCCCTGCCGACCAGGAGCAGTATTACATCCGCGCGAAAGAATCCTTCAAGCGTTTTGTTGAAAAATACAAGGCTAAAGGGCACGACGAGATGGAGGCGATAGCGCTCACTTCCATCGATAGCATTGTGAGTTTACAGCGTAATTACGATCAATTGGAAAAGCAAAAGCAGCACCTTGCTAATATGATAGCATTATGGGACACAAAAGTAGACAAATCCTTAAAAAACTAGCATTATAGCAATTTAGTGTAGCTGTTCCGGCTTCTTTGAATACTACCTGTCGAAATCGGTGTTTACTAAAACACATTTCACTTATCAGGTAAAAATATGTCAGAGTACGTATTGTTAGTATTTGCCGTTCCTGTCGCCTTGGTCGCGGGACTGTTTATCGGCAAAATAGTTTTTAAGCGCTCGTTTCAGCACAAGGAGGCCGAAGCGGAAAAGCGCGCCGAGGAAATCATCAAAAATGCCGAGATAGTTGCGGAAAATACCAAAAAGGACAGGATTCTCGAAGCAAAAGAAAAATTTCTGAAGCTCAGGGCCGAATTTGAGGAAGAAAGCAACCGCAAACGCAACCTGCTTAACACCAATGAGCAGAAGCTCCGCCAGAAAGAGCAAACCCTCTCTCAGTCTCTTGAGCAGAACAAGCGCCGGGAATCAGAGCTCGAAAATCTTAAAAACAATCTTTCCCAACAGCTTGAAGTCGCTACCTTAAAGCGTGAGGAAGCGGAAAAGAGCCTGAAGCTACAGGTCTCCCAGCTCGAAAAAATAGCCAACCTCACCGCCGACCAGGCCCGCGAGCAGCTGATGGACGCCCTCAAGGCGGAAGCTGATTCGAGAGCCGCCTCCTATGTGAAAGCCGTCATGGAAGAGTCGAGGCTGACTGCCACGAAAGAAGCTAAAAAGATCGTCATTGAAACCATCCAGAGAACTGCGGCAGAGAATGCGATTGAAAACTGCGTATCTGTTTTCAATATCGAGAACGACGACATAAAAGGGAAAATCATCGGTCGCGAAGGACGCAATATCCGTACGCTGGAAGCCGCCACCGGTGTCGAGATCATAGTAGACGACACGCCCGAAGCCATCGTTATCTCCGGCTTCGACCCGGTCCGCCGGGAAATAGCGCGCCTGTCCATGCACAGGCTCGTGCAGGACGGCAGGATCCACCCCGCCCGCATCGAGGAGATAGTCGCCAAAACCAAGAAAAATATCGAGGACGAAATTGTCGAAATCGGGGAAAGAACGGTCATAGACCTGGGTATCCACGGGCTTCATCCCGAGCTTGTCAAGATGATAGGACGGATGAGGTTCAGATCTTCCTACGGACAGAACCTGCTGCAGCACTCCAGGGAAGTCGCCAAGCTGTGCGCCACTATGGCGGCCGAGCTGGGACTTAATGCCAAGCTTGCAAAAAGGGCCGGTCTCCTGCACGATATCGGGAAGGTATGGCATGAGGAATCCGAAATGCCTCACGCGATCCTCGGGATGGAGTTGGCCAAGAAGTACAAAGAGCACCCCGAGGTCTGCAACGCCATAGGAGCTCACCACGATGAAATAGAGAAAACCAGCATGATCTCGCCGATCATACAGGTCTGCGACGCGATATCAGGCTCCAGGCCGGGCGCACGCCGGGAGATGATGGAATCGTATATCCGCCGCCTGAAAGACATGGAGAATCTCGCGCTTTCGTTTGAAGGCGTAGAGAAATGCTATGCGATACAGGCGGGCCGCGAGCTACGCGTAATTGTAAATTCGGAAAATATCACTGACGAAAAGGCCAGCCTGCTGTCATTCGACATTTCTCAGAAAATAGAAAAAGAAATGCAATATCCCGGGCAGATAAAAATCACGGTAATTCGCGAAATGCGATCTGTGGCATACGCCCGATAAAAGTCTACGCCGTAAGCAAATGGCCTACCCTGATCTCACTTCCGAAGAAAAGCTCGGTATAAAGACGCTTGGAGAATTGATCGCTTCCGGCTACCGGCCGGTTACGGTAAAGGAAGAGCTTCGCCGCAACCTTATCCGGAAAATCCGGCATGGAGAACCTGTTTTTTCGGGCATCTGGGGATACGAAAACACCGTGATCCCCGATGTAGAAAGAGCAATTCTGTCCATGCATAATATCAATTTCCTCGGTTTGCGCGGACAGGCCAAAACCCGTATGGCCCGGTCTATGACGGGACTTCTCGACGAATATGTCCCTGTATTGGAAGGCAGCGACCTTAACGAGGATCCGCTCAGGCCGCTTACCAAAAATTCGGCCGCGCTCCTGTCGGAAAAAGGAAATGATACACCGGTTGGCTGGCTGCATCGTGACGAACGCTATACCGAAAAGCTGGCTACTCCCGACGTTTCGGTGGCCGATCTCATAGGCGATGTCGACCCTATCAGGGCAGCTACGCTCAAGCTTCCGTATTCGGATGAAAGGGTGATCCATTTCGGGCTAATTCCCCGTGCCAACAGGGGGATCTTTGTCATCAATGAATTGCCCGACCTCCAGGCCAGGATACAGGTTGCTTTGTTTAACATCCTCCAGGAAGGCGATATACAGATCAGGGGTTTCAAATTCCGGCTCCCGCTTGATATCCAGTTTGTATTTACGGCAAACCCGGAAGATTATACCAACAGGGGGAGCATCGTTACTCCCCTTAAAGACCGCATCGACAGCCAGATAGTCACGCATTACCCGCTGACCATAGAGATGGGAAAAAAGATCACCGGGCAGGAAGCAAAGGTTAAGGAAGGACAACAGACCGTGGTCAATGACCTGGTTAGGAACCTGATCGAACAGATTGCGTTTGAAGCCCGGAACAGCGAATATGTAGACAAGAAAAGCGGGGTGTCGGCACGTATGACCATATCGGCATATGAAAATCTTCTCAGCGCAGCCGAGCGCCGCAGCCTGCAAAACGGCGAGACGGAGAGCTATGCCCGCATTTCCGACTTATATCATACCGTACCTTCCATCTGCGGCAAGGTTGAGCTTGTCTATGAAGGAGAGGTCGAAGGACCTGTAATTGTCGCGCAGAACCTCATCGGGAAGGCCATCAGGTCGGTATTCAAGTCCTATTTTTCCGACCTGGAAAAGTCAAAAAAAGATCTTGACCCCCAGGCCGGAAAAATAATCGAATGGTTCGGAGCGGGTCACCAGATCGCGATCCCCGATAACCTCACTAATCCCGAATACCGCGCACGTCTTAAGGCCATCGACGGCCTCGATGAATACGTAGAGCGCTATCTGCCTGAAGCCACACCGGAGGAGCAGCTGCTATTCATGGAATTCACCTTGCATGCATTCGCCGAATTTTCCAAGATAGGCAGGCGTATACTCGACGACGGATCTGACTTCAGAGATCTGCTGGACACCATGCTACCCAATCCCGAAGATTTCGATGATGACGATGAAGACTATTTTGAAAACGACAGGGACAAGTTCTGAGAATACTTAGGTATTTCCTCTCTGTCAATCAGGATTCCCCTCGTCTGAGACATTCGGCTCACTTGTATCCACCAGGGCATCGGCATCCTGGTTGACCTTGCCACGGATCTGCGCCTCGAGCTTATCGGCCAGCTCAGGATTATCCTTCAGGAGATCCTTAACGGAATCACGTCCCTGGCCGAGGCGATTGCCCTCATAGCTGAACCATGAGCCTGACTTTTTCACGATATCCAGCTCCACCGCCAGGTCCAGGATCTCCCCAACCTTCGAAATCCCTTCTCCGTACATAATATCGAATTCTATCACCTTAAAAGGAGGAGCAAGCTTATTCTTGACCACTTTTACCCGTGTCCTGTTCCCCAGGATATTATCGCTGCTCTCCTTGATCTGTCCTACCCTCCTGATATCGAGCCTCACCGATGCGTAATATTTAAGCGCATTACCGCCGGTGGTCGTTTCGGGGTTTCCAAACATAACCCCGATCTTCTCACGAAGCTGGTTGATAAAAATACAGCAGCATCCCGTCTTATTAATCACCCCGGTCAGCTTCCGCAATGCCTGCGACATCAACCTGGCCTGTAAGCCCACTTTACTGTCGCCCATCTCGCCTTCCAGCTCCGCCCTGGGCACCAAAGCCGCCACGGAGTCGATCACGATGATATCTATCGCCCCGCTGCTGATCAGGTGCTCGGCTATTTCGAGCGCCTGCTCCCCGCTGTCGGGTTGCGAGATCAGGAGGTTCTGGGTATCAATACCCAACTTTTCCGCGTAGGTCCTGTCAAATGCATGCTCCGCATCAACGATAGCTGCCAGGCCCCCGTTCTTCTGCGCTTCGGCGATGCAATGCAGCGC
>MEDT01000132.1 GCA_001724175.1 Cytophagaceae bacterium SCN 52-12 | reverse complement strand
GCCTGGAAAAGGGAAAAAGGGGGCTGGGCTTTGCGGTAGGGACGGAGCCTCTGCCGGCTGTGATGGCAAGCTACGGATGCGAGGTAGTAGCTACGGACCTCGACTACGCGACGGGGCGTTCGCTCGGATGGGAATCGGGGGCACAGCTTTGCAACGGTTTGAATTCCCTTAACCGGCGGAACATCTGCGCTGAAGATGTTTTCCGGGAAAATGTAAAATTCCGGCCGGTCGATATGAAGGCCATACCTTCCGACCTGGACGGCGGCTTCGATTTTAACTGGTCGAGCTGCTCGTTCGAGCATCTCGGGTCTATTCAGCTCGGGTTGAATTTTTTGCGCGACGAGCTCAATACGCTCAGGCCGGGCGGCTGGGCGGTGCATACAACTGAATTTAATGTATCGTCGGAGATTCAGACCATAACGAATAACCGGAATACCGTCATATTCAGGAGAAGCGATATCCTGGAGTTCGCCGACTGGGCAAGAGAAGAGGGGCATCACGTAGAGCAGCTGGATTTTTCGCTGGGAAACCAGCCGGAGGATTTTTCGGTCGATCTCCCTCCCTATAAGTCCGAGCCTCATGTCAGGCTGCTGCTGAACGGTTATGTGGTAACTTCCATAGGACTGATCATAAGAAAAGGTCAGGAAGGCCGGAAAAGAAGGTGGCGCTGGTTATAGAGGGAATGGTGAATGGGTCGGCCTTCCATACAATCCCGGCGGTCGCCGGGTACTATCTATCATGCTGTAAATGAACAATATGAGTCCTTTTGACAACATTTCCGCTATCGGGAAACTGACAAGCTACGAGTTCGAATCCCTCTGCCGCTACTTCAGCAGCTATGCCATGCTGGGTGAAAAGACCGGGCTTGCAAGAGTGCTTACCCGCTACAAGATGTTTGTAGATACTACTGATAGCAGCCTTGTTCCTCACCTGGTAATGGACGGGTTCTGGGAGACGCCGGTGACACAAAGCCTCGTACGCCTTGTAAAGCCCGGCGACGTATGTGTCGACGTGGGCGCCCACCTCGGTTATTTTTCAATTCTGATGTCTGCGCTGGCCGGAGAGGAAGGAAAAACGCTCGCAGTTGAGCCGAATGTCAATATCGCTGCAATGCTCAGGCGTACGGCCGCTATCAATCACCCGGGGTTTGTCGTATGGGAAGGGGCGCTTGCGAATGAGACGAAAGAGCTGGAGATCCATATCCCCAAATCGAAGACAGGCGACAGCAGCCTGCTGGTGAGGGCCGATTCCGGAGAGGAAGGATTTATACATCAGAGGGTACTGGCTACCACGATGGATCAGCTGCTGGTCAACCTGGACATCGGAAACGTAAATGTGATCAAAATAGATGCCGAGGGCGCCGAGCCCTTTATTTTCGAGGGGATGGAGGAAGTCCTGAAGAAGAATAAAGAGCTCAGGATAGTGATGGAGTTCAGCCCGTATCTCTATCGGGATCCGGAAGCGTTCAGCACCTACCTGCTCGGCCGTTTCGATGTGTACAAAATCGCTTCCGGGTTTAACCTGGAGGAGACCGACGCCGGCCGGTTCGGCGAATGGAGCGGCCTTAAATCGCATGTGGATCTGCTTCTTGCGCCCAAGGGGACAGGCCGCCCGTATTGACGCCCCCCGTTAGCCCGGTAATTTCCCGCGAAAATATTCTGACGACCTTGTTTCGGCGTAATAGTCTTTTTTGTACCTTTGCAGTCCTTCAAATCCGGAAGGGTATTTTATAAACTCAAAGTTCGGCCCGGGTGACCGCCGGGGCGATGTACAGTTAGGTCATCGATATTTTTTATATGGCAAAAAATTCAGCAAGCCAGGGAAATCCTGATTTTGATTGGGACTCGGTAGACCAGAGAGGTTTCGGACATGGTTATTCCAATTCGGAACGCGAGCGCCTGGAAAACCTGTATGATGGTACATTGTCTACCATCCAGGAAAAAGAAGTAGTAAAAGGAACAGTAGTAGGTATTACCGATCGCGAGGTCATTCTCAACATCGGCTTCAAATCTGACGGTATCGTTTCTTTTAACGAGTTCCGTGAAATCGGGAACCTGAAAATCGGGGACGAAATCGAAGTCTTCGTAGAAAGCCAGGAAAATGCGCAGGGACAGCTGGTATTGTCCCGCAAGAAAGCGAAGGTTATTACAGCGTGGAGCAACATTCACAAGTCGCACGAAGAAGATCTTGTGATAGAAGCGCATGTGAAGCGTCGCACCAAAGGAGGTTTGATTGTAGATATTTTCGGGATCGAGGCCTTCCTGCCCGGTTCACAGATAGATGTTAAGCCAATCAGGGACTTTGATGTTTTTGTTGGCAAGGTAATGGAGGTGAAGGTTGTGAAAATCAACAACACCAACGACAACGTAGTCGTATCTCACAAGGTTCTTATCGAAAAAGATCTCGAGGAGCAACGCCAGCAGATCCTGACCAACCTCGAAAAGGGCCAGGTACTGGAAGGTGTGATCAAGAACATGACCAATTTCGGGGTGTTCATCGATCTGGGTGGTGTAGACGGTCTTCTGCACATCACCGATATTTCGTGGGGACGTATCAGCCACCCTTCGGAGCTGCTGTCGCTTGATCAGAAGCTCAACGTTGTGGTGCTTGACTTCGACGATGAGAAGAAGCGTATCTCTCTCGGTCTGAAGCAGCTCCAGGCTCACCCCTGGGATTCTCTTGCCGAGGATATACAGGTCGGATCAAAGGTGAAAGGACGTATAGTGAATGTGGCCGATTACGGGGCATTCCTTGAGATCCTGCCCGGTGTTGAAGGCCTGATCCACGTTTCGGAAATGTCCTGGTCGCAGCACCTGCGTAATCCCCAGGAGTTCCTGAAAGTCGGTGACGAAATCGAAGCCGTTATCCTGACGCTCGACCGCCAGGAGCGCAAAATGTCGCTCGGTATCAAGCAGCTGACGGAAGATCCCTGGAATCAGCCGGGTCTTAAAGATAAATATGCTGTCGGTACAACCCATACCGGTCTTGTGCGTAACCTTACCAACTTCGGTCTTTTCATCGAGCTGGAAGAGGGAATTGACGGACTGGTACACGTTTCCGATTTGTCATGGACCAAAAAAGTGAAGCATCCTTCGGATTTTGTGAAGGTAGGTGAGAACCTGGATGTAGTAGTGCTTGAGCTTGACACCGAAAACCGTCGTCTGGCTTTGGGCCACAAGCAGCTGGAAGCTAACCCGTGGGATACTTTCGAAACCCTGTTCGAGGTAGGAAGCACGCACCGCAGCACCATCGTTTCTAAAGGCGATAAAATAGCAGTTCTGGAACTTCCTTACGGTATTGAGGGTATTTCTACCATCAAAAACCTGGCGAAAGAAGACGGCTCGTCGGCGGAAGTCGGAGAAAGCCTCGACTTTGTTGTGCTGGAGTTCTCGAAAGACGATAAGAAGATCGTACTGTCGCATACCAAATCATGGCAGCAGCCTACAGAAGCGGAAAAAGCTGTGAAGAAGGCTGCGCCTGCCAGATCAGAAAATGTATTGAAAGAAGCTGAAAAGTCGACGTTAGGCGATATAGATATTCTTTCTGCTCTGAAGACCAAAATGGAGCAATCCGAAAAAAAGGCAGCTAAAGCGGCAGCTTCCGGTAACAAAGGAGGCAGCGACGAAGAAGCCTGATGATTTTCCGGGAACTTTACCGGATAACTGGTAAAGTTCCCGGATCCCGGTTCCGTGGCCGAGTGGCTAGGCAGAGGTCTGCAAAACCTTGTACAGCGGTTCGAATCCGCTCGGAACCTCAGAGTAAACAAAACCGCCCGGTTCGATTATCGAACCGGGTGGTTTTGTTTGCTCCCGCCCGGTATTTTACAATGCGTTCATATGTTGCCGACCGTTAGATCCGGCGGGTTAGTACAAGGGAGAAATTTTTCACTGTGTAAGGAGCTGCCGAAGCTGTAGCTGGTTTTTTATTCTTTTGCATGATGTTAATATATTTTTGCAAATTATTAATCTGGCCCTGTTGTTTCTGTCCGCCTGTCCGAGCCTCCTTTTCCCGGTAAAAACTTTCGGGGAAGGGTGCGGGGCGATCGGTTTCCGGCGGCAGATATTACCCGGAAACTGCACCGCAAATGGATAATCTTTTCGTTTGAAAATTGTACATTTCTTATATTGTGATTTCTCCGGATTTTCCTTCTGAAATCGTATTAGATTAGAAAAAATATAAATAAGACACCCGCCCAAAATAAGGTATGAATACTTTTGCGGAAAGAAATTCGTGCATTAGTTTTGCGGGATAAGTATAATGTATTGTGGACTATGAATTCAATTTGTAGGAATTTTTACTCTTTCTGTAAGTGTCCTTACCCGACCAGCTTCATATCTAATTGCAGTTCCTTTCTATTCTTTCTCGCTTTTTTGGTTTTTGCCAATATAGCGCCTTTGCATGCGCAGGAGGCCGGGGAAGACTCTGCTGTGGCGGCTGCACCGGGACCTGAAGGTGATGTTGCGAAGGGAGAATCATTGTTTAAATCCAACTGTTCCTCTTGTCATGAGACGAGCTCTGCCAAGTCGGTCGGACCGGGGTTGAAAGATATCCATAAAAGGCACGACTTCGCCTGGCTCGTAAAATGGATCCGTAACTCGCAGGCCATGGTAGCAGCCGGGGATGCGGAGGCGGTCAAGATTTACAACGAATATAACAAGATTCCGATGACGAGCTTTCCTACGCTCTCGGATGATGATGTTAAGAATATCCTGGCTTATGTGGAAGATGCAAACGCCCAGGCTGCTGTAGCGCCGGTGGCCGGCGCGCCGGGTGGTGCGGGTTCTGCACAGGCGGAAGGGCCTTCGACGCTGTTTATAGTGCTGCTGGTAGTGCTGGTAGTGGTGGTGGTGCTGCTTTCGGTAGTGCTGCTTGTGGTCTTGAACGTCCTTTCCCGGACAATAGGAGGCGAGAAAGCGGAGCAGGTTCCCGGGGGATCCTCTTTCAAAGATCTGGCAGGCCGTACGGTCCGCCATCCCGCAATTTTGTCGGCCACAGCGTGGGTATTCCTGCTTTTGGTTATAAAAACTACCCTCGACGGGGCCTTCAATGTAGGTGTTCAGCAGGGATATGCCCCCAAGCAGCCTATTGCTTTCTCTCATAAGCTTCATGCCGGGGAATACGAGATCGACTGTAACTATTGCCATACTGGCGTGAACAAGAGCCGTGCGGCTACTATTCCCGCCGCCAATATCTGTATGAACTGTCACGGGGTGGTCAAGAGAGAATCTCCCGAGATCCAGAAAATATATGCGGCTATAGAAAATAACCAGCCTATCGAGTGGGTGCGCGTGCACAACCTGCCTGACCTGGCCTATTTTAACCACTCGCAGCACGTCAATGTCGGCGGCCTGGAGTGTGAGACCTGCCACGGAGACATCAAGACAATGGAGGTGGTAGAGCAGCGCTCGTCTCTGACGATGGGATGGTGTATCGATTGTCACCGTACCACTGATGTGAATTCGAAAGGAAACGCCTACTACGACAAGCTGGTTCAGATTCACGAGGAAGAAGGCAAGGGAGCATTGAAAGTAGCCGACATAGGCGGCCTGGAATGTTCAAAATGTCACTATTAAGAATTTAGGTTGATAGAGTTCTCCGAATATAGAAGTATTGAAAAGGATTTATGGAAAATAATACGAAACGGTACTGGAAAGGGCTTGAAGAGCTGAGAAATGAAGAAAGCTTCATTAAGAGCTCGGAGAAGGAATTCAATGCCCCTGCCGAAGGTGAGATTTCTTATGAGCACCTATCGGACGGAACAGGTTCCCATCGCCGGGATTTTCTGAAAGTACTGGGTTTTGGAATGGCGGCGGTTTCATTGGCCTCATGTGAGGCTCCTGTACGTAAAGCCGTGTCTTATGTCAACAAGCCTGTTGACGAATACCCGACCATTGCCAACTGGTATGCGTCGACCTATGCAGAAGGAGGGGATTATGCCAGTATACTCGTTAAAACGCGTGAAGGGCGGCCTATCAAAATAGAAGGTAATAAGTTGTCAGGAGCATCCTGCGGCGCCAGCGCCAGAGTGCATGCATCCCTGCTTAACCTTTACGATATAGAAAAGCTGAAAGGCCCTCATAAGGGCGGATCGGCGACCGATTGGGATACGATCGACAAGGAGATCGCTGCCAGGCTCGGCTCCATAGCGGCTTCGGGAGGCGATATCCGCATTGTTTCTTCCACGATTCTCAGCCCTTCCACAAAGGCTGTGATCGCTGATTTTACAGCAAAATATCCTACCACAACACATGTGGTGTACGATACGAATTCCGCGGCAGCTTTGGTGGAAGCCAATCGCCAGTCGTTCGGAAAGGCGGTTTTACCGGGATATGATTTTTCGAAAGCAAAAGTTATCGTCAGCATAGACGCCGATTTCCTGGGTACCTGGATTGCTCCGGATACCTATTCCGGCCAATATGGCCAGACAAGGAAGGTGAGCAGCTCGGAAGGAGGGAAAAGAGAGATGTCCCGGCATTACCAGTTTGAGTCGGTTCTTTCGCTCACAGGCTCAAACGCAGACTACAGAACTCCGGTAAAGCCTTCTCAACTGGGCCTGGTGGCTGTGAACCTGTACAATAAGCTGGCTGCCAAGCTGGGAGGAACCCCGGTTTCCGGCGCTGCGCTGGAAGTTGCAAACCTGGACAAGGCAGTTAACGATCTGCTGGCAGCTAAGGGAGCCGCGCTCGTTGTTTCGGGGATAAACGACCCGTCGGTGCAGGTAGTAGTGAATGCGATCAACAGTCTTTTGGGAAGCTACGGCGTAACGATCGATCTCGACAACCCGGATAACCTTCGCCAGGGGAATGACGTCGCTTTCAACCAGTTTGTCAACGATGTAAAAGGCGGGAAAGTAAAGGCTGTTTTCTTCTATAAGGCTAACCCGGTATATGATCATCCGCGAGGCGCCGAGCTGGCGGAAGCGCTGCCCAAGGTAGAGCTGAGCGTTACTTTTGCCGACAGGGCAGACGAAACGGGCAGCCTTCTGGGATATGTAGCCCCTGCTCCGCATTACCTGGAGTCGTGGGATGATGCAGAACCGAAAGCAGGCCATTTCAGCCTCGGGCAGCCCACGATCAACCTCATATACAACACCCGCCAGGCACAGGAGAGCCTGCTGAAGTGGGCCGGTGCGGAAAGCACCGACTTCCACGAATATATCAAGCAATACTGGCGCCGGAACATTTACCCGCTTTCCGGTCAGACCGATTTTTCACAGTTCTGGATCAAATCCCTGCATGACGGCGTCTTCGAGTTGGCGAAAGCGCCCGCAGTATCGGGAGCCGCAGCTTTCAGCGGAGATCTAGCCGCGGCTGCCCAGTCGATCGGGAAACGTTATACGCCGAATAATTCCGGGCTGGAGCTGGCTATCTATGAAAAGGTCGGCATCGGGAACGGATCCATGGCCAATAACCCCTGGCTTCAGGAATTCCCTGAGCCGGTGAGCAAAGCCTGCTGGGACAACTATGCCGGGCTTTCTCAGAAAACAGCTACTGATCTGAATGTGAAGCAGGGAGATGTGATCAGCATCGAGCTTAACGGGAAATCGGTAGAGCTGCCCGTGCTTGTTCAGCCCGGACAGGCTAACGACACAGTGTCGGTGGCGATCGGGTATGGCCGGGAGAAAGCAGGTAAAGCCGCCAACGGGGTAGGTAAAAATATCTATCCTTTCGCAGCCGTTACCGAAGGATATGTCAGCTATGCGCCCGGTGTGGTCAATGTTTCCAAAACCGGGGGCTTCAGGCAGATCGCCCAGACGCAGACGCACAACACCGTGATGAACCGTAAATCGGTGCTGCAGGAGACCATATTGGGAGAATACCAGAAAGATGTAACTGCGGGAAGGTTCTTCCCGAAAATCCAGACGGCCGAAGGTCCCGTTGATCCGACCGATATATCCCTGTGGAATGGTCACGAATACAAAAACCACTCCTGGGGTATGGTCGTAGACCTTAACCTGTGTTTTGGCTGCGGATCATGCGTTGTAAGCTGTAATGCAGAAAATAATATACCGGTAGTAGGCAGGCAGGAAGTGATCAATGCCCGTGAGATGCATTGGATGCGCATCGACCGTTACTACAGCAGCGACGGTGAAATAGGAAATTACAGCGCGATGGAAGTCGCTTCCGAAAATCCGGAGGTTACCTTCCAGCCGATGATGTGCCAGCACTGCAACAATGCGCCCTGCGAGACGGTTTGCCCGGTGCTTGCTACCACGCACAGCTCGGAGGGGCTGAACCAGATGGCATACAACCGCTGCGTGGGTACGCGTTATTGCGCCAACAACTGTCCTTACAAGGTACGCCGCTTCAACTGGTTCAAATATTTCGACAACGATAATTTCGATTACCACTTTAACAATGACCTTGGCAAGATGGTGATCAACCCTGAGGTGACGGTCCGGTCGCGCGGGGTTATAGAGAAGTGCTCTATGTGCGTTCACCTGATCCAGGAGGCCAAGCTTCGTGCGAAGAAGGAGAGGAGAAGGGTCACTGACGAGGACCTGGATGTGGTTTGCGCATCTTCCTGCCCGACCGATGCCATCGTGTTCGGCGATATGAACGATCCCGACAGCCGGATTTCCAAGCTCCTGGCCGTTGAGGAAAAGGCAAGGGCCTTCCACGTCCTGAGCGAGATCAACGTGCGGCCGCAGATTTCTTACCTGACGAAGATCCGTAATAAGGAGAAAGAAGCATCGCCTCAGGCATAATACGAATCAGGCAGTTTTGAAAATACGAATATTTAATAGTACCAGATATTAGTTCAGATTATGCAAGTTACTTCTCCGGTAAGGACCCCTTTGGTTACAGGTGGTAAGACCTACGCCGATATCACGGAAGATATCTGTCGGCATGTTGAGGCCAAACCGACCAAGGAATGGAAATTAGCATTTGGTCTTTCTCTTATTGTTTTGGCATATGGTACCTACTGTCTGGCCTGGACCTGGTGGGAAGGTCTCGGGGTTTGGGGTCTGAACAAGACTGTAGGCTGGGCCTGGGATATCACGAACTTCGTTTGGTGGGTGGGTATCGGTCACGCCGGTACGTTGATTTCTGCGATTCTTCTGCTTTTCCGCCAGAAATGGAGGACTTCCATCAACCGCGCGGCGGAAGCGATGACGATCTTTGCCGTGATCTGCGCCGCGTCGTTTATCCTGATGCACATGGGAAGGCCCTGGCTGGCCTACTGGGCGCTGCCGCTTCCGAACGCTTTCGGTTCATTGTGGGTTAACTTCAATTCCCCTCTTGTCTGGGACGTTTTCGCCATCAGTACTTATTTCTCCGTTTCCCTGGTTTTCTGGTACATAGGTCTTATCCCTGACCTGGCCACCATCAGAGACCGCACGACCAACAAAGTATCCCGCTTTTTTTACGGCGCTTTCTCCATGGGCTGGAACGGTTCGGCTAAAACCTGGGCGCGCTATGAGTATGTCAGCCTCATCCTGGCGGGACTTTCCACCCCGCTGGTGCTTTCGGTGCACACCATCGTTAGTATGGACTTCGCTACGTCGGTGATACCCGGCTGGCACACCACTATTTTCCCGCCTTACTTTGTGGCCGGGGCGATCTTCTCGGGTTTTGCGATGGTTCAGAACCTTATGCTCATTACGCGGGTGGTCTACAAGCTCGAGGACTATATTACCATCGAGCATATCGAGACCATGAACAAGATCATCACCCTGACGGGGTCGATCGTAGGTATCGCTTATATAACAGAGTTTTTTATCGCATGGTACGGAGGGGTTGAATATGAGAGCTACGCCTTCCTTAACAGGATGGGCGGCCCATACTGGTGGGCCTACTGGGCCATGATGACCTGCAACGTGATCTCGCCGCAGCTTTTCTGGTCGAGGAAACTGAGGAGAAGCGTGACATGGACCTTCTTTATCTCGGTGATCGTCAATATCGGGATGTGGTTTGAGCGCTTTGTAATCATCGTTACTTCCCTCCACCGCGATTATCTCCCGTCCAGCTGGAGCATGTTTTCCCCTACCATGTATGACATCGGGGATTATATCTTCTCTTTCGGGTTATTCTTTACGCTGTTCCTTTTGTTTTCGAAATACCTGCCGGTGGTGAATATGGCGGAAGTGAAGGCCGTCCTTCGTTCCTCATCCGAAAGATTGCCTGAGAAGATCAGCGGGGTTGCCAAGCCGCGCGCAACGGTAGTGGAAGATTGATGGAATAAGATAGTTCTGGGATTTAAACTGATTATTGAACCGCATATTAAATAGAAATGGCAGCATTAAGCGGCAAGTTTTTAGTGGGGGTTTACGATGATGACGATGTGCTCCTCCACGCTATTCCGAAGATCCGCAAGGAAGGGGTTAAGATCAAGGAAGTTTATACACCGTTTCCCATCCACGGTCTGGATCATGCGCTCGGCCATCCGAGAACGAAGATCGGTATTGCGGCATTCCTGTTCGGTCTGACCGGCTGCTCGGCGGTTCTGACGCTGATGATCTGGACAATGGGTATTGACTGGCCTATGATCGTAGGGGGGAAAGATCCTATTTCAATTCCTAACTATATTCCGATAGCATTTGAAGGGACCGTACTTTTCACCGCTTTCGGAATGGTGATTACTTTTCTGATTACAAACGGCCTTAAGCCGGATCCGTATCCACAGCTTTTTGACAGGCGTGCTACAGATAATAAATTTGTAATGGCTATCGATCTCCACAGCAACAGGCTGTCGGAAGATGAGATTGCAAGGGTGCTAAGGGATAACGGGGCAGAAGAAGTTAACCTTAAGCAATTTTAAAGGCTACCAATGATGAGTATGAATATTTTGGCCAAATCTATCGGCGGGTGTTTATTGGGCGTTGTTCTGTTTACATCCTGTGGAAAAGATCCTAACAACCCGGGTAAGCAGTTCGCACCCAATATGTACGATCCGGTAGGCTACGAACCTTACAAGCAGGTAAAGAAGAATCCTTTCAATCCGCAGGGCTCCAACCTGTTCCTGCCTGTCGAAGGAACGGTAGCCAGGAGGAATTATAAAACACAGTTCGGCGAAGGGGATTCAGTAAGCCGCGACCTGATGATTTACAATATCCCCGCCGACAGCATAGAAATCGCTTCGCGCGTGCTGAAGAACCCGATCCCGAAGACAGACGCAGTCCTGGCTGAAGGGCAGGTGCTCTACCAGAGGTATTGCCAGCATTGCCACGGAGCGAGCGGGGCCGGCGACGGCAAAGTGGGGGCTACCTATAAAGGGGTGCCTAATTATACTTCTGATGCGATGAAGAACTTATCGGAAGGTCATATTTTTCATGTGATCACGTTTGGAAAAGCAAGGATGTGGCCTCACGGTTCGCAGGTCAATCCTGAAGAAAGATGGAAAATCGTGCATTATGTGCAAAAGTTGCAAAAGGGATCTTAATCTATTGAAATAAGCGTTATTTATATTTCCAATGGCATCAGCAGTACATTCCATACCTTCGATAGACGAGCAATTCGTATTTACGGCGGCGGCCAAGAAGAAGCTATTCATTCTCGCAGCTGTGGGTATCGTTTTGATCCTGTTAGGGGTTTATCTAATGGCTTCGGGCGGTCATGGGCATGACGTTGCGCATGCGGCAGACGGGCACGGAGCGCATGGCGGCGACGATCACGGACATGGTTATCACTGGATCAAAAGAGTTTGGGCCAACTTATGGCTGAACGGCATCTTCTTTACCGGGATATCCGTTGCCGGTATGTTCTGGCTGTCTTATAATTACCTGGCGCAGGCCGGCTGGTCGGCAGTATTCAAGAGGATCCCGGAAGCGATGCCTGCATTTTTGCCTGTTACTGGCGTGGTCATGCTTCTTACCTTCCTTTTCGGAGGCCATGATTTGTTTCACTGGACGCATTCCAGCCTCTACGATCCGAACAGTCCCGACTTCGATCCTATCATCAACGGAAAGAAGGGATATCTCAATACGCCTTTTTTCCTGATAAGGCTGGTTGTATATTTTGCAGGATGGTATGGTCTGTGGCGTATGCTCAGGAATGCCTCCCTGGATGAGGACCTGGTCGGAGGCCTGGACAACTATCACAAGCAGGTGAAATTCGGGGTGATTTTCCTGGTTTTCTTTGCCGTTACCTCATCTACTTCCGCCTGGGATTTCATCATGTCGATCGACACGCACTGGTTCAGTACGATGTTCGGATGGTACACGCTGGCCAACTGGCATGTAACCGGGCTGGCTACCATTGTGCTGATAGTGGTCACGCTTAAGGAGAATGGTTATCTTAAAGCGTTGAATGCGAGCCACCTCCATGATCTCGGAAAATTTGTGTTCGCCTTTACCATCTTCTGGACATACGTCTGGTTTGCCCAGTTCCTGCTGTATTACTACGCTAATATCCCGGAAGAGGTCGTTTATTTCTGGGAGCGTTTCAATGGCTACGGAGGCGCTTACAAAACCTTGTTCTTTGTCAACATCATCGTCAATTTCGTATTCCCGTTCCTGTTGCTGATGACCCGTGATTCCAAGCGTACGCCGGTTATACTCAAGCTGGCCTGCTGGTTTGTCATTATTGGACATTATATAGATTTCTTCAACAACATCATGCCCGGTACGGTTGGGGCGCACGGCACCATCGGCCCGTTTGAAGTAGGCTGTTTCGCCCTTTTCGCCAGCGCCTTTATCTGGACTGTCGCAAGCCAGCTGGAGAAAGCGAAGCTGATCGCACCGCATCACCCGATGCTGCAGGAGTCACTTTATCACGATATTGAATAGCGTTTCGGTTTATAGTAGATTATATTATGGAGCTTTTACTTGTCCTTCTTGTTTTGGTTGCAGTTGTCCTGGCGCTTGTCGTGTTGGGAAAGCTGACCGGTGTTGTCAAAGGGCTCAATCCTTCCAACTCTTATCCTGAAGAACCCGGCAGAGCGAATCAGGTAAACGCCTGGATGTTTTTAGTGTTGATCGTCGTCGGGTTCGTTGCTATCACATGGTCTTATCTTCACTCTACGAAGTTCTATTTACCCGAGGCGTCTTCCATACACGGAAGAAGGACAGACGATCTGTTCTGGTTCTCGATGGGGCTTCTGACCATCCCGTTTATGCTGGTCAATACGGCGCTGTTCTTTTTTGCCTGGAAATACAGGTACCAGAAAGGAAAGCGCGCATCGTTCTACCCGGAAAATCACCGTCTTGAACTGGTGTGGACTACTGTCCCGGCCGTGGTAATGGCCATATTGGTGTTGACCGGCTGGAAAGCGTGGAGCGACATTACGTCGGAGGCTCCGGAAGATGCAGAAGTGATCGAAATTACAGGGAAGCAGTTCGGGTGGATCGCCCGTTACGGAGGAATAGACGACAACAAGCTGGGGAACTACGATTACCGGCTGATCGACGCGCAGAACGAGGTAGGGATCGATTTCACGGACGAAACTTCTTTCGATGACTTTACAAATCCCAGCGAGCTGCACATACCGGTAAACCGGCCGGTTCTTCTGAAGATCCGGGCCCGCGACGTGCTGCACAGCGTATTTATTCCCCATATGCGTGTGAAGATGGATGCGGTGCCGGGAATGCCTACCAAGTTTTGGTTCGTGGCCGACAAAACCACGGAACAGATGCGGGCCGAATTGGGTAATCCGGATTTTAAATACGAAATTGCATGTACAGAAGTTTGTGGACAAGGACATTTTGGGATGAAGATGGTGTTGGTTGTTGAGGACGAGGAATCTTACCAGAAATGGATCGCTTCCCAGCAGCCTTTCCTTAAAACTTATCCGGAATATCTGGATAGAGTGCCGGCGAACCTGAAAGCAAAAGCCGCCAAATATGTCGGTGAGCAGACTGCAAGCGCGGAATAAGCTTAAACAGGTATTTGTTTCTATTTATATTTTATAGAGTTATCCGAATAACATTGCAAGAGATATGTCAGTTGTAGAAGTAGTTGAGCACGGTCATACAGAGGAGCATGAGCACCACGAGCTGAGCTTCTGGAGAAAGTATATTTTCTCGGAAGATCACAAAACCATAGCCAAACAATTTCTTATAACGGGGATTTTATGGGCTGTGCTGGGTATTACGCTCTCGGTTTTGTTCCGTATCCAGCTTGGTTTTCCGGAAGCAGACCTTTCCTGGCTGAGGCCTGTTCTCGGCGGGTGGATTACCGACACCGGCAAGATACAGCCGGAGTTTTTCCTGGCATTGGTGACCATGCACGGGACTATCATGGTATTTTTTGTACTGACGGCCGGGCTGAGCGGAACGTTCAGTAACTTCCTGATCCCTCTCCAGATCGGGGCGAGGGATATGGCGTCGGGTTTTATGAATATGCTGTCCTACTGGTTCTTCTTTGTAGCCGGTCTCATCATGTTTGTCTCGATGTTTCTCCAGACGGGGCCTGCCGCCGGGGGCTGGGTGATCTACCCGCCATTGAGCGCCCTCCAGCAGGCGAGCCCGGGTTCGGGACTGGGAATGACCCTCTGGCTGGTCAGTATTGCTTTGTTCATTGTTTCCCAGCTATTGGGGGGTGTAAATTATATTACGACCATTATTAACCTCAGAACACGGGGAATGACGTTCAGCCGTCTGCCGCTTTCGATCTGGTCATTCCTGATTACGGCGATCCTGGGACTTATTTCTTTCCCTGTTCTGCTTTCGGCGGCGCTCCTGCTGATTTTTGACCGTTCTTTCGGTACGAGCTTCTTCCTGTCCGAAATCTATATCGGAGGCGAGGCGCTTTCAAATGTAGGCGGAAGCCCCATTCTTTTTCAGCATCTTTTCTGGTTCCTCGGTCACCCTGAGGTCTACATCGTGATTCTCCCTGCGCTGGGTATTACGTCGGAAGTGATAGCGACGAATTCGCGTAAGCCTATCTTCGGCTACCGTGCGATGATCGCATCCATGCTGGGGATCGCCTTCCTTTCATTTATAGTATGGGCGCATCATATGTTCGTGACGGGCATGAACCCGTTCCTCGGATCGATATTCATGTTTCTCACCCTGATCATTGCGGTCCCTTCGGCGGTAAAGGCTTTTAACTATATTTCCACGATGTGGAGAGGTAACCTGCATTTTACCCCGGCTATGCTGTTCTCGATCGGGATGGTGTCGCTTTTCGTATCGGGTGGTCTGACGGGCATCATACTCGGGAACAGCGCGCTCGATATCCAGCTGCACGATACTTATTTCGTGGTAGCGCACTTCCACCTGGTCATGGGAGCCGCCGCCGCATTCGGGCTGTTCTCAGGAGTTTACCACTGGTTCCCCAAGATGTACGGCAAGATGATGAACCAGACGCTGGGGCAGATACATTTCTGGCTGACCTTTGTAGGTTTGTACCTGATTTTCGTGCCGATGCACTATGTAGGTATTGCCGGCTTCCCCCGCAGGTACTACCAGTTTACAAGCTACGACTTCACCAGCGTATTCTCAGATATGAATACGTTTATAACCGTCGCTGCGATCTTTACTTTCGCTGCGCAGTTTATATTCCTGTTCAACTTCTTTACCAGCATTTTCAAAGGCCGTAAGGCTCCGATGAACCCCTGGAGGTCCACCACTCTTGAATGGACGACTGATAACCCGGGGCATGGTAACTGGGTGGGTGAAATTCCAGCCGTTTATCGCTGGCCATACGATTACAGCAAGCCGGGCGCTAAGGAGGATTTTATTCCTCAAACCGTGCCTCATTCGGTGACTCCGGAATCTAATTTCCCCAGTGACAACGCTTTGATAGCTGAAGAGAAGCAAATCGAGTCCCAGAATTATAATGACCAATTTAAAACCGGTCATTAATGACAGGATTATTGCCAGGTATAAACGGTGGGCAGCCTGGACGCTTGTTACCCTTTACCTGCTGATACTTATCGGCGGTATTGTAAGGGCGACCGGCGCCGGAATGGGATGCCCCGACTGGCCAAAATGTTTCGG
>MEDT01000131.1 GCA_001724175.1 Cytophagaceae bacterium SCN 52-12 | reverse complement strand
CTCTTGTATTCCTCAACGCTAAAATAGGAGGAGCCCCTGATCTGCGAAGCTTCTATCCGGAACTGCCCGCCAATACCTCCTGCAGGCAGCTGAAATGTCCCGGATACTGAGCCGAACTCATTCGTGGTAAGGCGGACGGAATCGACTACCTGCGAATTCCTGTCAAAAAGACGGACCGTCACCTGCCGGTCCGGAATGATGTCGGAGCGTTGCTCTCCCGCCTTTTTGTTTAACAGGATCCCTTTAAAGTAAAGGGGCTGGCCGGGACGGTAAATAGACCTGTCGGTAAAGAAGAACATCCGTTGTTCATCCTTTTTTTCCTTCTCCGGCACTATTCTCGTGATCGGCACGAATTGCTGCTCGTCTATTTTCAGGTGATCCTCTTTCCCTGTTAATTCCAGGAAAAAAACGTTCCTGTTCTGTGAGCTTCCCCGTTCGAGCCTGAAATACCCGTTCTTGTCAGTAGTGTAGGCTTCTCCTTTTTCCCTTATATAGCCTGAAGCATTGTTCCTGGCGCGCTGATACCAGGTCTGCACCTTCACTCCTTCCAGGGGCTGGCCTGTTTCACGGTGCAATATGAAATAGTCATCCCGGAGGCTGACATACGAAATATTGGACACGTAAAATGCCGCGAATGAGCGGGCCTGACCCGCTGCATCCAACTTCTGACCTGTGGAGGCTACCAGGTAATACTCCCCGACGGGAAGCGGGTCGGCTTTTACCTCTGTACGGTGCGTCTGGAAATCTTTCGTATCGGGGAGGTGCTGATCCCACTGCTTTACAACTGGCTCCTTCGTCAAAGCCTCCAGCAGCTTATCCTGGCCGTCCCTGAACAGGATTTCCCGAAGACGTTCCGTTGCTTTTATAACTCTGAAATAGGCTTTCTCCGTGTTTTTATACTGAACGGAAACCCGTAGCGGCTTCCCCGGGATATTCACTTTCTCTATATTGAAAAGCAGCTGCTTTTCTTCGACCCTCAGCTTCAGGTTATGCAGGTTGATACCTCCTTCCGAATCGGGAAATCTCCTGCTGACCGAATCGGCTATACCAGATGCGGTGACGGCTGCATACCGGTAGGTCGTATCGCCGTAAGGCTGGTAGGTGCCCGCTTTCTCTACATACCATTGCGCCAGGAGAAAGGAGGCCTGCGCAGACGCCGGGTCTGACCCGTATTTCTGTGCAACGCGTTTAAGCGCCGCCCGGTAGAGCTGCTCTTTTTCGGGATGTACTGACTTCCGGTATACGTATGCTATTCTCTGGATATCGGCGTCGATCAATGCCGCCGGGTCATTGTCATTCAGATGAAACAGCAGCAATTTCTGGTAGAGCCGCAGGGCCCTGTAATCGAGCGAAAGAGAATCCTTATTCAGGAAAGCGGCTCTCGCAAAAACAGCCGCATCGGCAAACGCTTCCGGCGTATTTATCTCAAAGGCATAGGCCGGCTTGCTGATGGTACGCTCTTCGCTGGTAAAGAAGGTCAGCGCCTTGTGCACCAGGAGATCATAAAGGGTAGGGCGCAGCTGCCGTGCATTCCCCTTGGTGATAATAGCGTCAAAAGGCTCTAACCTGGTTGCTTTAAGCAGCGGCTCCTGCCTGACGGATTGAATGTAGGCGCTGCCGATGGCATCCATGAAATCAGTTGCCGACCAGGTATCCGGATCGTCCGTCTTCGGGCCGGCTACCGCCGTTCTCCCCATAAGCTGCCACCGGAGCGATTCATACCGGTTCCGGTAGGCGTCGGCGAGCAGCGCATGGAGTATCGACTTCGCCGGCTCTTTCGCCGCTTCAATCTCCTCTTTGAGAGAACTGATCGCAAAGTCGTGGTAATCTTCTCTCAGCTCTGTCTGGAGATTCAGCTTGTATACCAGCGATTTAATTACCTGTGCGTCCTGGTTTTCCTTTTTTGCCAGCGCATAAATTTTATTAACTTCCCTCAGGGCGGACTGAGGCAATCCTTTTTTTGCAAAATCTTCAACCTCATTCCATTCCGAATCATAGTTTTTGACTGTGTTCTGACCGGATCCGGGCATAGCTGCGAGTAATAAAATAAGAACAGCAATAGATCTGAGGTGAAATTTCATGGTACAACAGGCTGCAGACGGTATGGAGAAACAGATGCTTTGCTACAGGACCCGCTCCCGCATGCAAAAGTTGGAGCGACGACTACAGGATCGGTGGAAACCTGTCGGGCGCCGACTCCTGCATCAACGCATATACCCTGTCGAATATTTCATCGGCGTTGGGCTTTGAAAAATAATCTCCGTCAGATCCGTAAGCAGGGCGATGCGGTTTTGCCGAAATCGTCCGGGGAGCGGAGTCCAGCCACCTGTAGGCCTGCTGTTCTTCCAGTACCTGCTGCATCATATAGGCGCTTGCGCTGCCCGGCACATCCTCATCTGCAAAGATCACGCGGCTGGTTTTTTTGACCGACTCCACGATCCGGTGATCGATATCGAAGGGCAGCAGTGTCTGAACATCTATCACTTCTACGTCGATACCTGTCTTTTCGAGCTGCGCTGCCGCATCGAGCACGATACGGCACATAGACCCGTAGGTAACTATCGTCACATCATTACCTTCCCTCAGGATCTCCGGCTGCCCCAGGGGAATGTAATATTCTCCCAGATTGGAGGGACGAAGCTCCTTTTGACGGTATGCATTCAGCGGCTCGATAACGAGGGCAGGGTCCATTCCCCTGAAAAGCGTGTTGTACAAACCTGCCGCCTGGGTGAAGTTGCGCGGGGCCACCACGTGCAGTCCGCGCAGGCTGCTCAGCATGGTCCCGACCGGCGAGCCCGAATGCCATATGCCTTCAAGCCGGTGTCCCCGGGTCCGGATAATGAGCGGCGCCTGCTGTCCGCCCGCCGTGCGGTACCTGAGGCATGCCAGGTCGTCGGTCAGCGTTGCAAGCGTATAATAAGTATAATCAAAATACTGAATTTCTACCAAAGGGCGCAGCCCCCGGATAGCGAGCCCGATCCCCTGGCCTATGATGGTGGTTTCCCGGATGCCGGTATCGGTGATCCTGATCTCTCCGTGCTTTTCCTGCAGGCCTGCAAAGCCCTGGTTAACGTCGCCGATCAGCCCTATGTCTTCGCCGAGGGCTACCACACGCGGGTCTTTTGCAAACAAGGCGTCAAAATAGTCACGGATGATCTCCCTGCCGTCTACCCTGGCCGGATCGCTCTCGTAGAGGGGAGCGACAGGCGCTACCTGCAGGGGCGATTGCTTCCCGGAAGCATAAAGGAAAGTGTTGAACCGTTCTTCATTGGCCTTCCTGGCTCGTGCTATCCAGGCCTTCAAGGCACTCTTGGAAGGCGCTTCCTCGTCCCGGACAATTCTCAGCGCCTTTGATGCAGCGTGCATAAAATCCCGCCGGATCGGGAACTGGACGGCGGAAAGCTGCCTGGCCACCTCCGTCATTTCCTCCTTATTTTCCGTTTCGCGGATCAGGCTCTTCAGCAGCGCGCTTACCGATTCCTGGTCTTCCTTATAAGACTGGCGGTATGCGCTCCACGCTTCATCGCGAGCTGCTTTTACTTTTGCTTTCGCCTCTTTTTCAATGGTTTCCAGCTCCTCCTCGGTGGCGACACCGTTCTGAAGGATCCACGTCCTGAACTGGGCGTTGCAATCATATTCGGCCTCCCAGGCAAGCCGTTCTTTCGACTTATATCTTTCATGCGACCCCGACGATGAGTGGCCTGTAGGCTGGGTAAGCTCATCTACATGCACCAGTACGGGCACATGCTCCTTCCTGCATATTTCCACGGCCGTCCGGTAGGTCTCGATCAGTTCGGGATAGTTCCATCCCGCCACCCGGAAAATTTCGACGCCGGGAATATCCGCTTCCCTTTTCAATCCCTGGAGAGCTTCGGAAATGCTGCCTTTGGTGGTCTGGTAGGATACCGGGACCGAAATACCGTACCCGTCGTCCCAGACGGACATCAGCAACGGGACCTGGAGAACGCCTGCGGCGTTCATCGTCTCCCAGAACATCCCCTGGGAAGTGGAGGCATCTCCGACGGTGGCAAATACGATCTCGTTTCCTTTCCTGGAAAATTTATCGAGGTAAGCGAGGGCAGGATTCTCTCTGTATAGCTTGGAAGCATAGGCCAGGCCCACCGAGCGCGGAATTTGTCCTGCAGTCGGCGAAATATCACAGACCGAATTATACAGCGCTGTCTGGTCCAGCCACTCGCCTTCACTGTCGATCCAGCGTGTAGCGAAATGCCCGTTCATGGACCTGCCCCCGGTATGCGGCTCAAACGCCAGGTCCGTATGGGCATAAATCTGGGCGAACAGCTGCTGCCACGTCAGGTTCCCGGTGTAGTATTCTATGGTCTGGTCCCTGTAGTAGCCGGACCGGAAATCTCCTTTTTCAAAAAAAGTGGCAAGCGCGATCTGCGCCACTTCCTTGCCATCGCCGAAAATACCAAACTTCCCCCTTCCGCCCATCACATCCCTTCTTCCTTGCACCGCTACCGCCCGGCTTTCCACGGCTGCACGATAATCGTGCAAGACCTTATCCTTCACTAAAGTATCGTTTTCAAACAGGGTTTCGTTGAAGGTCATCTTATTTATTGCAAGGGTGTTTTACTTTCAACCAGCTTCAAATTACGATCAAAAAGACGAATGCCCAAAAATTTTTATCTAATGAAATAGCTGTCGGTCACCGGAAACCGACTGTCAGTTGCAGCGGGGACCGCCCGGGCCGATAGCTGATTTCTGACAGCTGATGGCTATTCATTTACAGATGCAAGGTCATTTTTTATTTAGAAACATCCTTAAATTGCACCCGTTTAAATTATTTAATTTAACTTTACCTCTCTCAAAACAACATTTGTGTCCTGATTTTTGTTATTATTCTAAAACGATCTTTTCATCATAAACGTTTTCTTTAGACCGTGAAAAAACTAATCTTTATTCCAGTTTTCTTCCTTGTCGCCGTCACCGCAGGATTTGCGCAAGGGGTAATGAAGTTCAAAGAAGAAACACATAACTTCGGTAAAATCCCGCAAGGGACGCCGGTAACTACCGAATTTGTATTTACCAATACAGGGAATGCTCCTGTCGTGCTCTCGGAAGTGAAGCCTACCTGCGGCTGCACCACGCCCGAATACACCAAGACCCCGGTAGCTCCCGGGAAAACCGGCGTGATCAAAGCTACCTTTAATGCTGCCGCGGCCGGCCCGTTCAATAAGAGCATTACCGTAACGAGCAACGCCGAGACACCTGCCATCACCTTGTTCCTCAAAGGTGAAGTAGAGAAAAAAGCTGTTAGCTCTGCGGCTGTAAAACCGACATCGAAGTAACGGTATGCCGGAGTTCCCGGCATAACTTAATGATCACCCCGGGTATCCTCCCGGGGTATTTTTTTGGGATCAAAAGCCCTTCGGATCATAGAACGCATCCTGGGGTTTTCGTTACCTTTGCCCCATGAAATTACAAAATGACCTACTCCTGCGTGCAGCCAGGGGTGAAGCCACACAGCGTCCGCCCGTATGGCTGATGCGACAGGCCGGCCGAATTCTCGCCGAATACAGGGCGGTCCGCCGGGAAGCCGGCAGCTTTATCAACCTGGTTACCAACCCGGAGCTGGCAGCGGAAGTTACCATTCAGCCGGTAGACATTCTCGGGGTGGATGCAGCCATTATCTTCTCCGATATCCTGGTGATACCGGAAGCTATGGGGCTTCCTTATGAAATGGTAGAGCAGAGAGGCCCGAATTTCCCCGAAGTGATCCGGAAAGCTTCCGATCTCAGCAGGCTGCGCACAGCCGATCCTCACCGGGACCTTTCGTATGTGCTCGATGCGATAAAGATCACCAAAAGCCGGCTCAACGGCCGGGTGCCGCTTATCGGCTTTGCCGGCGCCCCCTTTACCATATTCTGCTATATGACCGAAGGCAGGGGAAGCAAAACCTTCTCGGAAGCAAAAAAAATACTTTATTCCGACCCTGAATTAGCGCACCAGCTGATCGGCATGATCACCGACAGCACCATCGCCTATCTGAAGGCGCAAATAGCCGCGGGAGCAGATCTCGTCCAGGTTTTCGACTCCTGGGCAGGTATTCTATCCCCGCAGCAATACGAGACTTATGCGCTTCCCTACCTTCGCCGGATATGTGAAGCTATTACAGAAGTGCCCGTTACCATCTTTGCAAAAGGCGCATTTTTCGCCCGGGAAGCGATCGGCCGGCTCCCCTGCTCCGTAGTAGGGCTTGACTGGAACATGGACATCGCCGAATCAAAAGCGCTGATCCCCGGCAAAACGCTGCAGGGTAACCTTGATCCGTGCGTTTTATATGCTTCCTATGAGCAGATCCGCCGGGAAACAAAGAACATGCTGACGGCTTACGGCGCGCATCCTTTCATCGCGAACCTGGGTCACGGCGTCTACCCGGATACCGACCCGGATAAGGTGCGCTGCTTCATCGATACCGTGAAAGAGCACGCAGCTATGCTGCACTGACTCCAAACAACATGCCTATGACGGAGAAGGGCTATGATGCCATCGTAGTAGGCTCCGGTCCCAATGGGCTGGCGGCAGCCATCAGGCTTCGCCGGGAGGGGCTTTCCGTATTGCTGATCGAAGGCCTTGATACGGCCGGGGGCGGCGCCAGGACCGCCGAAATCACGCTTCCCGGCTTCAGGCATGACATCTGCTCGGCGGTACACCCCCTGGCAGTGCTGTCGCCGTTTTTTAAGCACCTACCTCTCGACCGTCACGGCCTAGAGTGGGTCTATCCGGAAATATCTGCGGCCCATCCGTTTGACGACGGTACTGCGGCTGCTCTCCGCCCTTCTCTGGCACAGACTGCAGACTCCCTGGGCAGCGATAAAAACTGCTACCTCAGCCTGATGAGCGCCCTTACGGAAAGGCTGCACGACCTTCTGCCCGATCTTCTGGGTCCGTTCCCGTCATTTCGTCACCCGCTGCAGCTTGCCCGCTTCGCTTCCGACGCGCTGCTGCCTGCGTCCCGGATTGCGAAACGGTTCAGGACCGAAGCGGGGAAAGGTCTCTGGGGCGGGGTGGCCGCTCATGCCCTTCAACCGCTCGGCAACCCGATCACGTCGGCCATCGCGATGATACTGATGAGTGCTTCCCATGCAGGAGGCTGGCCTTTTCCCAAAGGCGGAGCCCAGCGTATCCCGCAGGCGCTCCTGTCGTATTACAAAAGCATAGGGGGTGAATTCCGGAATAATTGCTACGTCCGCTCTTTCATTGACCTGCCGCATGCCCGGGCCGTATTATTCGACGTAACGCCCCGCCAGCTCCTGGAAATCATGGGCGACAGGCTTCCGCAGCTTTACAGGCGCCGCCTGCAGCGGTACAGGTATGGCATGGGGGTCTTTAAAATCGACTGGGCGCTCAGCGAGCCTGCTCCGTTTACAGCCCCGGAATGCCGCCTGGCCGGTACCGTCCATCTCGGCCCCACCTTCGGAGAGATCGCACGCGGCGAGCTGCTTACCTCCCGCGGAAAAATCGTGGACAAGCCGTTTGTGATCTTTTCTCAACCTACGATCGCGGACCGCACGCGTGCGCCGGCAGGGGGGCACGTCGGCTGGGCCTACTGCCACGTTCCTCACGGTTCAGGAGCAGACATGACCGAAGCGATCGAAAACCAGGTCGCACGCTTTGCACCCGGCTTCAGGGACACGATCCTGGCCAGGCACACTTTTTCTGCAAATGAGCTGGAAAGCTACAACCCGAACTACGTGGGCGGCGATATCAACGGGGGAATCCAGGACATTTTCCAGCATTTTTCACGCCCGGTGCTGAGCATTTCCCCGTACAGGACACCCGCAAAAGGCATCTATATATGCTCTTCGTCCACCCCTCCGGGCGGCGGCGTACACGGTATGTGCGGCTACCACGCAGCCGGCAGGGCATTGCAGGATCTTTTTTAATCAAAAGCCATTGATATTGAGCAACTATATACTAAATTTGCACCCTATTTTAAAAAAATCGTCGGGACGAGATCCCATAACAAACTGTAACAATGGCTGTTAAAATCAGGTTAGCGCGTCGGGGACGCAAAAAAAGAGCGATGTATGACATCGTAGTAGCTGATGCCAGAGCACCACGTGATGGTCGCTTTATTGAAAAACTGGGGACTTATAACCCCAACACCAATCCTGCCGAGGTGGTATTGAAAGTGGATAGCGCTGTGAAATGGCTCTTTAACGGAGCTCAGCCTACCGATACTGCCCGCACGCTTCTGCAGGGAAAGGGCGTATTGCTTCGTAAACACCTCCAGGTAGGGGTTAACAAGGGAGCCATTACGCAGGAGCAATCGGACGCGAAGTTTGAGGAGTGGCAAAAAAGTAAACAAGAGAAAGACGCGGCATTCTTTCAGGCCAGCGCAAGCAAATCTGCCAGCGCAAAAGAATCCAGGCTGGAGTCTGAGCGTAAGATCAACCAGGCAAGGGTAGAGGAGCTGGCTAAGAAAAACACGCCTCCCGCAGCAGAAGAAGAACCTGCCGCTGAGGATGCAGCTGTGGCCGAAGATGCTCCGGTTGCAGAAGGTGAAATCAGCAACGAAGCTGCTGCTTCAGAAGAAGAAGCCCAGGCTTAGTCTTCTACGGATATTTTCACGGGTCTGCGTAGCTGTCAATCTGCGCAGACCCTGTTTTTTTATCAATTGATGACAGGCCGTCCATGTCCTGCGCCTTTCATCTCATCGCTATTACCCATGGATAAAGAAAACTGCTATCTCCTCGGCTATGTAGTCCGTACACATGGTTTGAAAGGAGAAATATCCATTTTCCTGGATGTAGACTATCCTGAAGACTACGAAGAGCTGGATTCAGTCTTTGTCGAGACCAAAGGGCAGCTCATTCCCTACATCGTGACACGCATCAACATCCAGCAAAAGGGGAAAGCGATCGTGAAGCTGGAAACCGTCGATACCATCGATACGGCCCAGGCGCTGGTAGGCTCTTCCCTCTTCCTGCCGGAGGATGTGCTCGATGACCTCGAAGACGGGGGATTTTACTATCACCAGATCCTCGGCTATACGGTGGTCGACAGCACCCTGGGAAAGCTGGGATCGGTCAGGACTGTCTATACCCCCAATGCGCAGGACCTGATCGCGATGGATTTCGAAGGAAACGAAGTCCTGATACCGGTCGTAAATGAAATCGTAGACAAGGCCAACCATGAAGCCCGGGAAATCTACGTCAATCTTCCCGCCGGCCTCCTGGAAATTTACAAGAACAACGACGATACGCCCGACGATGCGGATTGACATCATAACCTGCGTCCCTTCTCTTCTCACAAGTTTTTTTTCACATTCCATTCTTGACCGGGCTGTAAAAAAGGGACTTGCGGAAGTAAAGGTGCATGATCTGCGCGATTATGCCACTAATAAGCAGAAGCAGGTCGACGACTATGCTTTTGGCGGGGGCGCCGGTATGGTGCTGAAGATCGAGCCTATAGCTGCGGTCATCAGGAAGCTGCAGGCAGAAAGAAGCTACGACGAGATCATTTACATGACACCCGACGGAAAAAGATTTGACCAGCCGACAGCAAACCGCCTGTCGATGATGACGAATCTTATCCTGCTGTGCGGTCACTATAAAGGTGTCGATCAGAGGGTGCGCGACATTTTTGTCACGAGCGAGATCAGCATCGGCGATTATGTGCTGTCGGGTGGAGAAATACCCGCCGCTGTGGTAGCAGACAGCGTGATACGGCTCATTCCCGGCGTGCTGAACGACGAAACCTCGGCGCTCAGCGATAGCTTCCAGGACAACCTTCTCGCACCTCCTGTCTATACCAGGCCGGCTGATTTTGAAGGTCACAGTGTTCCTCCGGTCCTTTTATCGGGGCATGAAGCCAATATAGAAGCCTGGAGAGCCGAGCAGTCCCTTAAAAATACGCTCGAAAAACGACCCGATCTCCTCGGGGATCTGGATTAAATTTCCCGGCAATCAAGCCCGACCCTCTGATAATTCGATCGCGGACCGGCCCTGCGAGCGCAATTGCTCCCGATATTCATTATATTTGTTAGAACGTAAAAAAACATAATCGCCAGAAAAATATGTCCGCATTAACGCTACCTGAAGTATTCGATCTCAGGCTCAGGCTGAAAGCGCTGGAAGAAGAAGTCGCCTCCGGAACGCTGTCCCTGTTTGTCCGTTGTGAAAAAGAGGATGAAATCCTTGAAATAAAAGAAAAACTGGGGGAATTCGATCGCGCCAAAGGCAATAATGAGGAGGAATGCCTTCATTGCTCCGGATAGGAGGGAGTTAATTGAAAGTTGAGAGTTGAAAGTTAGTGTAGGAGTTGTTGAGTTATGAGTTAGGTCAATTTTTATACAAATGAAAAACACCCTGTTCTTATCCGTTATCGGCCTTTTGTTCCTGGCGACATTTTCCTGTACCCGGTCTGAGGCGCCGAAGGAGGAGACCCAAATCTCAGATCAGAAAATGCTGCGACACGTTGTATTGTTTAAGTTTAAGGATTCTTCGTCGGTAGAGGATGTCAGATCTGTTGAGGCTGCTTTCCGTAATCTTCAGAACGAGATCCCTGAAATCAAAGCTTTCGAATGGGGAACCAATAACAGCCCGGAAGGCCTTGACGACGGCTTTACGCATGTTTTCTTTGTCAGCTTTACTTCCGAAGAGGACAGGGCCGTATATCTTCCCCACCCGAAGCACAAGGAATTCGTAGAAATTTTAAAACCTCACCTGGACAAGGCTCTTGTCGTCGATTACTGGGCTGAAAAATGAGCAACCGGATCTTACAATTATTCGAGCAGCGCGCGGACGACGCAGAAGGATTGCTGAATGTCTATTTTACCGCCGGTTTTCCCGAACCGGCAGATACCAGGCGTATCCTGCGGGCGCTCCAGGAATCAGGAGCAGACCTGGTGGAGATCGGCATGCCTTATTCAGATCCCGTCGCCGACGGGGAAACCATCCAGGATAGCAACCAGAAGGCGCTGGAAAACGGGATGAGCGTACGCCTGCTCCTGGAGCAGCTTAGCGGTATGCGGAGCGAAATCAGCCTGCCTGTCCTGCTGATGGGCTACTTTAATCCTGTTGTCCAGTACGGCCTGGAACGTTTCTGCAAAGAAGCGTCTGCTGCCGGCGTCGACGGGCTGATCCTTCCCGATCTGCCGGTGGAGGAATACCTGGCTCATTATAAAGGACTCTTTGATCGATACGGGCTGCTGAATATTTTCCTTATTACCCCTCAAACCAAACCGGAGCGGATCCGGCAGATCGACGAAGCCGGGGCCGGGTTTATCTACATGGTTTCTTCCGCCAGCGTAACAGGCGCTAAAACGGGCGTGAGCGAGAATATGGAGGCCTATTTTGAGAGGATACAGCAGATGAACCTGAGGAATCCGAGGCTGATCGGCTTCGGGATCAAAGACCGTGAGTCTTTCCTGAAAGCGAGCCGGTACGGCAGCGGGGCCATCATCGGCAGCGCTTTTATCCGTATCCTGCAAAACAGTACCGACCTGGAAAAAGATATCGAGGCGTTCATTTCCGGTATAAAGCCCAATAAAAGCCAGGTAATGAGCGTTTAACAGGAATTAGCCCTTTCAAAGTTTTACGGTATGAAGGCTTCCGATCTTCAGTTTGCTGATTTGCTCCAGAGCATTGATGAGTACCGTAAGAAGTACTATCAGAACCAGCTTTTTAAAGGAAGCCTGCTTGCTGTCGCGCTGTTATTATCGCTCTTTCTTCTCATCAATACGATAGAATACTTCGGGCGGTTCAACTCGATCGTGCGCGGCATGCTCTTTTTCGGCTACCTGGTCGCTTTTGCCTATGTGTCATACCGATGGGTGCTTTCCCCTCTTTTTTTCCTGTCAGGACTTGCCAAACCGATATCGGATGAAGATGCCGCGCGCCAGATCGGGCGGTTTTTCCCGGCGATAGGCGATAAGCTTCTCAATACGCTCCAGCTCGGGTCATTGGGGTCAAACCAGTCAGACCTCATCCAGGCGAGCATCAGGCAGAAGTCCGGCCAGTTGCTGGTGGTCCGGTTCAGCGAAGCGGTTAACTTCGCCGAAAGCAGCAGGTATTTCAAATACGCCGCTTATCCCGTTGCCATACTGGCGCTTATCCTTCTTTTCAGGCCGTCATTCCTCAGTTCGAGCTCCGAGCGGCTGCTCCGGTTCAATGCCAGCTTCGATGAGGCTCCTTTCAGGTTCGTGCTCGGAAACAATGACCTGAAAGTATTCAGAAACGAAGATTTCACGGTAAAGCTCAGCCTCGAAGGCCATACATTGCCCGAGCAGGTTTTCCTGGTCAGCAACGGCACGAGGTTCAGGCTCGCCCAGGACACCCCCGGTCAGCTTATTTATACCTTCAAAAGCCTTCAGAAAGACATTGCATTCCGTTTTGAAGCAGCCGGGTATCATTCGCAGGAGTACAGGATCAGGCTGGTAGACAAGCCCGGCCTGCTGTCGTTCGACGTACAGCTCAGCTATCCGGCCTACCTCGGGAAGCCTTCCGAATCGCTTTCAAAAGTGGGAAACCTCACAGTTCCGGAGGGCACAAAGGTAAAATGGAGGTTCAAAACTTCTTCTACGCAAAGCCTTTCCGTCGGGTTTGACAGCGATTCGGCCGCTTCGGAAGGGGTACAGAAAAACAGCAATATATTCGAGCTCGACCGGGTACTCAGAAAGTCATCCGGCTACCATATTTCCCTGGCTAACGAAAATATGCCTGACGGCGAGCAGGTAAACTATTTTGCGAACGTCATCCCGGACCAGTACCCGCAGATGGCTATGGAGAATTTCCAGGACAGCACGCTGTATAACTACGTAGTGGTGGGTGGGAGCATCACCGACGACTATGGGTTCAGCCAGCTGAAGCTCTTTTACAACATCATCAGGAAGGGAGCCGGGAGCTCTGAAAATACCCGGACCGGGAGTATACCGATTCCTTTTAACAGGCAGGCAAACAACCAGAGCTACTATTTCGAATGGTTTCTTGACAGCCTGAAGCTGGAGCCCGGCGACCGGCTCGAATACTACGCCCAGGTCTGGGACAACGACGGTGTCAACGGCCCGAAAAGCGCGCGCTCCCGGTCGCTCCTCTTTTCCGTTCCGGATAAGAAGCAGTTGGAATCCGAAATTACGCAGTCGGCAGATCAAACCCGGGAAGAGATAGAAAAAGCGGTGCGTAAAGCTAAAGAGCTGGAAAGAGATCTGAAAGAGCTGGAAAACAAGCTGAAAGCCAATAACGAGCTTGATTTTCAGGAGCAGAAAATGGCGGAAGAAATCCTGAAGAAGCGTGAAGAGCTGATCCGGCAGGTCAGGTCGCTCCAGGAAAAAAACCGGCTTGCTAACGAGAAATCCAGGCAGTTCAATCAGCAGAGCGAGTCATATCAGAAGAAAATGGATGAGCTGCAGCGGCTGATGAATGAATTGATCCAGGAGGAGTCCAGCAAGCTTTACGAGGAGCTGGAAAAGCTTTCGGAGCAGAAGCAGAGCGAACGCATGTCGAAGCTGCTGGAAAGGCTGAGGAACAAGGAGAAAAATACGGAGAAAGAGCTCGACAGGACGCTGAACCTGTTCAAAAAGCTCCAGATGGAGCACAAGATCGAATCGGCCGTCGAAAACCTGAAAGAGCTGGCGGATGAACAGGAAGAGCTGGCTGAGAAAACTGAAAAGGAAAGCGGGCAGTCGGAAGAAGCCCAGGAGGAGCTGGCAAAGGAGCAGGAGAAAATAGAGGAAGATTTCAAAGATATCCGTGAAAAGCTGGAAGAGATCGAGAAGCTCGGCGAAGAAATAGACCGGGAGCAGGATACCCGGAAGGAAGAGCAAAAAAGCGCTTCAGAGGCCCAGGAACAGAGCAAGAAGCAACTACGTGGCAAACAGAATAAAAAGGCCTCAGAATCGCAGAAAACGGCCGGGGAATCAATGCGCAAGATAGCTCAGGGTATGGAAGAAGCCATGGAAAGCGCTGCAAGCATGGAAATGCAGGAGGATATGGACGCTCTCCGCGATATTCTCGAAAACCTTCATACGTTGTCTTTCGATCAGGAACAGCTCATGAAAGATTTCAAAGGCGTTCATCTGAGCGATCCGCGCTTCGTTGAGCTTGGTCAGAAGCAGCTGAAGCTCCAGGATGATTCAAAAATAATAGAAGACAGCCTGTACGCGCTGGCTGCCCGGGTACTCGAGATCGAATCTTTTGTTACGCGGGAGGTTAATAACATGAAATATTACATGGATGAGAGCGTGAAGTTCATCCGGGACAGGAAGCTTCCCATGGTGGCTTCCCACCAGCAATTTGCCATGACTTCGATCAATAATCTGGCGCTTATGCTCAGCGACGTATTTGCCAGGATGCAGCAGGCGATGGCCTCCATGATGATGCCCGGCCAGGGTGACGGACAGGAAAATTCCCCCGGTCAGATGCAGGGCAAGCTAAACGAGAAGATGCGCAAAATGGGCAAGACGGACGGTCAGGGAGGAAAGAGCATGTCTGAAGAGCTCGCCCGTATGGCTGCGGAGCAGGCCGCGATAAGGGAAATGGTCAGAAAGATGCTGGAAGGGCAGAAGGGAAGTGAATTCGATAAAAAATACGGTGAAGAGCTCCGGGAAATGATGGATCAGATGGAAAAATCCGAAACCGAGATCGTCAACAAGCGCATAAGCCGCGAGCTGATCGAAAGAAACGAAGAAATGCTGACGCGGCTGCTGGAATCTGAGAAGGCGCTTCGCGAGCAGGATGAGGATGAAGAAAGAAAGGGTGAAGCCGCCAGGCAATTACCTCGGCAACCGCCTCCGGCCTTCCAGGAATATATTAGGGCCAAATCCATGCAGACCGAGCTTCTGCGGACCGTTCCTCCCAACTTTACTCCTTTCTACAAAAGAGAGGCCGACTCCTATTTTCAGAGCTCATCCGGGAAGCGGTAAGATTGCTCCGGGTAGGAGCAGGTTATTAAAGATACCGATTTGATGTTACATTTGTGCCCCGTAATCGATAGGTCGGGGGCAAGTCCGCTGCAACCGGGCCATACTGGAAACGGAACTGTTACAGCCTCAAAAAGGTTCTTTCGTAGCACCTTTTTATAGTAATTTACGTAATAATCTGTTTATGAGATACTTATGTTCTTTTTCGGCTAATTTGTCTCTGTCGGGATTTTTTTACATTCCTTCTTAAGGCTCAGCATGGGAACGATCCAATTTTTTACGGAAGACATTTCTCATAAGCTGGTTTCCCCTGTGAAAACAAAACAGTGGATCAGGTCCATTATAGAAGCCGAAGGGTTTACGCCGGGGACCGTCAACTATGTGCTTTGCTCGGATGAATACCTGCTTGAAATGAACAGGCAATACCTGGAGCATGATTATTATACAGACATACTGACGTTCGATAACAGCGAATCTGAAACCGAGATAGAAGGCGATATCTTTATCAGCATGGAAAGAGTGCTTGAAAATGCAGGTAATGAGTCGGTCTCTCCGGATGTTGAATTAAGAAGGGTGCTGGCGCATGGGGTCCTGCATTTGTGCGGGTATGACGATCATGCCGCCGAAGAAAAGGCGACTATGCGAAAGAAGGAGGATTATTATTTATCGTTATTTTGAACCAGGCTGTTTCCACGTGGAACATATTTTTTTAAGGAATGTTTTCGAAATATGATGTTATAGTAGTAGGAGCGGGCCATGCCGGATGCGAAGCTGCCTGCGCCGCTGCGAATATGGGATCGAGCGTGCTACTGATCACCATGAACATGCAGACCATTGCGCAGATGTCGTGCAACCCTGCCATGGGAGGAGTCGCCAAAGGACAGATCGTCCGGGAAATCGACGCGCTCGGAGGACAATCAGGAATTATAAGCGACCGGTCCATGATCCAGTTCAGGATGCTGAACAGGTCAAAGGGACCCGCTATGTGGAGCCCCCGCTGCCAAAGCGACCGTATGCTGTTCGCTCAGCTATGGCGGCAAACCCTGGAGCAAAATCCCAATGTAGACTTCTGGCAGGAAACTGTAACCGGGCTTAGAACAGACGACGGCCGCGTGACCGGCGTGGTCACTTCGCTGGGGAT
>MEDT01000130.1 GCA_001724175.1 Cytophagaceae bacterium SCN 52-12 | reverse complement strand
ATATGGATGAGACCGAAGTAGCCAATGTGCATTATCTTGAATTCCTGGATTATGCGCGCCGCGATTCTTCGGAGGAATTCTACACCAAAGCGCTGCCCGATACGACGGTATGGCTGAACCCGTTGTCATTCAACGACTCATACATGACCATGTACTTACGGCACCCGGGCTTCAGGCTCTACCCGGTAGTAGGGGTTTCATGGGCGCAGGCCAATGATTACTGCCTGTGGCGTACCAATGCGGTCAGCATGGCCAGGTACAGCAAGGCAGGTGGCGAAAAAAAGAAAAAAGGCTTCTCGCTGCGACGTAAGAAAAATGCCGAGGGCGAAGGCGACGGCGCTGAAGTTGCGTCTTCCGGCGATCCGTTCAATCACCCGTCTATCGAAAGCGGCTACGTGATGCCTCCTTACAGGCTCCCGACAGAAGCCGAATGGGAATATGCTGCCAAAGGAATGATCGGTACCCAATATGCCGACGAAAACCAGTCCAACCAGAGGATTTATCCCTGGGATGGCTCAACCCTTCGTACACCCCGCGGACGTAAGCAGGGCCAGATGCTGGCCAACTTCAAGCGCGGCCCCGGTGACTATGCCGGTATCGCGGGCAAATCAAACGATGGAGCGATTATCACGCAGGAGATCCGTTCCTATCCGGCTAACGACTATGGTCTGTACGACATGGCCGGAAATGTAAACGAATGGGTATATGACGTCTATCGTCCGCTGTCATTTTCTGACGTAAGCGACCTTAACTCATTCAGGAGGGACGGATTCCTCGATGATTCTTCCAAATACGATACCAAAGGGTTCAATTCTCTTGTTTCGGACAGGCTGAGAGTTTACAAAGGCGGTTCCTGGGCGGATGTAGCCTACTGGCTGTCGCCTGGTACCCGCCGCTATATGGAAGAAGATTCTGCTACTGCTATGGTAGGGTTTCGCTGCGCAATGATCGCAACAGGCAGGAACCGGTAACCACCGGTATAAAGCATATATTTATGACAATCGCCGCAGCTCAATCACGGGCTGCGGCGATTGTCATAATATGGATTTCCCTGCATCCTCCTTTTACCAGCTCTTCAATACACGCTTCCAGTGTAGCTCCCGTCGTAAGGACGTCGTCGACAAGTAGGATACGCAGCTTACCGGGATTCACGCCCGGCCTCAAGCCGAAGACTCCCTGCATGGATTCGATGCGCTGCGACCGTGTTTTTCCTGTCTGGGACCTGGTATATACATTCCTCACAAGAAAGGATTTATCCAGCGGTATGGAAAGCACCCCGGATAAACCTGCAGCAAAGAATTCGCTCTGGTTGTATCCTCTTTCCTTTTCCTTGCGGGGATGCAGCGGGACCGGCACGAGGAGGTCAGCTGCCGGGATGCTTCCTGCCGCGACCCTGTCGAGCCCGTAAATCCGGCCCAGAAAAGACGCGAGCTCCTTATTCCCCTCGTATTTGAGGCTCCGGAGCAGCGACTGGACCTTCCCTTTCGCATGGTATTCCAGGAAAGCCTGTACCGTCTTCACCTCTCTGAACCCCGAAAATTTCGTTTCCACCTCAAGGGCTGAAAGCCCGCCCGCATGTAATCTCGGCAAAAAAAGCAGGCACTGCGTACACAGCTGGTATTCAGTTCCCGCCATAGCCCGCTTGCAGGCCGGACAAACCTTCGGAAAAAACAAGTCGAAGCAATCATTCCAAAAAGCGGCTATCTTTGCACCCATTGAGAAGTATAGTAAGTGAGGACTAATTTAACTAAAAAATTCTCATTACTGACCGCAGGCGCAGCTTAACCACACCCGGAGGGAACTCCCATGGGTACGCAGCCCCGCAGGGGCTGCATATGCATAACCCCGGGTAAGCCTGCGCAGCCCGGGGACACTCCGTACAGGCTGCGACCACAGAACACTATTATCCAAATAACAGGCAATCTGACAGCCAATGCTTAACGACGAAAATATATCACTGGAAGACCAATGGGAGCGCCTGCTCGATACCCTCGAGCAGGTGGTGGGAAAACGCCCGGCCGACCTTAACGGCGTGCTGTTCCTGATCGGCGTGCAGGAGCTGGGGAAAGGCGCGCTCAACTTTACGAAAGAGCAGAAGCAGGACCTCATGCACATAGGCGTTTGCGAGGTAATGAGCCTGTCCGGCTACTATTCGCATTCGGGGAGGGACAAAGACGGATGGCCTCATTATAACCTGACGGGCAAATTACCCTTTGCCGACCTCCTCGGACAGGAGCAGCTGCTCAAAATGCACGTGGTAGAGTATTTTAAACGGGTCCTCTGACCACCCTCGACCCCCACCTTTTCAGAAGGGTCGGAGGTCGTCGTCACTTAAAAAGTATCTCTCAGGAATAATGCCTGATTCGGGCCTCCTCCCTTTCCTTGTTAAGAAGAGGGCCCCGGGGTGAGGTTGAGGATATTATCAAAACTTAACATTTAATCGTGAAACTTTTCGTGGAACATCCTTGGGGAATTGCACTTAATATTGGAAATTTGACTTTCAAATTGAAAATTTAAAATGGGCAAGATTATTGCAATAGCCAACCAGAAAGGCGGAGTAGGGAAAACCACCACGGCGATCAATCTGGCAGCCAGCTTAGCGGCGCTCGAATTCAAGACCCTCCTCGTGGATGCCGACCCGCAGGCCAACTCAACATCCGGCCTGGGCTTCAACCCTAAGGAAATTGAGCTCAGCATTTATGAATGCATGGTCGATAATATCAGTCCGGCCGAAGCCATCGTGCAGACCGAACTCCCCAACCTGGATCTGCTCGCCTCCCATATCAATCTCGTCGGAGCCGAGATAGAAATGATCAACCTTGAAAACAGGGAGTATAAAATGAGAGAGTCGCTTGGAGAAGTAAGGGATTACTACGACTTCATCATCATTGACTGCTCCCCTTCCCTCGGGCTTATCACCATCAACAGCCTGACTGCCGCCAATTCCGTTATCATTCCTGTCCAATGTGAATATTTTGCCCTGGAAGGGCTCGGCAAGCTGCTCAATACGATCAATATTATCCAATCGCGGCTCAATACGGAGCTTACGATAGAAGGGATCCTGCTCACTATGTATGACCTGAGGCTCCGGCTGTCCAACCAGGTCGTCAACGAAGTTACCAGTCACTTTCAGCAGCTGGTGTTCGATACCATCATTCCCCGGAATGTCCGGTTAAGCGAGTCTCCCAGCTTCGGGGTACCGGTGCTGGCACAGGATGCGGACAGCAAAGGAGCACTTAGCTACCTCAGGTTGGCTAAAGAAATTGTAGAGAAAAACGGTCTGGTAGGCGCTTAAAAAATCACGGCATGGAGAATAACCCGTTAAAAAAGAATAAAATGACGGGTCTCGGAAGAGGCCTGGGAGCATTATTACAGGAAAACGAGCATATGCCTCCGCGCTCCCAGCCGGCAGCGGGCCGCCCCCTTTCTCAAGCCTCACCCAGCGGGATCGCCGAAATAGAACTAGCGCTCATTGAGGTTAACCCCTACCAGCCGCGTACTCATTTCGATGAAGAAGCCCTGAGAGAGCTCGGAGAATCCATCCGTACACAGGGAATCATCCAGCCCATTACTGTTCGCAAAACCGAGCAGAATAAATACCAGCTCATATCCGGGGAGCGGCGGCTCCAGGCGTCGAAAAGCATCGGCCTGGTAAAGATACCCGCCTACGTCCGCACCGCAAATGACCAGCAGATGCTGGAAATGGCCCTGATTGAGAATATCCAGCGTGAAAACCTGAATGCGATCGAAATCGCCCTCAGCTACCAGCGGCTCATGCATGAATGCAACCTTAAGCAGGAAGAGCTTGGCGACAGGGTAGGCAAAAACCGCACTACCGTCAATAACTACATGCGGCTGCTCCGGTTGCCACCGGTCATCCAGGCTGCCGTAAGGGACAATAAAATCTCCATGGGCCACGCCAGGGCCCTTATCACCATCGACAGCCACGACGTGCAGCTCAGGCTGTTCAGGAAGATCGCGGACGAGGGCTGGTCGGTAAGAAAAGTGGAAGAAGAGGTCAGGAAGCTATCCTTGCTTCCCCGGCAGGACGAAGCGGCTGCCAAAGCCAAACCGGCTGTCAGGCAGGAAATCAAAGCGCTTCAATACCGGCTTTCCTCGATCATCGGCTCAAAAGTGTCGATCAAAAGCGATGAAAACCGGAAAGGAGAGATAAAAATCCCTTTCGGATCCAAAGCCGAGCTGGACCGCATTTTAGACAACCTGAAAATAGAACACTAGTGATTCGGAGCGCGGGATGGGTGGCGGCCTGCTTATTTTTGTGTGGAACGGTGCTGTATGGCCAGAACCAAACACCCGATAGCCTTGTGCATAAGCCTGCGGAATTACCTGACAGCGTGATCGCCGACAGCTCTGCCCGGAAGGTGATCGTACAGGGTGATACGGTTTCCGTACCTTCCGCAACCCGTAAAAAGAAGTTTTTACCTGATCCCAAAACAGCGCTGCGGCTTTCTCTCCTCACTCCTGCGCTGGGCGGCGGCCAGATCTATAACCGTGACTACTGGAAGCTGCCTTTTGTATATGCAGGCTACGGCACCTCCATTTACTTCATTATCCTCAACATCAATCGCTACGGAACGATGGTGGATCATTACAAAGAATTCTATATCCTCGATCCTGCAGACCCCGATTACGGCAAGATCAACCCCGATGTCAAGACCGTAAAAGTCTATATAAAAAGCCAGGATCGTTATGCAGATATGAGCATTGACCAGGTGCAGAGGGTGAAAGACACTTACAGACGCTGGCGTGACTGGTCATTTTTTGCATTGGGAGCGGTTTACGCGCTTGCCGCGATCGAAGCCAATGTAGCCGCCCATATGAAAACCTTCGACCTTTCCGACGATCTGTCGATGAGGATCCAGCCGTCTGTGGTTCAGCCTCATATGCGCACGCCGGCTCCGGGGCTGAAGCTGGTTTTATTGGTTAGGAAATAGGTGAAAGGTGTTAGGTTTTAGGTGTTAGGTGTTAGCAGCATAAATGGTCCGCCGCATGGCCAATATCTAACACCTAAAACCTCATAGCTGATACCTAACAGCTCGACCCTTTATAAACATAGAGAATATTATATTCAGACAATTAAAATAAAATAGAGTGAAAATACTTTTGCTAGGTTACGGGAAAATGGGCCGGGAGATCGAAAGGATCGCCCTGGAGCGCGGACACGAGATCGCAGGAAGAATAGACGTCAGCAACCGCCAGGAGCTGGCAGCGCTTTCAAACGAGAAGGTTGACGTAGCCATTGAATTCAGCACGCCGGAAGCGGCAGTAGATAATATCAAAAAATGCCTGGAGAAAGGCTGGCCCGTCGTGAGCGGTACCACCGGGTGGCTCGGGCATAAAAAAGAGATCGAAACGCTATGCAGGCAGCACGAAGGGGCATTTTTTTATTCTTCCAATTACAGCATCGGCGTAAACCTGTTTTTCAGGCTCAATATTTACCTGGCAAAGCTGATGAAAGGCCAGCCTTACGATGTTGACATGACCGAGATCCATCACATCCATAAAAAGGATGCGCCCAGCGGTACTGCTATTACGCTTGCGGAAGGATTGCAGGCCGGCAACCGGGACCTGGAAGGGTGGACGCTGGCGCCGGAAAAAAGAGAAAGATACGTCCCGATTTCCTCTGAAAGGACCGGGGAAGTCCCGGGGACGCATATCGTCAGGTATTCATCTCCCATCGATATGATCGAAATAAGCCATACTGCCCACGGCCGGCAGGGTTTTGCGCTCGGTGCCGTAGTAGCGGCGGAGTGGCTCAAAGGCAGAAAAGGCATCTTCGGAATGGACGATCTCCTGAACCTGGAAGGCTGATATGTCTCTGCCGGAGCAACGACAGGACCACATGCCTGTTTCCTCTAACCTGAAACACTTGTTTTGAAGCCCTTCATCATTTATGTTTGGGGCTGAATTCGGAAAGTCCGCTTTTATTTTTGTGTTGTTAATAAAAAAATATGTCTTCTTCCTCTAAAAAGACAAAGCCCAAGTCGGCCTTCAGAGAATGGATCGACTCCATCGTATTTGCTGTAGTCGCAGCCACGCTTATCCGCTGGCTGTTTTTCGAGGCGTTTGTTATCCCGACGCCCTCTATGGAAAACAGCCTGCTTGTCGGCGACTACCTTTTTGTCAGCAAGATGCATTACGGCACGCGGACGCCCGTTACCCCTTTGCAGATACCGCTTACTCATCAGCATATCTGGATGACGCGTATCCCTTCCTATCTCGACTGGATCAAATTGCCTCAGTATCGACTTCCCGGCTTTTCTGAAGTGAAAAGAGGAGATGCGGTCGTTTTCAACCTCCCGGTCGAGCACCCCGGCCAGGTTGCCAAATACAGCAGCTCCCTCCCCGATCTGCACGGACATCCCATCGACCTCCGGGTAAATTATATCAAACGCTGCGTAGCTGTCGCAGGCGATAAGCTGGAGATAAAAAGCGGCCAGGTCTATATCAATGACCAGCCGCAGGAAAATCCGCCCAGGATGGAAAGCGAATACTTCGTTGCTACGACGACCACCGTCAATGAAGAAAAGATCTTCAAGGGAAACGGCATCACCGAGCCGGCAAGGCGGTATGTGGAAACTTTTAACGATACCATACCCGGCAATGACCAGAGCGGCTATGTCGTCTATACGACGGCGGCTATTGCGGAAAAGCTGAAGTCCTATGATTTTGTCAAATCCGTGCAAATGATCAATATGCCTGCGGAAAGCAAGGATTACGGCATATACCCTTCGGCCGCGACCGGCTGGAATAAAGACAACTACGGCCCCATTATCCTTCCGAAAAAAGGCGCTGCAGTGGAGCTCAACAAGCAGAATATCGAGCTCTATGGAGAGGTGATCAGCTTCTACGAAGGCAATAAGAATGTCGAAATTACCGGCGACAGCCTTGTCAGTATCGACGGGCAGGCTGTTACACAATACACCTTCCGGCAGGATTACTTTTTCATGATGGGCGATAACCGGCATAATTCGGCCGATTCCCGCTACTGGGGCTTCGTACCCAAAGACCACATCGTAGGCAAAGCGGTCTTTGTATGGATGAGCATCGACCCGAATCCGTCCAGCGTACTTAACAAAATCAGGTGGGACCGGGTTTTCAGGGTTGTTAAGTAAACTGCTGAAACAAGAGAAAAGAGCGGTCAGAATTCTATCAGCTGCCTGGCCTGCATTTCGATAAGCTCGCTATACAGGTCGTTGGTAAAGCGTTCTTCCTTGAAGTACGTCTTGATCTGGCCGAGCTTTACTCTCAAGGCAAGCGTATGCATACCCAGGTAGCTGAACACGTCGTTGAGATGGCTCAACGCTATACCGGCTCCCTGCATATTGGCCGAGATGCCTACCAACGCGGCTTTCTTGTGGGTCAAGGCGTTCGGGTAAGGCAAGCCGTCAATAAAAGTCTTCAGGATTCCCGGGTAGGAACCATTGTATTCCGGAAGCACAAATACGAACTTCTGATGTTCGGCTACCTGCTGTACGAAGCTGTTGAAGTGCTCGTCTTTTCCTGAATTATGATATAGGGCCCGCTCGGCAAAGCCGGGATCAAGATCCGCCAGATCTAAGATAGTGCTGTCACTGCCCAGCTCAGTTAAAACTTTCTGATAATAAGCGGCTACCTTTCTGGTCATAGCGCCTGGCCTGTTGGTGCCGCTTACCACTAAAATAGATTGTTTCACAATTATAATACTTGTCTATTCTGTAACCGATCGCGATTATCAATAGTTCCTGCCTTTAAAAGCGCCTGAGTCAAACCTGGAACGTAACGCCTTCTTCGGCGTAATACGTCTCCGGGAAAACCTGCCGGGCCTCTTCGAGCAAAGGAGATATATCGGAATACCGCGAGGAAAAATGCCCGATCAGCAAACGTTCGGCTTTCGCTTCAGCCGCTGTAAGCGCCGCCTGAGCAGCGGTCGAGTGTCCCCGCGCGTGAGCTTTGGCCTCCAGCTCCGATCCGAAAGTCGCTTCATGGTAAAGCAGGTTCACCCCCTTCAGGTAGCCGGTCAGGGAAGGGCTGTAAACGGTATCGGAGCAATATGCATAGGTTCTTGCAGGAGCAGGCTCTATAGTATATTCGCTTACCCGGTACAGGAGCCTGCCGCCGTCGTCATAAACGTCTTTTCCTTCCTTCAGCATGCGGATCGCCGCATATGGAAAGCCTGCAAACAGCTTTTCCTTTCTCATACTGCGGGCGGGACGGTGGGCGCGGAACAAAAAGCCCGTGCAATGTACCCCGTGATCCAGCGGAAATGTTTCTATCGAGATCAGCTCGTCGGTATACACGTTAAGGCCGGTATCCGCGAGGCTTGTCCCTATAAAGTGCACCGGGAAAGAAGGGGGTGTTTGGGTAGACCTGCCGATCTCCAGCAGAATACCCCTCAGGTTTTCGGGAGCAATAAGGTATAAAGGCGCTTTTCTGCCTGTCAGCGCCATGGTATCCAAAAGGCCGAAAAGACCGTAGTAGTGATCTCCGTGCAAATGGGAAATACAGATCGCCCTTATTTTGGAAATCCCCAGCTTAAGATCCCTGAGGACGTACTGCGTCCCTTCCCCGCAATCGATCAGGTACCCTGCAGATTCGGCAGCAACCAGCTGGGCGGAAGGATGGCGTCCCTGCATGGGCAAGGCCGAGCCCGAACCTAATATGGTAACCTGTAAAGACAATACTTCCGGAAAATCGTGAGCCTGATGAACATCCTGTATACCGGCCGGGGTCAATCCTCGCCGTTGTCGTAGTCTTCCGGGTCGTAGCCGTCTTCTCCGGCCCCGAATTCATTTTCCAGGTCGTGCATAAACACCGCATCGATCGCCTCTTCAACGGTGTAGAAAATTTCCAGGTCCTGGATTTTGGCATTGTCAAGCTTTTCTATCAAATCCTCGTTCCTGGTCACGACAATAAAAATGCCTAGGTCGTTTGCGCACAGCCTGTTTATCTTCCTGAGGACCATGGCTCCCGTACTGTCAAAATCGGTGCATTTTTCAAGATGAAGTATCAGGTTGTGGCTTGCTTTCAGGGCCGTTCTCGCAACTTCCTCCAGCGAGGCCGGTATTTCATTCCCTAAAAAAGTTTCCTTGAGGTCAATCAGAGCGTATTGCTCCTTTTTATCTATTGTGAAGTCCATTCCCGGAGTATTTAAGGGGTATTCCTGTTTATAAAATGCTGATGATGTTTCCGGATATCCTTTCCAGGATGTCCTCCTGCTTCGCTTTTACAAAGGCTTTTCCGGTTACCTTTTCGTATAATTCTATATACCGCTCGGAAATCATGCCGACGCGCTCGTCATCCATCACGGGTATTGACTGCCCCTCTTTTCCCTGGAACCCGTTGGCGATCAGCCATTCTCTTACGAATTCCTTCGACAGCTGGCGTTGCGGCAGTCCTGCCTGCTGGTTAGCTTCATATGTATCGAGGTAAAAGTACCGCGACGAATCGGGTGTATGGATTTCATCAATCAGGTAAACGGCCCCGTCGTATTTTCCAAATTCGTATTTTGTATCTACCAGGATCAATCCCTGCTCTCCGGCCATCTCCGTACCTTTCCGGAAGAGTGCCAATGCATATTTTTCCAGCTGCGCATACTCATTTTCAGCAACCAACCCCCTGGCAATGATCTCTTCCCGCGAAATATCCTCGTCATGTCCTTCATGGGCTTTGGTCGTAGGGGTGATAATCGGGAACGGAAGCTTATCGCTCTCCTTCAGTCCTTCAGGCAGGCTCACGCCGCAAATCACTCTTCTTCCCGCCTTATACTCACGCCACGCATGCCCCGACAGGTATCCTCTTACCACCATTTCTACCGGGAAAGTCTCACAGCGAAGCCCTGCGCTGACATTGGGATCCGGGACCGACAAAAGCCAGTTAGGCACAATGCTGCGGGTTGCTTCCAGGAAATGGGCCGCAAGCTGATTGAGTACCTGCCCTTTAAACGGAATAGCCCTGGGAAGTACTACATCAAAAGCTGAAATCCGGTCGGATGCTACCATTACAAGCTTATCGGCAAAAGCGTATACATCTCTTACCTTTCCCCTGTAAAAACCGGTCTGGCCGGGAAATTGAAAATTGGTTTCTTTTAACGCAACCATTGGAGTGCTTTAAGCTAATTTATTTATTGAAAACAGATGGTCGTATCATGGCATTTACCACTCCACTTTCTTCCCGGATTTTACTGTTCCGCGCACGCCCGACCTGCGAAGCTGATAAATGTACTGTCTTTCGTTTACTTTCATAGCATCCAGAACAGACCTGGCCTGCTCCTCGCTCATATTGATTTTATCCAGGTTCTGCAATAGCTGTTCCCTCTGGTCCGACTGCTCCACCACTGCATTATTCAACTGTTCCTGGACGGGAATATTTTCTACCGGGTCAGCCAGTGAGTCGCGCACCGCACTTTTGGGTTGTTCTGCTCCCTCCGTCTCTATCTTTCCCGAAAAACGATGACGCAATATCTCGAAATCCGTCACGGCAGACCGGTTGCTCCGGTCCAGCAGGATCGCCTCCCTCAGTCTGCCCAGCGCCTGTACCGTATCGCCTTTTCCCAGCGCTATCACCGCCATCTGCGACCTCGCTTTGGCCGCGAGCTTTTCGTCATCCACGCGACTCAACACCAGGTAGTTCTGATAGGCCCGTTCCGTTTCTCCTGCCAGGAAATAAGCGTGAGCCATATTTAACCTGCCGGCAGGATCCGAAAAGATCGAGGCGTCCACAACCTGCTTGTAAAGTATGGCGGCTTTCAGGTAATCCCCGTTCCCGAAAGACTCTTCCGCCGCTATTGTCGTCTCTCTGATAAACCTGGCGGAAGGAAGGGAAATAACATCCCAGATCCACAGCACTACCCATAAATACAACTGGATCATGGCTATCTGAAATTTCACATATTACCCCGCTTTCCTGCTACCGGCTGCCGGTCCTTATGACAAATGTACAATATGTGACCTAAACTCGGAAAGTACGGAACGTAATTAGGATGTCTAAAGCAAGTAAAAGCAGGGCAATCCCCAAAAAATAATAATATTTATTATTTGCGACATCTACGCTCCGGGTATCTATACGATGGGTCTGGGAATTATTGATGGCCCTGATGAGCTCTTCTGTATCGACGCCGCCGTCGCCTATCCTGAAATATTTCGAATCTGTCTCGTTAGCCAGCTTGATCAGGGCAGGCTCGTTCAGGCGACTGATCACTATTTCCCCTTTTTCGGTCTGCAAAACCCCGTTATCCGCCGGTACCGCGCTGCCGTTCTGGCTTCCTACCCCTACGTAGAAGATCTGGAAATCTTCCATTTTCAGCTTCCACATCAGGTCGCTCTTACATTGTGTCCCGTTTTCCCCGTCGGTAAACACCACGACTATTTTGGAGGTGTTCACGTCCGAGCTCCTGCTCATCTTTTCATATGCCAGCTTCAAAGCCGAGCAGACGTCGGTCCCCTGCCCCGGCAGGAGCCTCGTATCGAGCGTCTGGATCAGGAACTGCAAAGACTCGCTATCGTAGGTAAGCGGCGACTGGACAAAAGCATCGTTTGAAAAAGCGATCAGCCCTATCCGGTTATTAGTGAGCTGCTGGACCAGGAGGTTGAGCTCATATTTCACCTTTTCAAGCCTGCTGGGTGCCACATCGGTCGCATCCATCGATTTCGACACATCCACCGCCAGGTAGATATCCCTGCCCAATACGAGTAATTTACGCTCTATCTCTCCGAAATACGGCCCGCACAACGAAACGAGCATCAGGCCGGCTACAACGCTCCGGAGCAGGAATTTGATAAAAAGGGAGCGGGGTTTCGCGCCGAACTTCCTTGCAATACGGAACGTGCGCAGAATAAACAGCACGTTCACCGCCAGAAATGCCGCGATGAGGATATATTCAGTTGTCGCCGGGGGATGCGTCCAGTTCATTATGATTGCTTCAAACCTCTTGCCAGTCAACGCCCAAAGTTAGGAAATGGCATTGGGATAAGAAGATTTTTCAGCGAATGTTTGTAAATGATTCGCTCATTCGCCTATCTTTGCGGACTCTTACCCGGGGAGGGATGGGTGAGTGGCTGAAACCAGCAGTTTGCTAAACTGCCGTACGCGCAAGTGTACCGCGGGTTCGAATCCCGCTTCCTCCACAGAAAGGCCGAAACTGATGAAGTTCCGGCCTTTTTTAATGAAGATCGCCCGTGCTATTTTGCATATACAAATCTCACGCCGTCATTTCTTTCGGTGGGATATCCCAGACTGTTGTATTGATAGGAATAGGTTTTGTCATCTATCACGGAATCAACACCGGCTGTGGGGTGGTTGTAGACCGTATATAGCTCACGGATTACGTTGTTCGGGTTGGTACCGCGGCCGGGTATTCCCTCAGGTATCAGACGATAATAGGGATTCTTCATCTCATCGTACTGATATTTCGTTGTGTTTGACAGCACCTTGCCTGAAGAGCCTGAAATAGTATAGTGATTTTTTCTCATCAGGTTACCTGATCCGTCGTAGGTATACTCATGTGTACCCGACAGCTCTCCTTCATGGAATAGCTTTCTGACAGCAATCCGCCCGTTGATATCGTATTCATACTCGGAATAGCCTGTCCCTCCTTCGCTCCTGATCAAACGATTACCGGCATCGAAATCATAATCCGTCTCCGAGTATAAAGATGTATTCTGAGGATTTACCCATTCCTTTCGGTTAAGCGCCCGCGTAGCCACGTTACTGGAACTGCTAAAGATCCCCTCGTCCAGATATACTTTTTGGGTTATACGCCTTTTCCCTGCCTTGTAGGTGTAGGAATAATAGCTGAATCTGCTTTTCTCGACGATCAACCGGTTCTGGGTATCATATTCATATTCCTGAACCTTCTCCTTTTCGTGATAGACTTCGCTAAGCTTCTCTCCCTCTACGTGGAAAACAGCGTCGAAATTGTTCCTGCACGAAACAAAGCTGATACAACATAGTACGATAGAAAGGAATTTTGTCTTCATATCCAACAGAATTTAATAAACATCAACACAAGAGACGCTTCCATCAGGAGGAGACTGCTGCAACCGCGGGAATCATATCCGGCTCATCTTTAAGGCTGTCATTTTTTAACAGACTCCTTATAAGTCAATTTAGTTGCAATTAAGTAATATTTTTGATTGATCCTGACTTGCCGACGGGCCTGCTGCTTATCTATACAGGAAACGGACAACCCGACGAAACCATTCTTGACCATAAAAAAATGCGTTTACAGCCCGTAAACGCATTTTTCTTGTGTGACCAGAAGGAGAGTCGAACTCCTACGCCCGTAAAGGCACTACCCCCTCAAAGTAGCGTGTCTACCAATTCCACCACCTGGCCGTTTTTCCATTTCTGTTAAAATGGATTGCAAAAGTAGTGTTTGCAGATGTTTATAGCAATACACTTCAAAAAAATTATCGCAAAAAATCCCCAAAATTCTTCCCTGCTCATAGCTCCCGCCGCAATGGCATCGCGGCAAGCAGTTTTTCGAATTTCACAAAAAGCCCGCGGTACAGCTGGTGGCATTCCGGATTGAACGAAATCGTCTCTGCCACGGTCACAAAATTCCTGGCCCCGGCGAAGTCATCGATCTCCCCGAGAGCGCGAAGTCCTATCAGTGCAGCCCCGATGCAGCCGGCGTCGCTGGTGGCATTGAGCGCCACGTTCATCCCGAATATATCGGCGAGCATCCGGACAAACACCCGGCTCCGGGTAAACCCTCCGTTGGCATAAATAACAGAAGCCGGGCTCTCTTCCGTCAACACTTTCCCGATCACCAAAAGATTCATCAGGATCCCTTCCATCACCGCGCGGGCAAAATGAAAGCGGGTATGCTCTATATCTATTCCGTGAAATACCCCGCGCGCCTCCGAATCCCACACCGGGGCACGTTCTCCCAGCAGGTACGGAAAAAAAAGAAGGCCGTCCGACCCGGGATTTACACGTTCAACGCCTTCCAGCATGTCATCGAAAGACAGATCCGCAAAAAAAGTATCCTTCAGCCATTGGAATACTGCCCCGCCGTTATTGGTCGGCCCGCCTACAATGAAAATTTCATGGTCAAGCGGATAGCAGAAAGTTCTCATATGCCTGTCAAGATAGCGGAATGAAAGGGTTTTTCTCACGGCCCCGCTGGTACCGATCGTAAGCGCGATCGTATCGCCGCCGGCAGCCCCGCTTCCCAGGTTGGCCAGGCATCCGTCACTGCCGCCGGCGATGACCGGCACTCCGGCCAGCAGCTTAACCGGGCTGCCGTCTTTTATTGCAGCGCTGAAATAAGGCTGAACCACCCGGGGCAACAGCCCTGCATGGATTTCCAGCGACAAAAGCGTTTGCTCGTCCCACGTAAGCGTTTCCAGGTTGAGCAGCCCCATAGCAGCGGCCATTGAGAAATCGGTCACCAATTCCCCGGTCAGCCTGAAAATGACATAATCTTTAATCCCGGCGTATTTGGATGCACCGGAATAGCCGGGAGGTTTCTTTTGCAGGATCCAGCGCAATTTACAGGCTGGCGTCATCGCATGGATAGGGATCCCGGTCCGCCTGTACTGCGCCCTGCCCTCTTCCGAGTTCCGGAGCTCGTCAGCCAGCGGACCGCTGCGGTTGTCGGCCCATATCATCAGGGGCGACGCCGGCTTACCTGCTTCGTCCAGCGCCATCAGGCTGTGCATGGCCGAACTGAATGCAATGCCTGCCGGTTTCGAACCGATGCCGTTCACCAGTCGCTCCAATACCTGACAGGTTTCGCTGAAGATCGTGTCGGGATCCTGCTCGGCCTGGCCGGGTTCGGGATGAAACATGGGATAAGATCCGCTTTCGCCGGATAAAATGTCGCCATCCAGTGAAAAAGCAACCGCTTTTACACTGGTAGTCCCTATATCGCACCCGACAATGTAACGCACCCCGGCTACTTAAAGACTACCTGGAAATATCAAGAACCTCAAATTCGACAAGACCGGCGGGGATCTGTATCTGGGCGACCTCACCAACCTTTTTCCCCAAAAGTCCCTTCCCGATCGGGGACCCGACCGAAATCTTGCTCAGCTTCAGATCCGCCTCCTCTTCCGACACCAGGGTATAGGCGACCACCATCCCGTTCTTCAGATTCTTAATCTTCACATTGGAGAGAACTGCAACTATAGAAGTATCTATCTCGCTTTCATCGAGAATACGGGCATTGGACAATGTTTCCTCCAGCTTGGAGATCTTGAGTTCATGAAGGCCCTGCGCATCCTTGGCTGCGTCATACTCGGCGTTTTCACTCAAATCGCCCTTATCACGGGCTTCCGCTATCTGCCTTGCAATATCCGCACGCCCTTTTGTCTTCAGCTCATTTAATTCGGCCTTCAGCTTGTTAAGGCCCTCCTCTGTGTAATACGATACCTTTGCCATTTTGATTTAATATTCAATATACTATTAATATCTTCTTTTTTATTTCTTCCGTCTCGTTTCAGCCTCTGAAAAGTACACCTTTCAAACCTGTCAGGAGCCCGGCGCACGCATTTCCGTCTCAGCCGGCTACCTGCCGGGAACATTCCGGTATTGGGCGAAAAAAAAAGAACGGTAACCAAACCGTTCTACAGAAGTGAAGCCATCTTCTCGTAGGGCGTCTAAATTTTTATCCTGGGAAATACTATTTTAAGTTTATCTCGCATTTTTTCTTCGTCCAAATTCAAAAATAATAATATTTGACAATTCATACAACTATTTGCCTGGTTTTGGAAGTTTGTTGTTCTTTAATTGCACCGAAATTATCCAGGATAAGCACGATTACGATCAAAGAATAGAGAATCATATGCAGGTTTCGCCCAAAATTGTCTTTATGGGAACTCCCGAGTTCGCAGTAGCGAGTCTGGAGGCGTTAGTGGAAGCAGGACACCATGTTGCGGCTGTGGTAACCGCTCCCGATAAGCCCGCCGGAAGAGGCCTGAAGCTTACGCCGTCGCCGGTCAAAGTTTATGCCGAATCGAAAGGGCTGAAGATTTTGCAGCCTCAGAAGCTGCGTAACAAGGAATTTCTACAGGAGCTCAGGAACCTTGAGGCCGACCTTTTCGTCGTGGTTGCTTTCCGCATGCTGCCCGAGGCGGTAT
>MEDT01000129.1 GCA_001724175.1 Cytophagaceae bacterium SCN 52-12 | reverse complement strand
AGGAGATTAACAGCCGGTTTCGACCACAAACTTCTTCCATTCTCAAATTGATTGTTTGTAAATAAAGGCAACGCAGTTTCAATATCTGATTTTATCAGAGCGAATACTTCGGCTTGCGGGCTTCTTACTTTGAAAGTTGTTTCGGGGTTATATCCCTCTACCGGGTCAAGAACGATCGGGACGTCTCCCCACGTACGCGCAAGCACAAAATAGCAGTAAGCGCGCATAGCATAGGCTTGTGCCAATGTTTTGTTCTTATTTTGGTCGTTCGAGAAGCTTATGCCCGGAACGTATTTAATGACAAGATTCGCGCTGTTGATTATCCGGTAAAGCTGTAGCCAGTTACGGTCGGCATTGCTTGCAGTCAGCGTGTTTTCGAAATATTTTATACGGTAATCCGCATTCTGGATACCATGTCCCATTACCTCACTTCTGGCTTCTCCCAATAATATGAGTTCCGACTGCGCGAAAGTCCGGAATTGGGTATACATCCCGTATAGACCTCCCTGAGCATCTTCTGCAGTTTTCCAGAAAGAGTTGACGCTTATTATACTTTCCGGTTGAAGATCAATCAGGGAATTACATCCTCCCATTGAAATACCGGCTACAATTAATATTGCATTTATTGTCTTTTTCATGATCGCCAAAGGTTTTAGAGAGATGCTTTTACACCAAAAATTATAACTCTGGGCAAAGGATACCTGCCATTGTCTATCCCTCCTTCTTCCGGCATTAAGCCTTTGTATTTGGTCAGGTACGCAAGATTGTTAGCGGAAATATTGAACCTTATATTACTGAAGCGGATGTGAGACAGCAGAGATTGCGGCAGCGTATAACTGAGCGTGATTTCTCTCAGCGCCAGATAGTCTCCTCGTTCATAGTCCAGTGATCGGCCGCTCCCGTTATTTAAGTTTCTTGGGTCTCCCCTCCAGTAGTTGGCCTGCGCGGCCTGGTCAGCCCAATAGTACCGGGGGACGTCTGTCCGGTCACCCTGTTTTACCCAGGAACGCAGAACATCTGTAGTGGCATTGGCGTCTCCATGAAATTGTCCGTTCATATTGGCTCTCACATAATTGTAGATTGTATGGCCGGTCATGTAGTCTACCCTGGCAATCAGGCTTATACCTTTGAATGTGAGCGTATTGGTTAATCCTCCGGTCCATTTGGGGTAAATATTGCCCGTGTAGATACGATCGCGTGTATCGATAATATTGTTCTTGTCCAGATCGGCCCAGTCAACATCTCCTCCGACTTTTGATTTATCGGCTCCTGCAACCAACTCATCCCTTGGACCGGCAGCAGCTTCTTCATCCGTGGCATAAATACCCAATTGCTTGTATCCATACAGCTCCCCCGGACGTATCCCTTCCTGGAGACCTCCTTTCCATGCATAATCGCCTATCGATTCATCAAACACATAAAACCCTCCAACGCGATTGTTTTCGTTGCCGTTTTCCGGCAGCTTCAATATTTTATTGATGTTGTAGGACGAATTAAGCGCCAGATCCCACTGGAGTTCGGAACTTTTTAAAATGTTGGCGGATAATTCGAATTCGACCCCCTTGTTTCCTAAACTTCCCAGGTTAGTTAAAATGCTGGTAAAGCCGGTTTCCTGCGGCAATGAAAGCGTGGTAATGAGGTTATTGGTAATCCGGTCGTAGTAATCCGCTATGAGTCGAACCCTATCGTTAAGAAAACCGGCGTCGATACCAACACCGAGCGTTTTTGACTGTTCCCATTTCAGATCCTGGTTGGCCATAACTGTATATTGTACAGCTGCAATGCCGGCATACCTTGAACCAACGCTATATTGTCCCTGCGCCTGAAAGTCCCCGAGAGTACCCAGATTTCCATTGACGCCGTAGCTGCCGCGGAGTTTCAGGTTACTGATCGCAGTATTATTTGACCAGAAATCCTCATTATGAATATTCCAGCCAACAGAAACCCCCGGGAAGAAGCCCCACTTATTGTTTTGTCCGAGGTTGGAAGCTCCGTCATAGCGGGCATTGAGTGTGAACAGGTATTTTCTTTGATAGTCATACGTTACCCGACCGAAATATCCGAATATAGCCTGCGAAGATGCAGAGCTGCTTACACTTACCGGTGTCGCCGAGGCATTTAAAGTAGGGATCAGGTCGGTTGCCGCACCTCTGCCGACTGCCGTAAGTGTTCTGTTTGCCCTGTCAAAATAAGAAATACCTGCCTTTATAGAAAAATTGTGCGAGTTATTGATGGATTTATCGTAAGTCAGCGTAGCATCAAGTTGTTTTTGATCCCATTTTTTATACTCTCCTCTTGCTTCCCGGGAGTCAATAAACGAAACGGGAGTATCAAAGTAAGACATCTGGAACTGATTGTTTTCCTCGGCTGTGTAGAAAAGCGAGGCCATTGGCTCAAATGTCAGATTGGGTAAAATCTCCCATTGCAATCCACCGGAAATAGTGAGATTATTCTGCTGGTTGTTATTGCGCATTCTTTCCAGGTGGTAAGCAGGGTTTCCGAGGGAGCGATTGAAGCCGGGGGCAAGCGTCCCGTCTTCATAAGTATATTTGGCACTCGGGGCTAAAGCAATAGCTCGTTCAAACAACTGGTTTTCGGAATAAACTACATTGTCGCCGAAGCGGCTGAAGTTCAGCCCTCCGTAGACAGAAAGATTGTCTTTAACTTTTAGCCTTCCGTTAAGATTGGTAGTGAAGCGCTTGAAGTTTGTATTGATAGCAATCCCGTCTATAGAGGTATAACCTACTCCCAGGTTGAATGAAGCTTTTTCAATTCCTCCTGAAAATCCCAGGTAATGCTCGTTTGTAACACCAGTACGGAACAAAACATCCTGCCAGTCGGTATTTGAAAAGATAATTGTCTTTGAAGGGTCGAGAGGGTCCGGTATACTTTCCCATCCTTCATCGAGTTTGTGCCTGTTTTCGTCCGTCAGGTACTGAGTAGTAAAACCCGTCCGATTGCTGAGATCATTTCCAACTCCCTGGCCATATGCCCCGTTAAGCCATGGCAGGCGTTCCGGATGTTTTTCTCCAATGGCAGCGATGCCGAGGCGCCCGTAGTGAATATAATCCCTTGCCGAAAGGACATCATATTTTTTCCTCAGATTGGAAATCCCGAGCGAATAGCTGTAGTTGATGACAGTCTTGCCTTGTGCTCCTTTTTTTAGCCCGACAATTACTACTCCATTGGAAGCGCGCGCACCATAAATAGAAGTGGCTGCCGCATCTTTAAGTACCTGCATCGATTCGATATCAGAGGGATTTATACCTTCCAGATCTGTTCTGATCACACCGTCGACAACATACAACGGCTGAGCCCCATTCGGACTATTTATTGAAGTGCCTCCTCTAACGATAACCCTGGGAGCTGCACCGGGTTGCCCGGACAGTGTCTGTACCCGTACTCCTGAGACAGTTCCCTGCAAAGCTGACGCTGCATTGGCAAAAGGAACATTCTCCAATACCTTAGTGTCCAGCTTCGATATCGAGGTCGTCATCGTCTGCCTCGATTGTGATCCGTACCCGATCGCTACCACTTCATTCAGGGCGGTTACGTCTTCTTCCAGAATTACATTCAACTCAGACCGGGATCCGGCTGTTATTTCCTGCGACTTGAATCCTACAAAGCTGAAGATTAAAGTCTGGCTTGCCCCGGCATTGATTTCGTAACGTCCTTCCGCATCCGTAAGCGTACCGGTCTGCGTACCCTTGACTACTACCGTTACACCCGGTATGACCGAGTTGTCGGATGCCGATGTGACCACACCCCGGATTTGTCGCTGTTGGGCGACTGCTGAAACGACACTTGTTATAAATAGCGTCATCAGAAGAATCGCCCTGATTTTTGGAATGTACCTATGCTTCATTTTGTAAAGGGGATTTATTGATAGTTGAACATATGGTAAAGGTTACTTTATAAGGAATTTGTTCGCTAAGTTTATTTGTTGGACAAATATAAAGATAATTTTTAACGATCAATTTAATTATAGAATTATTTTAATGTAGGAATAAATAGGTGCTCCTTCACCAAAAGATGCTAATTTTGGGGCGTAAAGTTTAAAGTCAGTATGCGTAAAAACAGCGTATCGCCCCTTGTTCCCCTGGGCGCCCTGTCGATGACAGATCGTGTGGAAAATATTCTCCGGGCGTATTTTGCAGAAAATAAATTCAAGCCCGGAGACGCCCTGCCGAATGAAACGGATATAGCGGCCCAACTGAATGTGAGCCGCAACGTCGTCAGGGAGGCATTGAGCCGGCTCCGGATGCTGGGAATGATCGAAGCCAGGCCGAGGCGCGGGATGATCATCGCGCAGCCCGACCTGCTCGCCGGGCTCGAAAAGGTGCTCAACCCGCTTATCCTGAGCGTCGGCGACCTGAAAGATATCTTTGATATGCGGCTGATGCAGGAAATGGGGATGGCAGAGTTTCTGTTTGCCAGGAAAACCAAAAAACAGATGGAAGAGCTGAAGCTTCTGGTGGAAAGTCAGAGTGATCCGCACTTACCTACCAAAGCAGAAGAAATTGCCTTTCACGGAAAGCTGTACGAAATGACCGGGAACGAAACCTTTACCAGGTTTCAGACACTCCTGATGCCTGTTTTTGACCATGTTTTTTCGGAATACTTTGATAAAGGGACAAAAGTAGACATCCCTGATCCGGTCATTCACCGCGATCTGGTAGAAGTACTTGAAAAGGGGACGGCCGATGATTTCCGGAAGGCGATGTATACGCATTTGCTCCCTTACTACAAATCGGGCCATATTACACCCCGCGGTAAAGACCAGGCTTCATAACCTCCCCGTGGTTTTTCCTCCGGAGGCGGGTATCGTTAATAAAGAGCATTTCCCTTCAACCTTAAGTATCATCGTGCGTAAACTAATCCCCTTTAGCTTTCTCGCAGCATTGATCATGTTTTGCGGCGGATCCGGCTGTACCTCGGAAAGCCGGATCCGGATATCGAACAGTCATTTCTCCTATACCATTGCTCCTGACGGCAGGAACCTGGCATTCGTCGATCAAAGCTCCGGCAAGGATTACCTGGCCGGCGACAGCGCTTCCTGGTGCGCGGCAGTTAAAACAGCGGGAAGGGAATACAGGCCTACGGAGGTCGTACAAAAGGAGGACCGGCTGGAGATCAGCTTCGGGGAGGCCGGGGTCAAAGGGTTTGTTACGATCGATGCCGGTAATGATCGCGTCGTATTCAGGGTCGATTCGGTGACGGGACAGGTTGAAAGCTTCACTTTCCTGAATATCCCGCTTACGCTCGAGGCAGTGCCCGACGAGCCTTTTGCCGCTTGCGCGCTTTCGCTGAACCTGCATACGCATGTGCAGCAGCTGCCGGCGCTACAGGACCACCTTTGGGCGACATGCTACGACCGGTTCGGGCTCACCGGCGCGGAAGCAGCCGTAGTGGCTGTTCCCGGCGCGGAAATTCTACCGGCAATCCGGACGGTCATGAAGGCTGCGCCCGATATTCCCTTCTCGGATAAAGGAGGCGCATGGGCGCAGCTCAATAAAGAGGGCTACGGATCGTACCTGATGGATTTCGGCACGCTGACGGAACAGACCGTCGACGAGTGGATAGCGAAATGCGACAGCCTCGGCTTCAACCAGATCGCGATCCATGGCGCCCACTATTTTTTTAAGAACGGCGACCTGGAGCTGCACAGGGATAAATGGCCCGGCGGCTGGGCCGATTTCCGGAGGATCAACGCCCGGCTGCATGAAGCGGGGATCTCGTCGATCCTGCTCACCTATGCTTATTTCATCGAAAAGTCTTCCCGGTATGTCACGCCCGTACCCAGCGAGGATCTCGGTTATTTCAGTGCTTTTACGCTTGCGGAGGATATAGGCCCGGAAGATACTGAAATCACCGTTAAAGAGTCGACGGCGGGAATTTCTACGATAGTGGGCTATTTTTTTCAGAATTCCGTTACACTGAGGATCGGAGAGGAGCTGGTGGAATTTTCGGGCGTTACGAAGACGCCGCCTTATCAATTTACCGGTGTAAAGCGGGGAGTAAACGGCACACGGCGCCTGGACCACCGGTCGGGAGAAAAAGGGTATCACCTGCAGCAGATGTTCGGGCTGTTTGTGCCGGGGCCCGAAACCAGGCTCTTTGATGAGATTGCACAGAAAACAGCCCGGATTGTAAATGAAAACAATTTCGACGGCATCTATTTCGATGCGATCGACGGCAACAATATGCTGGGCGGAAAGGAAAATGCCTGGCATTACGGCAGCAAGTTCCTCTTTGAGGTGGCCCGGCACCTGGAGCCTATGGTCGGTATGGAAATGTGCGACATGCCGCACCATTACTGGCATTACAGCTCCCGCTGGCAGGCATGGGATAAGGCGGTGCGGGGATACAAGCGGTTCGTGGATGTGCACATGGCCGCGCTGAAGTCCGACGATCATCGTCACGGCGAATGGATCGGGTATACAGGATCTATCAATCGCCTGGCGCCTGTGAAAAACGGCAGGCTGATGCTGCCCCTCCACATGGGCTGGTGGGGGAACAGCACCTGGGATCCGCCCCAGGTAGAAACGACTTTCCCCGACGATATGGAATACCTTCTTGCAAAAATGATCGGTAATGACGCAGGACTGTCGATGTTGGGCGGAACAGATGAAAAAGTCCTGAACGAGAAGCCTTTGTTCAGGAAGCTGGCGGCTTTGACCAGGAAATATGAACGGCTTCGTCACCAGGGTTATTTCAGCGAGCGGGTAAAGGAGCAGCTGAGGCAGCCGGGTAAGGAGTTTACGCTCGTCGAAGAAGACGGGAAATGGGGATTCCGGCCTGTGACCTACCATAAGCATACCGCATCGGGCAGGGATTCCGGATGGACGTTCGATAATCCGTATGATAAGCAGCCTGCCGGCTTAAGGATTCAGCCTCTTATGTCGGTAGCGTCTTTCGATGCCCCCGGCAACATCATACTGGCCGAGGCAGGCGACCTGAGCACGTTTGTACCCGATACGGCCGCCCGGGGTGTGACCGGCAGGGTGTCGTTGTCTCCGGGGCACAATGGCAGCGATGCTGCCCTGCTATTTACGGCCAGCCACGACGGAAGCAGCCCGCGGGAAGGCAGCTGGATCAAATGGCAGAAGAAGTTTGAGCCTTGCCTGAACCTGAAAGCGCACCAGGGATTGGGAGTGTGGGTAAAAGGGGACGGCAGCGGAGCGCTGCTGAACCTGCGGCTCGAAAGCCCGAAGCATCTTTCCATGGGCGGGCGCGGAGACCATTTTGTGAAGCTGGATTTTAGCGGTTGGCGTTACTTCGAGCTCGTGGAAATCGAGTCGTCGGCTTTTAACGATTACCTCTGGCCGGATGAATACCACAATGTATATAACTCTTATTACTATAAAGTTGTGTTCGACTGTATCGACAAGCTGCAGGTCTGGATCAATGATATTCCCGCCGGCAAGACGGTGTCGGCTGAGATCCGGATGGTAAAAGCGTTGCCGTTGAAGAAAACGGTAGTGGAAAACCCGACCCTCCGGATAGGCGAAACGGCCCTTACTTTCCCGGTAAAGATGACGTCCGGTATGTATCTTGAATATGAGGGTATGAACAATTGTAAGCTATACAGCCCTGAAGGCGCCTTTATTCAGCATGTCGTACCATCCGGGACCGCCCTGGTCGCATCGCCGGGGAGAAACAATATCGGGCTGTCGGCCGAGGTAGCCGGTAGCGCCCTTCCCCGGGTCAGTGTATCGGTGATGACCCGGGGAAAGATGCTGGATAATTGAAGATGAAGGAGGGTTTACTATATCCGAAATTCGGGACGGGACCGTTCCTGCGGATCTAATTCCCGCGCGATCCGCCGATCATTACTTTTTCCCTGTGGACCGTCCCGTCTGTCCCTGTCATTTCTGCGATGTAAAGTCCCGGGTTCAACGTCGGAAGGAGTACTTTCCCTGAAGCGTCCGCGGCAGATTTCAATACTTCCAGGCCCGCTGCGGAAAGCAGCTTTACCTGGCTTATCCTGCCTGCCAGGTCGTGGGGGAGATTGAAAAAGGAGCTGTTGACGGGATTGGGATAGATCCCGCTGGGAACGCCTCCCCCGAGCCGGACCGATTCGATCTTACTGTAGGCAAACTGCCCGTCGAGGTCTGTCATTTTCAGCCGGTAATAAACGAGCTGCTGATTCCGGTCGCCGATCCGGTCGGTAAACCGGTAATGATTGGCTCCTTCTCCTGTGTTGCGGGCCATGACCTGGCCAACCGGGTGCCAGCTGACGGCGTCGCTGCTTTTTTCGATAACGAAATGGCTGGTGTTTTCCTCATAGGTCGTCGACCAGGTGAGCAACGCTGTGTTCCTGCCCTCCGGCTGCGCGCTGAACCGGGCCAGCCGTACAGGAAGGGCCGACGGGCTTCCGATCACGGTAAATTCTGAAAAAACGTCTACATTTATTGTTGCAGAGTAAACACCGGGCTCTTCCTCTACAGCCGGGAGCCCCTGACCCAGTTTCCGCCAGGCGCCATTGTGAAAATTGGCAAAATAAATGTGGGAGCGGTCAAAATCCGGCCCTTCGTTTTCGTCGTTCCACTGGAGCTTTACCTTGTAGGTCATGTTATCACTGGCGTTCCTGACTTTGATATCCCACGGTACCTGCAGGGCCATAGACTGCTCGGCCAGCCCCTCGGGCAGGGTCTCTTTTACCGATGCGACCGGTGTAAAGAAATCCGAACTGTTTGCCGCGATCGCTACAGGCAGGTAATGTGCTTCCGTACCGATGGGCAGGGTAGTCAGGATATCTTTCCTGTACCACGATGATTTGACATAGGGGCCGGTCTCCGCCTGGTTTCCTTTTGAGGTGATGACATAGGAGGCGGGCGATGCCCCGAGCGTGCTATGGCTGACCATCAGCTCGTACCCGTTGGTACGCAGCTTCCCTTTTTTGAAAAAAATGGAACGGAAGAATACATGGTTATTCAGGTCTACGATATCATCTTCATGCTCCAGGTCTATGGTGACGTCATCTGAAACCCCCGGGAATGTCCCGTCCCAATTTTCATAAACGACGGAAGGAGAGCTCATACTGCCGGTCCGTACCAGCCTGAAAGTTCTCCCCTTACCGAAAGTTGGGTAGGCTCCATAGGAGTCGAATGTCATCGTACCCATTAGCGCGTAGTTCCCGTCGTTGGTGGGACTTCCTGCGCCTCTCGACATGTTGGGAACGGTCCGGTTGAACCCGGCGCCCGGCTCTGTCCCGTGGATAGGAGTGCTGCCGGGAGAAGCGTCGTATTTGAAATAAGCATAAAGACCGTCCTGGTAGGCAAACCCGTTCTGGTCGGCAGGCAGCGGGGCATTCATGGTGCTTCGTATCCCGCTTTGCAGCTTTGCCGTATCTTTCCAGATCCGGAAATCATCGATCCAGATACCGTTTGCACCTGAGCCTATGACAAACGGATTGGTATTTTTCAGGATGCTATTCGGTCCCGGCGCCATCATTGTGTAGTAGTAGCTATCGGTCGGGTCTCTTCTCATTTGCTTTACGCCATTGATGTAAATGGCCATTTGCCCCGGAAGGACCTGGTGGTCGAAGTAATCATTGTAAGCCTGGTCGGCGCCGCCCGGGTAGCTATCTAAATCGTAATTATAGAAGTCGTCCGGAATATAGACGTCTTCACTATGATTGACAACGATTGCAACGTGGAACCATTCATTGTAGCCCGGGATCTCTGCATCTGTGCCATAGAGCACGTTGTTATTGTCATCAAACGTTTCTATTTCGAAAAATAAAGAATGCCTGGTAAAGTCGCAGGGCGGAGTAGACGAGGTCGTGACGCACGGGTTGACCAGGTACAGCCTGACTGCTCCATCTTCCTGCTCGAAAATGGTTGTCCCCTGTCTTTCCGTCAGCATATACGGCGGAACGCGCATCCAGAATTCGATGGTAAGGTTCCCGGAGAGGGTGTATTGCAGCGTGGTGTTATAGTCGGGGTGGGTAACGCCGTCAAAAGCGTGGTTGATATGCATCGCATTGCCGAAAAGATTCGGGTCATAGCGGGCGTTGAAATGGTCGAACCGGAGGTAGTCCGGGAGTGACTGGCTATACGCTGTAATCTCCTGCAGAAAAGGCAGGTATAAGATTAAAAAGGCACGCAGAGCTGCTTTCATGAGTTTCCTGTTGAGGTGAATTTGGAAACTCAAAGTTAGCCGCCGCCGCATGCCCCCACCATACAGGAAAACCTGTAATTCGGCTATAAGAAAACCTGTATTTTTTTACCGGTAAAGCTCGCTGTGCAGCTGTTGTAACGTCTTCTCGGGGATCTTGATCACTTTCCTGTCGTAGGTGATCAGCCCGTTGGTCTCGATCTCCACGTCGGTCGTTTGCGTATAAACGCCTGCAGAAAGACCGCGTTTGATCAGGGGTTTCAGGTCGGTCATCAGCTTTGTATAGCGGTTGAGCAGCTCTTCCCGGTTTTTGAAGCTCTGGTACCCCCAGTTGTTTTTATCCTGCCAGGTATGATCGGCGATCGGCAAGCCCAGGCCGCCGAATTCGCCCAGCACGATGATCTGCGTCTTGCCGAAAAGGTCGGGCCGGGGCATGACGGGGTCGGGATAATTGTGCATATCGATGATGTGGCCTACGGGCTCAAAATTCCCGCCGCTGGCGCTGTTTACAAGCCGGGTAGGGTCGTACTTCATGGTCCATTCGGTGATCTCCCTGGTTTTGAATTGCCCCCAGGCTTCGTTAAAAGGTACCCACACCACAATGGAAGGAAAATGGTAGAAAGCATCCATGATCGCTTTCCATTCGGTTTTATAGATGGCTTCCGATTCCGGGGTACGGTCTTTGTCGGTTTCCCGCCCGGTAATGCCCGGCCTTTGCTCCCACCGGTTGCCGAGGTCGCCGCTCGGCATGTCCTGCCATACCAGCATCCCCAGCCTGTCGCAGTGGTAATACCAGCGCGCGGGCTCTACCTTGACGTGCTTCCTGATCATGTTGAAGCCCATATCCCGAGTCTTCTCGATATCGAAGAGCAGGGCTTCTTCCGTAGGAGCGGTATACAGGCCGTCGGGCCACCAGCCCTGGTCGAGAGGACCGTACTGGAACAGGAATTTGTCATTGACCAGCATTCTCTGTATGCCCTGCGTGTCGGGCTGCATGCTGATCTTGCGGATGGCGAAATAGCTGCCCGCCTCGTCCAGGACCTTCCCCTTTCTAAGCACAGCTGCTTTGAGGTTATAAAGGAAAGGCTTGCCGGGTTCCCATATCCTGGCATTGGGAATATTGAGCGCCACTTCCTTTCCGGGATCGGTAGTAACCGAAGCTACCTCGGTATTGCCGTCCAGGGCTGTTATCCTGACCTGGTCGCCCGCCTGTGTTCCGGTAGTGCTTGTTTCGATTTTAACAGACTTCGTTTCGAATTGAGGTGTTACCTTGAGCCCTTCGATATGGGTTTCAGGCACTGTTTCGAGCCAAACGGTCTGCCAGATGCCGGTTACAGGCGTATACCAGATGCCGTGCGGGGCTTTTACCTGCTTTCCGCGGGGCTGAGGACCGTCGTCGGACGGATCCCATACCCTGACTGTCAGCTCCTGCGTTCCCGATTTTGCCAGCGCCGGTGTGATGTCGTAAGAAAAAGGGTCATAGCCCCCTTTGTGAATCCCGACGCTTTTACCGTTCACGAAAACTTCCGATTCCCAGTCAACAGCGCCAAAATGAAGGATGAGCTTTTTGCCCTTCAGGTTTTTAGGAGCGCTGAAGGTGGTTTTATACCACAGCTCCTGGTCTTGTCCGACGGTCTTCCCGACGCCGGATAAAGCCGACTCCACTGCAAACGGCACCAATATCTTCCCCTGGAAATCCGACGGCCGCAGCGTTTTGCGCGGTACGATCGCATAGTCCCACAGGCCGTTCAGGTTGGTCCATTCAGGCCTTGTCAGCTGCGGACGGGGATATTCCGGCAGCGGAGCTTTCGGGTCGATTTTTTCTGCCCACGGGGTAAGAATTTTCGAACCGGCCGGTTGCCATTCCTGGGCCGGGGCCTGGGTGAAGAAAAACAGAAGGGAAGCAATGGTCAGAAAACGCATAAGAATACAAAAAGAGTTGTATGGCTTGAATACAAACTTCAAAGTTAGTAGTTTCATTCACTCTTTCTGTTCTACGGTTTTCAATTCTTCCTTCCGGTTTTTGTCCAGGTCGGCCTTATCGTAGTCCTTATGTGTGTTCAATTCTATCGTAAATCCCTGAATACGGTCGATTTCTACCGAAAGCGTGTCGGCTTCAAAGCCAAACACATGCCCGCCTTGCCGCATGCTTTCGTCAATGTAATGCAGGTGATACCCCGGCACGTTGGTGCGTGCGGTATAGACCGGTGAAACAAAGCCGATACAGGTCCCCCTTGTGTCCGAAAAGCTGAATGAGGTCTGGCCGCCGGCTGCCAGGTAGGCAGCCAACTCAGGATAGGGTTTCGGCGCGGGGGCTACCGAGCGGGCTTCTACTTTGCGGAAATTTCCTTTTAGCCTGACGGCATACATTTTGTTTTCGTTCAGGTACGGCGACAGCAGCGTCTTCAGTTTTTCGTAGGTGACGGCCGGCCCCGGGATGGTAAGAACCGTATCGGGCCGGAAAAATTTAACGAACGCAAGCGGGGTCCTGACCGTGTCGGGCACCTCCCTGATCTCTCCGTTTGCCCTCATCTTCATTACTTTTCCATTTATTACGATCATCTCACCGTCCAGCCCGTTGAAGGTCCCGATGCCGAAATCACCGTGCTCTTTCAGCTTTCCGACCGGGAGGTCGCCGTCGAACACACCGGCCAGCAGCGCATCGATAATAGAGTATTGAAAAAGGAAATCGTTTGGTACGGCGGCAGCGTTTGCTGGCGTTGTTTCTGCCGGTGCGTTGGTGTGACGGCATGAGGCCAGCATGATCAGGGCTGCGGCCAGGCAGGTATAAGTTTTCATTCGGCGGGCAGGGTTTGGCTATAAACGAAAGCAAAGATACGCCCTGACCCATGACTGACAATACGGGCCTTTCTTTTTCGTTAATTTAGCCAGTTGTCATTTGTGATTAAGCGCCTTTTATGAAATTCACCCGGTCCGCAGCAGGTTTGATATTGCTACTTTGTACCGCTCACCACCTGGCTGCCCAGCAGCTCAACATGAGCCGTTTATTCTACCCGAATGCTACCCTGCGCGCCGAATATTACCCTGCTTCGCGGATAGGAGAAGGGCATGAATACGGCCTGACACGGACCAGCGCGCTGGCGTTGGTACCGATACAAAGCGAGGTGCAGGCCAGCTTCAGCCTTCGGAAGAAATTCGATCTGAGAGCCGTTCATACGCTCATGTACGGGCATTACAGCCAGGTATCCCCGTCGTTCGACCAGGTGAGAGATCCTCTCAACGGCTATAAGGCCGTTTCCCTGGGCGTGATCCGCCTGCAGGCGAGCCTTAAGGACCGGCTCTGGGTGTACGGGGGCGGGCTGGGGATTTCCGAATCAAACGAAACGTTCTTCTCTCCCCGTCCGCACCTTTGGGGAGGAGCGGCCAGGATGCACATCCTGGGGCTGCAGACCCAGCTGATGTACGGGTCGGTGGTGGCCTACAACCAGAAATTTCTCGTGATACCCGTATTCGGGATCAACAAGAGATTCAACAGGAACTGGCGGGTGACGGCGATCCTGCCTTTTACCGCTACCGTCCGGTATAACGCCGAAAAATGGCTCAGCATGGAAGCCGTCGCCGGTCTGAACGGCTACAGCAGCGGCTTCAAGGTCGCTGCGCCCGCCGCACCTGAGTCGGAGCGGCTTAACAGGCAGACCTACAGGCATGTAAAAGCAGGAATTGCGGCCAATGCACACCTGCTTTCGGTGCTTAATGTCTCGATCGAAGCAGGGGCCGCTACTTTCAGAAGCCTGAAGAACGTAGGGGAGACAGGCCATACGCTTGACGCCTGGCAGCCGTCCATGACACCTTATATAGGAGCCAGCGTCAGATATATCACTTCGAAATCCAGGCTTTCGTCAAAATTTACCCGCAGGATGGGTATTGCGGAGAGCGGCTTGAATTGGTGAGAAAAATGCAGACCTTTGGGGATTACAATTAAACAGCGTTGATTTTTTAATGAAGTCGATAGAGCAGATATTTGAGTCTTTTAACTCCCTGCGCGTCCTCGTCGTCGGCGATGTGATGCTCGATTCCTATGTTTGGGGAAAAGTAGAGCGCATTTCACCCGAAGCCCCCGTACCGGTAGTGTCGGTAAGGAGCAGGGAGCTTCGTTTGGGAGGAGCGGGAAATGTTCTCCTCAATCTTCAGTCGCTCGGCGCCGAGGCGTTCGTCTGCACTGTGATCGGCGATGACGAATACGGCCAGAAGCTGCATAACCTCTTACATGAGAAGGGACTCAATTGCGAAGGGCTCCTTAAAAGCAAAGATCGCGTTACTACGGTAAAGGAAAGGGTGATAGCCGGATCGCAGCACGTGGTCCGCATAGACAGCGAGACGGAGGAGCCCATTTCGGAAGCCGACAGAGAGCGCCTGATCAATAAGGCATTTGAGCTTATACCTTCCTGCGACGTCGTATTGTTCGAAGATTACGACAAAGGGGTCCTGGATCCGGTTGCGATCGCTGCCATTACCGGTTTTGCCCGCGAGCACGACGTCCCGACCGTGGTGGACCCCAAAAAGAAAAATTTTCTTGCCTATAAAAATGTAACGCTTTTCAAGCCGAACCTCAAGGAGCTGAGGGAAGGCTTCAAAAAAGACTTCGATATAGAAGACCGGCAGGAGTTCGAGACTGTCGTTGCCGAGCTGGTAGAAGGCTTGTCGGCGAAAGGCGCGCTGATCACCCAATCCGAACGGGGGGTATTCATACTGTCAGATGGCCAGAAGCATCATATCAAAGCCCATAAGCGCAAAGTGACCGACGTATCGGGAGCCGGCGATACGGTAATCAGCATCGCGGCATGCTGTGTGGCTTTGGGGTTGTCTCCGCTCCAGACGGCAGTTCTTTCCAACCTGGGCGGCGGGCTCGTCTGCGAATATGTAGGGGCGGTCCCTATAGACAAGGCTGTACTGATGAAGGAGGCATTGAAAGGGGAAAGCGAGATACACTGAGGAGCAAAAAAAACGGGGCGATTCGCCCCGTTTCATCTTTTACGAAATATGTCGTCTATACTATTTCTTCAACGTCGTCTGTTTCGGCGCCGACTGCCAACGGCTTCCTGCTCCTTACATCCGACCTCTTATTCTTGAATTTCTTAACTTTCATCTTAAGCGTATCTATAGCCAGGTCTGTCGCTTCTTCAAATGTAGTCCCCTCTTCACATACAAAGACACTCCCACCCGGGACATACAACTTCACCTCTACAACCTTTTTCTGGACCTTGCTGGTTTCTCCTTTGTCAAGTTTGAGAAAAACATCACCGCTGGTAATGTTGTCATAGAATGTTTCCAGTTTATTCATTTTGTTCTGAATAAAAGCTAACAACCTCTCGTCCGCATTAAAGCGAACGGCTTGCATCTGCAGTCTCATACGCGTCTTACATTTAAGTGAATAACTGAACTCTAACTAAAATCAATTAATTAAATTAACTAAATGATAATATCAATGTCAAGAGAAACAGGCGGATTATTTTCCCGTTTCGGAACGATCTGGATATGAGGATTCACCGTAGGACGCCGCCGGGATCCGAAGGATCGCCCATATCGCAGCCACGGGTTTGAACCAGCAGGCTACATGATTTGAAGCAGTGTCTGGAAGTACAGGACCTGGCCGGGGAAGGCGTCCGTCATCCGGGATTGCAGACGCGGGTCGTGCTTTTCCAGGAATTCTTCCGCCGCGGATAAGCTATCGATTTCGGTCTGGATAGTATAGGTTACGCCGTCGCTCTCTACCTCCGTGAGCAGCTTCAGGAACCGGCATGACCTGACGCCCGGCAATTCCCTGACGGCAGGTACGTGGTGCTCCTGTATCCAGAGCGCCCATTCCGCGTCCGACAACGGCGGCACACTATAGGTAGTGTTGTGTATCAGCATCTTTCGGTCAATTTCCCCGCAAGTTAGCTTGCATATTCAAAATTGAGTATATTTTGGCTGCAAAACTCGTTTTATAACCGTTGACGAATATAACCTAAAACTTTTTACCATGAAAAAATCGGGGCCGCAGAAGTTCCCTGTCGCTGGATCCCAGGTTTGAAACCCGGAGGAGCAACAGGATTGTCGAGGAGAATAAAAAACCGGGTTCCCGGGACTGGCAGCTGACGCGGGTCCGGTATGATAAAAGCGGGCAACGGACCGCCCTGATAGAGGGCTACTGCTCCAGGCAAAGCGTAAAGGCCGGAGAGAAGCTCGATATCATGGTTTCGGCAGATCCTGCCACGCCGTACCAGTTGGATATCTTCCGGACCGGGTACTACGGGGGTACCGGCGGGCGCCTCATGAAAACCATAGGGCCTTTGCAGGGGAAGCCGCAGCCGGTGCCCGGCCCGCTCGAAAAGAATCTCCATGAATGCAGCTGGGAACCCTCGACAAGCATCGTCATTCCCGACGACTGGCTGAGCGGCGTCTATATAGGAAAGCTGAAAACATTGCCTGCGAGCGACGCCCTGCCTTATTGGGAAAGCTACATTATTTTTATTGTCTCCGACGACCGGCCGGTAGACCTGCTGTTCCAATGCTCGGACAATACCTGGCAGGCCTACAACCGGTGGCCGAGCAATTATTCACTCTATACGCATCCCGACGGGATCCAGGGGCCCTGGGCGGCCGTCAGCTTCGACAGGCCTTACGGACGGCAGTCTCAGTATATGGATATAGTGAATGATCCGCTGTCGTTCGGTTCGGGCGAGTTCATTTCTTTTGAACGCCCATTCTCCTACTTCCTGGAGGGCGAAGGGTACGATGTCTCCTATTGCGCCAACTGCGACCTGCTGACGCCCGACAGGGCCCTGAAGGCAAAAGCCTTCCTGAGCGTGGGGCACGATGAGTATTGGGATATCCGCCAGTTCAGAAGCGTCGAAAAGCTGAAGGAAAGCGGTGTGAATCTCCTGTTCTTTTCAGGCAACACCCTGTGCTGGGTTTCCCCTTATTCAGACAACGGCGCAGGGCTGCCTAACAGGCGGCTTTTCAGGGGCGGCCCCTATGGAGCGGACAATTACTACGCGGAAGACCGCCGGAAGCTGTTCGGGCCGTACCCGGAGCGCGGGCCTGACGAAGGGCTCCTCATGGGCGTACGCAATATCAGGCCGGTAAACGGCGGCGGCGACTGGATCATCGTCAATCCTTCGCACTGGATCTTTAAAGGTACCGGAGTAAAAAAAGGCGACCGTATCCCGGGCCTTATAGGCTGGGAATTTCACGGCGATGCGCCCGACCTGCCGGGGCTGCAGGTGGTAGCGGAAGGAATTGCCTGGCAAGGCGGCGAAAATCCCTCCAAATGGCAGAGCGTGGTGTACGACGGTCCTAAGAATAACTTTGTTTTCAACGCCTCTACTATTTTCTGGGCGCAGGGGCTGAGCAGCCCGCCCGGGCATTCCCTGCCCTGGTCGCATTATAGCAGACCGCACGGCCCCGATGCCCGCGTGCAGCAGATTACCAGGAATCTGCTCGGGAGGGCCATTGGATAGAAGGAAGTTTAAGCTTCTTAGAGTTGAAAGTTGAGAGTTGAGAGTTGAAAGTTTGTCAAATTTTCCATTTTCCATTTTCAACTTTCAACTTTCCATTCTCTATTCTCTATTCTCCATTCTCCATTCTCCATTCTCCATTCTCCATTCTTCATTCTCCATTCTCAACTATTTGTTTTCTGACAATTGGTGACTATCTTCAGGGTTTTATTTTTCTCAAACCCCTTAACAGACAATAGAAATGCGTTCTAAAATTTCAGCTTTACAACTCTTTTTACCTTCGCTGGCATTTTTGATCCTGGCGTGCGGCACCGGGGAAAAGCCGGCCGGAGGCGGAAAGACGATTTCACTTTTTAACGGGAAAGACCTGGACGGATGGTATAAATACCTGAAAAGCACGGGCAGGGACAACGATCCGAAAAATGTATTCACTGTAAGCGGGGGAGAAATATTTATAACTGGTGAAGATTACGGAAGCATTACCACAGAGGAGGAGTATGAAAACTATCGCCTGGTAGTGGAATATAAATGGGGGGAAAAAACCTACGAGCCGCGGGTCGATAAGGCCCGGGATAACGGCGTGCTCATCCACTCGACCGGGGAGGACGGGGCGTTCAGCGGGTCGTGGATGTACTCGATAGAATGCCAGATCATAGAAGGAGGAACAGGCGATTTTCTTGTGGTGGGCGACGGCAGCGATGCTTATGCGCTGACTGCAATGGTAGCCAATCCGGACAAGGAGGGAGCAAAGCTTTACCAGTCGGGAGGGCGCCCGGCGACCATCCACAGCGGACGCATCGACTGGTTTGCCAGGTCCCCGGCATGGAAGGATACCGTCGACTTCAGGGGAAAGCACGACATCGAAAAGCCCGTAGGCGAGTGGAATACGATGGAGGTGGTGGCCTTCGGAGACAAGGTGGATATTTTCCTGAACGGGCAGCTTGTTAACCAGGCGTTCGATGTCCGCCCGGCAAAAGGCAGGATCCAGATCCAGTCGGAAGGAGCCGAGATGTACGTAAGAAAGGTCGAGCTGACCCCGATAACCGAATATAACCCGGATTATGTCAATAACCCTGAGCTTGTCAAGCAGGCTTCGGACAACAGGCTGACGCTTTGGGCGCAGTCGGGGGTCGGGGTCGGCCCGAAAATCAAGTATATGCCTGAATGGAATGCGTTCGGCTGGTTTACGGAGGCGGATTACGTGCAGTGGGAGGCCGACGTGACCAGGGAAGGACAGTACGATGTGATCATGGAATGGTCGGTTTCCGACAACTCTGCGGGAAATCCGTACGTGCTGGAGTCCAACGGGAAGGAATTGCTGAAGGGTCATGTAGGAAAATCCGGTTCGTGGGAAGATTTCAAAACGGAGAAAATCGGCACGGTTACCCTGGAGAAGGGTAAGCAGAATATCCTGTTCAAGCCGGATCCTTCGCTCGAGAAGGCAGGAATGCTGGATCTGAGGAAGCTGGAATTTGTACCTGCAGGCTAAGCACGGAGCAAGGGGAAGGTATTTTTTCGTAGAAAGAGCTAACCATTAAGAAGTTAAGGATAGTTAAGGAGGTGCTTCATGCTCTTAATGGTTTAAAAAATGTTAAACCATTAAAGTATTAAGATTAGTTAAGAAAGGCCCCTTAATGTTCTTAATATCTTAATGGTTTTTTATAAAAAAATAATTATTGTTTTTTTGTGGCTGCATTGGAGTTATAGCCGGGAAGTTCGCATCTTTGAAGGCGATATGAACAGCGATATTTCGTGGTAAGGTTATGGATACGCATTTGATAGCGGCTGTGGCAGAGGGTAGCCAGAAAGCCTTCTCGCAATTGTTTTACGCCTGTAAAGACAAGGTGTACACAATTGCGCTGCGGTTTACGGAATCGCCGGTCATGGCAGAGGAGGTGGTCCAGGAAGTATTTATGAAATTGTGGGCAAGGAGAGATAGCCTGCGTGATATAGAAATCTTTGAGGACTATCTTTTTATCATGACCCGCAACCATGTCTTTACAGCGTTGAAGAAGGTGGCGTTGCGGCATCGCACCGAAGGCAGCTGGCTCGACGTGTTCCCTGTTTCCGAAAATGCTACCGAGAGCTCCATCATGATGAAGGAATACGAGCTGGTGCTTCAGCGGGCCATATCCCTTTTATCGCCGCAGCAGCGCGAGGTATACCAGCTGAGCAGGGATAAAGGCATGAAAAGAGAAGAGATCGCGGCCATCCTGCATGTTTCGCCCGAAACCGTAAAAACACACCTGGCACGCGCTCTTCAGCATATCCGGAGCTACTGTTCCTCGCAGCTGGGCATGAAGCTGCCGCTGTCGTTTCTCATACTGGCCGGTCTTTGGTGATGAAACCGATACGGGTGCATGTGCCGTCAGGCGCTGCCTCGCGGCGGACCGCCTGTCTGACGTAGTCTTCATCCCTGCAGAACTTCTGTGATTCTCCGTTCGCTCCGCGGTACTCTGTGTTTCCCTCTTTTCCCGTAGGGGGGAATTATAGAAAAATATAAATTTTTTTTTCACGAATGTCCCCCGTAGGAAGACTATAAAAGTCTTTATAAAAAACAGGACAATCTAAATCCTAGGAATGTAAAATGATTGACGACAGGCTTCGGTATTTGCTGCTGCGGTACTATCAGAAAAGAGCTTCGGCGGAAGAGCGCGACGAATTAATGGAGCTGCTGCGCGACGGAGCGTACGACGAAGAAGCGAGATACCTGATCGCTGAGCTGATCGATAGCCAAAGCCGGTTTGGGGAAGTGCTGGAAGACGGGCGTGCCGAGGAGATCCTGAGAAATATTTTCAGGGCCGAAGTGCCTGCGAGAGAGGGCGAAGACCTGTATGCCGGAGACGAAGCCGATGAGTTTGAACCGGCCGGGCGCTGGCGGATGCGGATCTTCAGGAGCCTGCCGGCGGCGGCGAGCGTAGTATTGCTTGCTTTCCTGGGGATCTATTGGGCGACAAACGGCAATCCGCTGATCCTGTTCGGAAACGCCGCTACAAGCGAAAATGCACCATTGGCTGTAGCAGCAGGGCAGTTGCCGCCGGCGGCGGATAAAGCGCTCCTCACACTCTGGGACGGTACCGTTTTTAGCCTTGACACCACCAGAATACAGTCACCCGACAAGCCGGGCAGCGCTCCGCCCGGCTTTGAAATCGACCGGGAAGGAGGTGAGCTCGTCTATGTCGGAACCGGGGCCCGGAAAGGATACAATTCCCTTTCGACCCCGCTTGGCGGACAATACAGGCTGGTCTTACCGGATGGCTCCAAAGCATGGCTCAATGCCGGCTCGACGCTGAAGTTCCCGACCTCGTTTGAAGCAGGTACCCGCAGAGTGGAAGTGACCGGGGAAGTATTTTTTGATGTGAAAAGCGACAAGAGCAGGCCGTTTATTGTAAGCTTGCCTCATCAGAAAAAAAATGGCGAGCTGGTTGAGATAGCAGTTTTGGGAACAGAATTTAATGTCTCTTCCTATAGTGACGATCCGGTTATACAAACCACGTTGATCAAGGGTATCGTAAAGGTAAAAAAGGGGCGGGAAGTTAAGATATTGTCTCCCGGAGAGCAGGCTGAGGTGAAAAAAGCGGAGACGGGAGAAAGCGGGATCGAGATCAGGAGTGTCGATGCCCAGAGCGTCGCTGCCTGGAAAGAAGGAATGTTTGAATTCAACGACAGCATAGAGGTCATCATGCGGCAGATCTCCAGGTGGTATGCTGTAGAGGTAGAATATGAAGGGAATGTCGGGGAAAAGGTATTTATGGGAGCGATATCCAGGAAGGAAAGTGCATCGGAAGTGCTGAAGTATCTCGAACTGACGGGCGGCATCGGGTTTGAGATAAAAGGAAACAAAATAAAAGTAAAAGCGATATAACAGTCAGTCAGTATTAACCTTAAACTATTCTAATCTATGTATGAATGATACCCAGACTAACAGAGGAAAAGTGTAGAACCTAAAAGCGCCAGGTATGCTCGCAACACACCTGGCATGATGGACAGGCTCTTCAGTTCATTTCGGGAAAAACAAATTTTCAAACCTTACTCCAACATTCAAAAATATGAAATTTCCGCATAGGGTCAAAGCTGACCTATGGCGTACGTATATCCGTGCGCGGTGGTTTAATGTAAGCGGCTGCGACAGGAGTCATAGCCGGGCGCTCGTTCAAAAGCTTATCATTTTTATGAGATTGGTCACAGTGATGATGTTCCTTGCTGTTTTCCAGGTCAGCGCCGGCAATCTGGAAGCGCAGCAGGTTTCTATCAGGAAAAAAGACGCTACTCTTCTGGAAGTGTTGCAGCTGATCAGGAAGCAGACCGGATATCTTTTCATCTGTGACATGGACATGATCAAAAATGCGAAGCGGGTTACGCTTAATATGCAGCAGGCCGATCTTATGAAAGTGCTGGAAGTCACCTTTAAAGATCAGCCGGTCACTTACAGCATTCATGATAAAACGATTATCGTACGGAAGGCGGCTCCGGCAGGGGCGCCGGAGCCATCGGAATATAGCGAGCCGAAAGGCCTAAAAAAGCCTGTCGAAAAGAAGAATGAAAGCGGGCCTGTGACGGTAAGCGAAATGTATCGGAAGCTGCTGGAAAGGCCCAACCTCACGCTTGTAACGGATATCCAGGTAAGGGGAAAAGTAGCAGACGAAGCCGGCAGCGGACTGCCCGGCGTCAATATCCTGATAAAAGGGAGCGGGCAGGGGACTATTTCGGATGAAAATGGTAATTTTTCACTTCGGGTCCCGGACAGATCCGCGGTCCTGGTGTTTTCGTTTGTAGGGTTTTTGAGCCAGGAAGTCGCCGTGAATGACCAGACGAGGTTCGACATCGTGATGAAAGAAGATGAAAAGAGCCTCGAGGAGATAGTAGTGGTCGGCTACGGAACGCAAAGAAAGATCGAGACGACAGGATCTATAGCATCTGTAAAAGCGGAAGAGCTGACCCAGCTCCCGATCAGCAACGTGGCACAAGGGCTGCAGGCAAGGGTGTCGGGTGTCCAGATTTCGCAGAACACGGGCGCCCCGGGAGGAAACATCAGTGTCCGTATCAGGGGTACCAACTCCATTAACGGCAACTCGGAGCCTTTATACGTTGTAGACGGGATCCAGATCTCGAACAGCGGAGGTATCAACGACGTAAGCCCGCTGTCTACCATCAACCCCAATGATATCGAATCGGTAGAAGTGCTTAAAGACGCTTCGGCATCGGCCATCTACGGAGCCCGGGCTGCAAACGGGGTAATCCTGATCACTACAAAAAGAGGCAAATCAGGCGCAACACGGGTATCGTTCGACAGCTATTACGGGGTGCAGAAAATTACCAAAAAGCTCGATGTAATGAACGCCGCGGAGTTTGCCCAGCTTGAAAACGAGACATTCAAAAACAACCTGTATCCCGATCCCGCTTCGCTCGGGCAGGGCGTAGACTGGCAGGATCTCATCTTCAGGGAAGCCGCGATCCAGAATCACCAGCTTACCGTTAGCGGCGGGAGTGAAAAAACCCAGCTTAACCTGTCGGCCAACTATTTCAATCAGCAAGGGATCATCAGGTCATCTGATTTCAACCGGTATTCCTACCGGCTGAATGTCGATCACAAGGTAAATGACAAGCTGAAAATAGGGACGAGCATTCTCGGCAGCTATACGATCGACAACGGTGTGACCTCGGCCACTACGACCGTTGGCCCCGGGATCTCTACCGCCGCCATAGTCGGAGCTGCAGTCGGTGCGCCTCCTACGCTGCAGCCCTACCGGGCCGACGGCTCTGTCTACCCGTTCGGAGAGCAGTTGAACGGACAGTACCGCGAAGTAGCCAACCCGCTCAATTTTACCGAAAGCCTCCTGAGAAGAACGATCAAGCGTACGCTTATTAACCTCTACGGAGATTACACGATCCTGCCCGGTCTTACTTACCGCGCGTCTTTCAACGGCGATATCGAAAACAGGCTGATCGATTCCTATTCTCCGATAGGGATCATCAATACTGCCGATATCAACGATAATTCCGGCTCTGCAGGCAAAACCAACCAGGATTTCTTAAACCTGCTGCACGAAAGCATCATCAGCTATTCGAAACAGATCAATGCCTCCCACAGCCTCAAGTTCACCGGGGTATTTGCAAGCCAGGTGGAAAACTACCGGAGCAACCAGATCAGCGCGACCGGCTTTCCCAATGATGCGACAAAGAACGAAGCCCTTCAGCTCGCTCTCAACCGTACGGTAAGCAGCTCGCGAAGCAAACAGAGGCTCGATTCGTACATGGGCCGGATCAACTATGGTTTTAAGGACAAGATATTTCTTGACCTTACAGCCAGGATTGACGGATCCAGCAAGTTCGGGGCCAACAACAAGTACGGCTTCTTTCCCGCCGCATCGGCAGCCTGGCGACTAGTAGAGGAATCGTTTATCCGGGACATCAACCAGATTTCGGATCTGAAGTTGAGGGCAAGCTATGGTATTACCGGTAACGCCGGCGGTATTTCGCCTTACAACTCGCTTGCTACCGTTGAATCCAGCGGCGGCTACAACATTAATCATGGCTGGCAGACAGCGATCAGCCCGACAGGGATAGCCAACCCGGACTTGCGCTGGGAAAGATCCAAACAGGCCAACATCGGTCTTGACCTGGGACTGTTCAATAACAAATTGTCGTTCGTTTTTGACTATTATCATAAGGAAACCGACGATTTGCTGTATGTGAAAACACTTCCGCTTTCATCCGGCTACGCTACGATCGTCGGGAACTTTGCAGCCTTGCAAAACAAAGGATTCGAGTTCGCAACCAATGCGATCCTGTCAGACGGCGACTTCAAATGGTCTGTTTCCGGGAACCTGGGCATCAACAGGAACAAGCTGTTGGATCTTGACGGCGGCACGACCAGGGAGCGCTTTGTCACAAACTTTTCGGTACTAAGCGTAGGACAGCCGCTCGGACTTTTTAAAACCTACGTTTTCGACGGGATAACCCAGTCGGGAGAAAGCATTGTACCCGGTTATGACGGACGTGTCGGCGGGCACAAGGTCAAAGATCTCAACGCCGACAATGTCATCAACTCCCAGGACCAGATCTTCACCGGCGATCCCAATCCTGATTTTATCTACGGGTTCTCGACGAATATGAGCTACAGGAAGTTTGATTTCAGCTTATTCCTTTCGGGAAGCCAGGGTAACGATGTTTACAATACGGCAAAGCTCTCGCTGGAGAACCCTTCCGGACAGCGTAACCAGTTCAAAGGAATGGTAGACCGCTGGTCTCCTACTAATCCGAGCGACCGCTATGTAAGTGCGTTTGTCGCCGGGAGGCTGCCCATTTCCGACTACGCCATGGAAGACGGTTCGTATATGAAAATCAGGAACATGACGCTTGGATATACGCTTCCTTCGATAAAGGGCATCAGCCATTTAAGGATCTACGTAAGCGGGAACAACCTGTTCACCTTTACGAAGTATTCCGGATTCGATCCCGAAGTCAACTCTTATGCAGGCTCGAACACGACCATTGGTATCGATAACCTCGTCTACCCGCAGGCACGGTCATTCCTCGGAGGAATTCAGCTTTCATTCTAAATGTACAGCAACGACTTCAAAAAAATTCAGAATCATGATTTCTAATAAACTGATCAAACGACTTGGCCTGCTCACCGTGGCCTGCATGTCCTTGTCATCCTGTGAATTGGACGAAACAGTCTATTCCTCTATTTTTACGAATACTTTCTACAAGACGGCTTCAGACGCCGAAAAAGGGCTGCTGGCTGTTTATTCGTCTATGCGGACCCTTTATGGAGGGCCTGCCGCCACTATGGTTCCCGATTATAGCGACGATATCGTCTACCCCCGCGGAGTGGTGGGAAGAAATGCGCTGACGCTTTTTACGATCGAACCAACATACACTGCGCAGACAAGCCAGGGGCGTCAGAATGAATCGCCTTATGTAATCTGGTCGGGCTCCTACAGCGGCATCGAAAATGCCAACTGGATCATTGCCAAGGTTCCGGAAGCTACCATGGACGAAACCCGGAAAAAGCAGATAATCGGGGAAGCTTATTTCATGAGGGCGTTCTACCATTGGATGCTGGTCAAAAACTTCGGCGAAGTACCCATAAAAACGGAGCCGAGCGTTTCCGAGGAAAAAGCCTACGTAGCCAAAAGTTCTGTTAAGGAAGTTTACCAGCAGATTTACAGCGACCTGGATGCGGCCTATAGTTCCGGCCTGCCTTCTTATCCGAACGTTGTTCCCGGGAAGCCGTCGAAAGAAGCCGTAAACGTGCTTTACGCCAAAGCGGCCCTTTACAACGAGGACTGGGCGCTGGCGCTTCAAAAAGCTGAATCGGTGATCGGCGCGGGTACCTATTCGCTGGTAGGCAGCATAAAAGACCTGNTTCGCTGGTAGGCAGCATAAAAGACCTGTACGATTACGCCAAAGAAGATGCGAGCCGTACCGAAATGATATGGTCTTTTGAGTGCGACCCGATTTCTCCTGGTAACGGACACCAGTTGGTCGGCCTGTTCGGCCCTCCGGCCAGCGCAGGCGTCGAGTATGCCAGAACGTCCTATGGTTCGGCTTTCGCTTACATGGCGTTCTTTGATTCATTTGATGAAAAGGATGCCAGGAGGACTATGCTGGATACCACTTATCTCGACAAAGCAGGCAAGTGGGTACCTCAGCGTTCGATCACTCCTATCACGCCGAATGCAGTGCTGATCAAAAAATATGCCGACCCGGTATCCACAACCGGAACGATCCGGAATATCCCTATACTGCGCTATGCCGATGTCATCCTGATCGCTGCCGAAGCGGAAGCCAGGCTTAACGGCCCTACTGCAAAAGCTTACGGCTACATCAATGAGATCCGCAAGAGGGCAAACATTCAGGAATTGCCTGCCGGCTTATCACAGGAGGCTTTCATCGAAGCGGTTATCCAGGAGCGGGCATGGGAGTTCTTTGCAGAAGGCGACAGATGGTATGACCTCACCAGGACAGGTAAATTCCTGGCCGTTGTTTCAAAGGCGGTAAATGATGTTTATCCGGTACGGAACGTTCAGCCTAAGCACAGGTACTTCCCGATACCCCAGGAGGAGATAAACGGCAACCATTTGCTGACGCAAAATCCTGACTGGGATTAATCTCCGGGAAAATTAAAATGAACAACGAAATCAATGTCAAAAGTGTTAAAAAGGTGAAGGGATATATCGTGTTCCGGGTTTCTTTTTTGAGGCGGATTTCCGCCGGCATTGGTTTCGTTGTTCTGTTAAATACCGTGGGGATCGGTAAAGAAAGACCGAATATTCTGTGGATTACGTTTGAAGATACCTCCCCTCATTTTATCGGCTGTTATGGTAATCCGTATTCCCGGACC
>MEDT01000128.1 GCA_001724175.1 Cytophagaceae bacterium SCN 52-12 | reverse complement strand
AGCTTTCTTCATTATGGGTGCCCAGGCAAATGGCGACGCGGCTGATTTTCGCAAGGGAAAACCGGACAGCCTCGTTGTAGGCGCTGTCGGTAGCTTCTTTTGAAGCGTGGATAGGGTCCGGGTACTGGTGCTCTTCAGCCTGGAGACGTTCCTTTTCCAGGTACGCTCCCCTTACCAGCTTGGCCCCGAGGAAATACCCGCTCTCACCGGCTTTTGTAAAAGCTTCTTTGTAACGGTCGGACATGTCGCGGCGGTAGAACTGGAAGGTATTGTAGACAATAGCCTTTTCTTTATTAAACAAAGCCATCATTTCGTAGCAGAGCCGGTCGATAGCACCCTGTATCCAGCTTTCTTCGGCATCGAAAAAAATCCTGACGCCGCTTTCGTAAGCCTTTTGACAAAGGAGGTGTATCCGCCGCCTTGCCCGGGCCAGCTGCTCTTTTTCGGCGGGGAGGAGCGCTTCCTGTCTCTGGAATTTTTCCAGCAGGACCGTGCCTGCAAGGCCGGTTACCTTAAAAACGGCAAAAGGGATGTTTTTGTCTCCTGCGGCGGTTTCGACCGTGTCGAGCAGGCGTTGAAGCGTATGGTCGAAGGCGCTTTCGCTTTCCTTTCCCTCCACAGAGTAGTCAAGGATAGTGCCCACGCCTTTTTTCCCGAGCTTTTGAATGGTTTCCCGGCATTGGGCGATGGTTTCGCCCCCGCAGAAGTGCTGAAAAACGGTATGACGGATGAGCGGCTTTACCGGTAAGCGAAGCTTGAATGCCAGTTTTGTCAGGAAAATGCCGGTCCTGACCAGCCAGGCATTATTCATGATGCAGAATAGCCAGTAAGCCTTTTTCAGACGGGCGTCTGAGTGATGGGAAAATGCTATGGCCGTGTCGTCAAAATCGGGACTTTTTAAGGGATAGATCATAAGAATAAAACAGGATATGGTTTGTTGAATGAAGTGAAGCGGCTCTTTTTTGAATAGTATGGCAAAAGTTAAATTGGCAACGGCAATTTAAACATTCAGATTATTTCATCTTGTTATATCAGAAATAGTTACTTTTGCAATTGAAAATCGGAGTGTGAACAAAATTACGGTAATTCTGTTAAGTAGGTAGAAGGACTGGCGGGTTATTGTGGCACTTGAAGGAATCTCAAATAATTTATATAAGTAAATGAAATCGACGCTTGATATTCTGCCATTGAATAGTTGGTTGGAAACCAATGGTAAACCGGTAGTGATAGCTGGCCCATGCAGTGCTGAGACGGCGGAACAGGTGATGGAAACCGTTACGCAGATTAAGGCTGAAGGCTTTGCCAATGTAATCAGAGCAGGTGTTTGGAAACCACGGACCCGTCCCGGAAGCTTTGAAGGTGTCGGAGAGCCTGCGCTGGCCTGGCTGCAGGAAGCAAAGAAAGAGACCGGTCTCCCGGTAGCGGTAGAAGTAGCGACACCCGAGCACATCGAACTGTCCCTGAAATATGGGGTGGATATTTTGTGGATAGGCGCGCGGACCACGGTCAACCCGTTCAACGTTCAGCAGCTGGCTGATGCCCTGAAAGGGATAGACGTACCTGTTCTTGTTAAAAATCCTGTAAACCCGGATCTTCAATTGTGGATCGGTGCGCTGGAAAGGCTTAACCAGGCAGGTATCAGGAAGCTGGGCGCGATTCACCGCGGCTTTTCCAATGCGCAGGAAACACGTTACCGTAATTCACCGATGTGGCATATCGCCATAGAGATGAAGACGCTGTTCCCGCAGCTTCCCATTATAGGCGACCCCAGCCATATGGCCGGGAAACGCCAGTACCTGTTCGAGCTGGCACAGCGCGCGCTCGACCTGAACTACGACGGGCTGATTATCGAATCGCATTGTGATCCTGACAAGGCGTGGTCGGATGCCGCGCAACAGCTTACTCCCCATGCGCTGGGCGAGATGCTGCATGAATTGAGCGTCAGAAGCAAAGAATACGGAACCGATTACCAATCAGAGCTGGAAGTGATAAGGGCGAAAATAGACAACCTTGACAGGGAGCTGCTGGAGAACCTGGCTGCACGGATGTCCCTCGTAGAGCGTCTTGCCGAATATAAGCGCGATCACAACGTTTCGGCTTACCAGGTAGACCGTTTCAGGGAAATCCTGAAAACCCGCGCAAGCTGGGGTAAGAGCATCAACCTTTATGCCGACCTGGTGGATGAGTTGTTCAAGCTGATCCATATGGAGTCGATCCGTAAGCAGACAGAAGTAATGAACCAGGCTAAAGCTGCTATTTAATACGCTTCAGCCCGAAAAAAAGCCTGTGCAGATATCCTGCGCAGGCTTTTTTTGTCGCGTTCTTTTCCAGTGGATCTGCCTTCCCCGGATCTACTTTGCATGTTTTACGCTGTTGTGAAAAGCATCGAAATCAGGTTTCCCGGCTTCGGCCAGGTGCGTGATGCCCTCCCGTTCGGAGATGGTCACGAATTCGGCATAAGTGCCATCGTGCAGCGCCTTGAATGGGGTTCTGCGGCATCTCAGGTAGAGCACCGGCAACTTGGCCATTTCTACCCGGCGCAGGATGTCCTCGCTATCGGCGACCTTTGCGGCCTCCTTAAAGATGGCAAGGGATTCATCAATGAATTTCTCGGAAAAGATCTTGTCGACCGGCTCCAGGCCCAGGCCAATGTGCGTATCGGGCCTGACCAGGCCCTGCGTCAGGTCAAAATATTGCTTTATGAATTTGCCGGCCCTGCCGTAATACCCGTACATGAAGTCGTCAATAACCTGCCGCGTGTCGATATCAGGGTTCCAGAGCAGACGGGAGATCAGGTAGGCCCTGAGCTCGGCAAACTCGCCGCCGCGGCTCTGGTAGGCGGCCTGCTCCATGATCCCGATAGACTTGTTCTCCCGGAAAGTCCGGATATTGGACTGGAGCACTGCAAAATTGGGATAGGGCATCAGGTAATGCGAGAAGTTGACCACGTAGTCCCAGATATACAGGTGCGGCGCCTGCTTCGACCAGGTTGTCAGGTCGGTCATGAAAGACTTGTTTTCGGGACATGTTTTGAAATCATGTGCGAAACAGCATTCTATGCTGCAGAATCTCACGACTACGTTGTTGCGCGGCCTGATCGTTTTCGGCGCCGAACGGGTATACTGGTAAGCCAGCGTGCCGACGAATTTATCGGGGAACTCCTTCTCGACCGATTCGGCTACCTGGTTGACAAACCAGATCATGATCCCTGACTCGCTTCCTTCACGTTTGACAATGGCCTGGCATTTGTCGCACTCGCAGGGATTGTAGTAGTCATTCTGCGACACATCGTAAATCAGGTATTCGGGATGTTCCCTCATTTGCTTCCTGATGCGGTCTTTGACGATGGCCAGCACGTCGGGATTGCTCAGGCAGAGCTGCGCGTTATGCGGTACGCGCTTCCCGTTCAGCAGGCTGTAATATTCGGGGTGGGTATCGAAAAATTCCGCGGGCGGAACGAGCGGGTAAAAGGTATGCACCGACCAGTAGCTTTCTACGCCGCCCGGCTGGTCGGGCAATCCCATGGAGCCGTTCATTTTATTCCTGGCGGCCCAGACCGGATCAAAAGCCTCGTAGTAAAAATCATTCCGGACCCTTACTCCCGGCGATTCCGAGTGTCCCATGAGGCTGAATGTCAGTTTCGAGCGTTTGGGTATGACGGAAACCCGCGGCGTGTACCAGCGGCAGCCCAGCTCATTTTCGAGAAACGACATGACGCCGTACATAGATCCCCTGTGCCTGCCTCCGTAAATGAGTAGATCTTCCCCGTCGTTTTTGTAATAGTAGGTTTCATCCGTATCAGCAGGCGGCTGCATGCCGGTCTTTTGCTGTATTACATTGTTAAAGCCGACCATGATCCTGGGAGATTTGCTCTGCTCCACGGAGACAATCGGGAAATCGGCGCCGCTTATCTCTTTCAGCCAGTGACGCAGTTCCTCTGCCGCCCATTTTTCGGAAGGAGATGCCGAAGAAGAAAGGGCGATGGAGTAGTCTGTCCGGTTGTTTGAAAACAGCGTGTACTCCTTTTTGATACCGGCTTCAAACTGATCGTGGAGGTTTATCTTTTCGCCTGAAGAGAGCATAACATCATAATGGGCCGTATAGCCCTGAAAAGTACGGGACGGCAAGTCTATAGGAGCAAAGAAATTGCCTGACCGGCGCCCTGTCCAGACCGGTTGCCCGAAGGAGTTTTCGATGTTTATGGAAACCTCTTTTACCAGCTGCTCCAGGACTGCCTCATGATAAGGCGAGGCAAGCTTCGCCTTCCCATCCTGCAAAGCGTCTACCCGGAATATATTTTCCTGCCTGGCCAGCTCGGAAGCGGAGAACGGCTGCAGCCGCGCACAGAATTCCCACTTGTTCCCGAGCTGCTCAATTTTAAAAAGGATTTGGTTTTTACCTTTTCTGAGCGCTATCGGAACCCGGTCGCCGTCGATGCGGAGCCCTCTCTGGGTAGGGTGGTCCCAGATGAGCCGGCCGTTTACAAAAAGAGCGCCGCCGTCGTTGGTGCCGAACGACAGGAACAAGGTCTGGTCTTTATCCGAGATCAGCTCAGTGTAAGCATAGGCAAATACCGGAGCCTCGTCAGACACCGCAGCGCGAAGATCGATGATGGAGTCAGGCGAGTTGAAAAGCTTCCATTCCGCGCTTCCCCGGTGATACCTGACGACATCGCCCTGCTTTACCCGGAGGTTTGTCTCCCCGCCGAATGCTTTCAGGTAGTCGGTTTCGAAGCCGGGACTATGATACCACCCGCGCCGGGATTCATCTTCATGTGGGGTCAGGTGAATGGGACCGCAGAGCAGCCAGGAAGTAATCCATTGTCCCGGTGCTGCTTTCTGCTGCGGCACCTGCTGTCCGGATGTAAGCAAGGGGATTGTCCAGAGACAAAGAAAAGTGATGAGAATGCGTGATCGAAACATTTTGTCAGGAGGTTGAGGAACTGTTCCGATATAATACGCGGGAAAGGGGGCAGGATACTACCGGGATGCCTGCTTCACATTGAAGTAATATTAAAAGACTTAATTGCCGCCAGGCGGGTAAAAACAAGCCTGCTTCAACTTCGATTATTTCACGGTTTATTCAATATCTTCTGTAATGAGAACTTTGTATGTTTTGCTGATCCCGGTTTTCCTGTGCGGATATGCCTCTGCGCAAAATCAGGTTAAAGGGTATGTCTATCATGACGAGAACGGAAACGGGGTCCGCGACCGGCGGGAGCGCGGACTGCCGGGCGTGGCTGTCTCAAACGGGGTCGATGTGGCGCTCACCGATGCGGGCGGCCGGTATGCGCTGCCGATAGGAGATGACAATACTGTTTTTGTCATTAAGCCTTCCGGCTACCAGGTCAGGATCAGCGAAGACAACCAGCCGCAGTATTACTACATACATAAGCCGAAAGGATCGCCCGAAGGAAAATACAAAGGGACGCCTCCTACGGGGCCGCTGCCTGCGTCGGTCGATTTCCCGCTGACTCCCCGGGAAGAAAAAGATGATTTCACCGCATTGGTTTTCGGGGATCCGCAGCCCTATACTATGGAAGAGCTCGACTATTTTGCCAGGGGTATCGTGAAGGAAGTCGAAGGTGTTGAGAACGTGCAGTTCGGGATCAGTCTCGGGGATATCGTGGGCGATGATCTGAGCCTGCACAAACCTTATATACAGGTGATCAGGAAAGTGGGCGTGCCGTGGTATAACCTGATGGGCAACCATGACATGAACTACGACGCTAAGGCCGATTCATTGGCCGACGAAACGTTTGAAAGCAACTTCGGGCCGGCTAACTACGCGTTTAATTACGGTAAGGTCCATTTCATCGTGCTCGACGATATCCTTTATCCCGACCCCCGCGACGGCGAGGGGTACTGGGGAGGCTTCAGGCCGGACCAGCTTGCATTTATAGCAAACAACCTGAAGCATGTCGGCAAAGACAGGCTGGTCGTGCTGGCATTTCATATACCTATCCTGAACGCGGGCCAGGGCTTCAGGGCGGAAGACAGGCAGAGGCTGTTCGATCTCCTGAAAGATTATCCCAATGTGCTTGCCATGTCGGCCCATACCCATATTCAGAGGCAGAATTTTTACACGGAAAAAGACGGCTGGCATGGCGCAAAGCCTTTTCATGAGTACAATGCCGGTACACCCTCAGGCAACTGGTATACGGGAGAATTTACAAAAGCCGGGGTGCCGGCCGGTACGATGGCCGACGGGACACCGCGGGGCTATTCCTTTCTTCATATCAAAGGCAACCGGTATGTGATCGACTACAAGGTCGCGGAAATGCCGGCCAGTCACCAGATCCGTATCCATGCGCCGCGCGTAGTGCCCACGCCCGGGAGAGGAAGCTACGCCGTTTATGCCAACTTCTATATGGGCCATGAAGGCAACGAGGTTGAGTACCGCATCGACAACGGAGAATGGAAAAAGATGGCCTATGCCCCTGAGCCGGATCCCTACTACCTGGGGCTGCAGCTGAGGTGGGACCAGACCGAAAGCCTGTTTGCCGGAAGAAAGCCGGGAACAGCTTCACAATCCACCCATCTCTGGAAAGGGGGCATCCCTGTTAACCTCCCGGAAGGACAGCATACAATAGAGGTAAGAGCGAAGGATATGTTCGGTCGTACTTTTACGGAGAAAAAGCATTTCTGGGCGCAAAAGAGAGATTAAAAGAACGGGGATATGTGGCATGCCGCCAGACTCGGCTGTTCCTGACAGGTGTTCCGCTGTTGGTAGCGAAGTTATGTAACTTTTTTCTGGCAGAGAATTTCAGATAGGCTTGTATATGGTTAGCTAATTAGGTAACTTTGTATGAAACTAACATACTATCTGCTGTTATAGAGTTATGGGGTTCTTTGATAAAGGAAGACTTATCATTCTTGTAAATGGGTTCCAAAATAAGACGCAGAAAACTCCTAAAAAAGAAATAGAATTGGCGGAAAAGCTAAAAAAACGATATTTCGATGAGCAAGACAGCAGAGAATAAAAAACTGACTCCTTTTACCGAACATCTTGATGAACAATACGGTAAAAAAGGAACTGAGCGGAGAGAGCAGTACGAGGAAGAGTTTGAAGCTTTCAAGCTGGGCGTCATGATCCAGGAGCTTAGAAAAGAGCAGGGGTTGACACAGGAGCAGCTCGCCGAAAAATGTGGAACAACCAAAACCTATATTTCCCGGATCGAGAATAATGCGAGCGATATCAGGCTTTCAACTTTAATGAGAATTGTCCGGCTGGGGCTGGGCGGAAATTTGAAACTGAGGGTAACGCATCGACCTATATAAATTCAAGTCGTTAAAAGAGTGTATCTCCATGGATTTATGTTTCCCGGACCGGTTATCAGCTCCACTGTCCGCTTGTGGGTTTTTCGGTAGCCAGGGAAGAAATATGAGCCGATTTACGCCAAAAATCGTTATATTTGAAACTTAGCCATGGATTTTTGTGGTGGTAAGTTGTGTTTTTTGCTCACTATAAAGTTTGAAAAATGACGGTTATCAGGAAAGGATCAGTCATCAGGAAAGTTAAAAATGTCGGGATCAGCGGCGCTCTGCTGGTGGCCCTGACGGCTTCGGGCTGGATATTGCCGGCGTGTTCTTCGGGAAGCAACGAAGAAGAATACAGCTACGAAGAAGTGTCGTATTCGAAAGGGATCATCTCTCATATTAAGGAGGTCAGGCCGGGAGAATTCCAGATCACAGACGAGGAGAGTGTCCCGATGTCGGAGGCAAAGGCGATTGTAAGCTACCTGGACGGGCATACGGACACCCTGTCGGTGGAAACATCAAAAGCCCTGATCGATAAGGAAATTAATAGCGGGGCGGAATACAGCCATCACAGCGGGCTGTCGAGCATGCTCCTGTATGGCGGTATGGGCTATATGCTCGGAAGGATGATGGGAGGCGGGGCCATCAGCCAGCAGCGTCAGCAGGCAGGCAACACAAGCGGGGTTTACGGCTCGCAGGCGGCTTACGCCAGGTCTCAGACGGCTTTAAGAGATGCCGACGGATCGAGGACTGCGCGTACCGTTAAAACCAGGCCTGCAAACAGCAGGAGCGGTTTTATGGGGTCAAAAGGAGGAAGATCTGTAGGTGGATGACCGCCGGGGAGATATGATACAATTACATTCGCTTTCCCAGGCTCCCGACCGGATTTTAAGCAGCCTGGGGTGGGACTGGATGCTCGGGACTGATACGCTGCCGTACGTAACGGAGGATGTCGTAAAGATAGACCAGGAAACGGCGGAGCGTTATTATGAGGGCGGAGAGCAGCTCTATGAGATGTTCCGCGAGGCCGGCCGGTACGTTGTCGACAATCATCTGTTCTGCGAGATGGGGATCCCGGACAACCTGGTCGAAATGATCCGTTACACCTGGGAAGATGAGCGGCACGCGCACCTGTACAGCAGGTTTGACCTGGCTTATGACGAGCAGGAAGGACATGTGAAGCTGATCGAGTGCAATGCCGATACGGCAACCTGTCTGCCGGAAACGGCTGTCGTGCAATGGGCCCAGCTGAAATCGAACGGGCTGGATGAAAACAGCCAGTTCAATACTTTACATGAAGAGCTCGTTGAACGTTTCGCTCATATCAAAACGCTCAACGACGACCTGACGCCCTCCATTCTTTTTTCGACATTACGCGATTACCCCGAAGACGATACGAATGTGGGCATCCTGATGGAAGCTGCCCGGGAAGCCGGTTTTGATGTGGCATTTGCCTATATCGACGAAGTCGATTTCTCTGAGACGGAAGGGCTGTTCATGCACGACCCGCATAACGCCGCTTTTGTCCGGTTCGATTTCTGGTTCAAGCTTATTCCCTGGGAGTTTATCGGGAACGAGGAAAAAGAGCTGGCGTCTATACTGACCAACCTTGTGAAATCCCGCAAGCTGGTGGTGCTTAACCCCGCCTATGCTTTGCTTTATCAATCGAAGTATATTCTAAAGGTATTGTGGGATCTGTACCCGTATCACCCGTTGCTGCTGCAAACGGAACGGCATGCAATGCCTCATAAAAAGAGTGTAGCGAAGGTGCTTTTCGGACGTGAGGGCGCTAATGTAAGCATCATCGAAAAAGGCGGGGATATTTCGGAGTCGGTTTCCGGCGAATACGGAAACCAGCCCCGGATCTACCAGGAATATTTTCCGCTTCAGACTGACGAATCAGGATATACGTACCAAGCGGGACTATTTTATGTCAATGAAGCCTGTGCCCTGGGGTTCAGAAGAGGAGGCAGGATACTGGATAATACGGCGCAGTTTGTGGGGCATGTGATAGAGTAGGGATTGTTTTTTTGAGACAGTTCCTATTTATCATCATAATGTCCCCAAGCGGAAAGCACCAGTACGGTGACAGTCATTGCTTTGATACGATAGACTAATCTGTGTTCTCCGGATATCCTTCTGGACCAGGTAGGCTCCTGGTAGTGCCTGAGCAGTTCCGGCTTACCTGTTCCGGTGACAGGGTGTTCTTCAAGTTCTTCCAGCAAGGCAACCAGCTTTTTGTAAAGCGCTTTGTTCCCTGATTTTTTGATTCTTTGAATATCCCTTTTCGATTGGTCGGTAAAGGCCAGGATATAGCTCATAGTTCCTCTAAAAAAGCATGGAGTTCTTTTTTGTTGCGTACCTTAGTCACTTTACCTTCTTCTACTTCCTGCAGTGAGCGATCAATTTTAGCATAGAACTCCTGTGAGCTCATTTTTGAGTCATCTCTTGTTTCCTTGTAGGATGCGCCGGATAAGTCCAGCAAAGCCCGTATAGCCTTTAAAAGCTTTTTATCTTCAGTATCGATGCTTATATGTATCATGGAATTTGTTCCTGGTTGCTTCGTCTCATTTATTCATGTTATCCAATTTATATGACTTTGATCGATTTTGCAAGTTTTTTAATACTTTCATATTATGCCCGGAGCCTGTGTGTTCGGTAACGTTTCCGTGAAAAATGGGCGCTGTCAGCGAAGAGAGTAAAAATTCTTTCTCTAAATTGAATCTTCTATATTATTCCTGAACTCAAACTCATAGCCAAATGACGGTGCCAGGTCGTTTTCTAAGCCTTTTTTCCAAGCGGGTAATTACGGCCGCCCTATCCCTCGTAATATTTATTTTTCCGGATGTAAATGCCTTTCAAAAGAGGAACCCGGGAACAGATTCCCTCCCTGCCGTATTCAACGACAAAACCGACGTACTTCATGCCTTGTATCGTCACCGGGCCTTGAACCAAAGCAAGAAATACCAGGTCCCGGCGGGGATCAAAGAGTGGAACGGGCGCCGCGCTGAGCTCAGGGAACACATCATCAGGCATACCGGAGCCAAAACATTTAAGGACCTTCCCCTTGATATGCGTGAGACTGGAAGCTTTCAGGGAGATGGCTTTACGGTCCGCAATATATACTTTCAGACCCGGCCGGGCGTATATGCGACGGCCAACCTGTATGTGCCCGACAGGAAAGGGCAGCTTCCCGCTGTAGTCGTCATGATGGGGCACTCCCGGAACGGGAAGCTTTATGAGAATTACCAGTCGGTAGGGCAATCGCTTGCAAAGGACGGGTACGTCGCGCTATGCATCGACCCGTGGGGCGCCGGCGAACGCACTACGGTCCACGGGGAATTTGAATATCACGGCGCCGCTTTGGGGGCCTCTCTTTACAACATCGGGGAGACCCTGATGGGGATGCAGCTGACCGACAATATGAGGGCGATAGACCTTCTGAGCGCCCTCCCCTACGTAGATAAGACCAAAATAGGCGCAACCGGCGCCAGCGGAGGCGGGAACCAGACCATGTGGCTGGCCGCAATAGATGAGCGGGTGAAGGCTGCGATGCCTGTCGTAAGCGTAGGAACTTTTGATTCCTACATCATGGCCCATAACTGTATATGCGAAGTGCTGCCGCAGGGGTTGACCTTTACCGAAGAATGGGGAGTTCTCGGTCTCGTTGCGCCGCGCGCTATCAAAATGTGCAACCATAACCAGGAATCAAACCGTACCTTTTTCCCGTCCGAAATGCTGAAAAGCTTTGTCAAGGCAAAGCCGGTATTTGACCTGAACGGCGCAGGAGCGAATATCGGCTACGAATTTTTCGAGCGTCCGCACGGGTATTACCCGGAAGATCGCCGCGCCCTTTTAGGCTGGATGGACCTGCACCTGAAAGGCACCGGCGACGGGAAAGCGAGAGACGAGCGGCCGATAACCCTTATCCCGGAGGAAAAGCTGATGGTCTTCCCGGAAGGACGCCGTGACGCCCTTGTGCATAGTACCGGATCTTTTTGCCGGATGATAGGAGCGGAGCTCAGGCAGAAGCATGCAAAAGAGACGATAGCGGATATTTCAAAGAAGCGTTCGGAATTGCAGGATATTCTTGCAGCCGGTTTGCCTGCCGGTCACTGGGAGGCAAACAGACTGGGCAGCGAAGCGGGCTGGGACCGGGTCGTCATAGAGACTGCCGGCGGCAGGCTTATCCCGGTATTGCACAGGAAGGGGGCAGGGAGCGAATATACAGTGCTTGCGCACGCGGAAGGGAAGCAGGCGATCCCCCTGGAAACGATCGCGCGCTTTAAAGGCGGCATCATTATTGTGGATTTTTCCGGTACAGGTGAAGCGGCTTCGGATCAATCACAGGGCTACGACAAAATCGGCCGCCTGCATACCTACGGCAGGGCTTCCCTGTGGCTGGGCGAAACGGTAATAGGAAACTGGGTCGGGGAGCTTGGGGTAGTGGCAGATTGGGCGCGCAGGCAGCATAAAGCAACCAGGCTGTCATTTCACGGCTTCGGTGAAGCCGGCCTTGCAGGCGTTTTCTATTCGGCTCTGAACGGCCGGCTGAACGAAGTGCATACTTACGGTACGCCCGCCAGCTATGTGTTTGATGCCCGTGATCAGGTAGATCATTTCGGAATAGGTATCCATGTGCCCCGTATTTTGCATTGGGGCGACCTGTCGCTGGCTGCCGGCCTGTCGGACGCGGCGCTGTTTTTTCATGAGCCCGTCTCCATGTCGGGAAGGCTCCTGGACAGCAGCGAGAAAGCGGAGCTTCAGAAAGAATATGACCAGGTAGGCATAAAAACCAGGGCAAAGAGCAAAAGCAGGCTGCTTTAACAAATTATTCCGCTTTCTCCTTGCTTATTCCTGTCAGCCTTTACTAACTTTGTCCCGACTCAAAGGGGTGCCCAACCAAACGGGCTGAGATCATACCCATACAACCTGATCCGGGTAATGCCGGCGTAGGGAAAGAGATCAATTGACACAAAAGCTCAATTTCTCAAAACATTTTTTAACCCAAGGATAGGTCCGGCCCCTTGCCTGTTCGTAAACTTAACTCATTTTTATGCGTAAAGTTGCGGCCTGTCTGATTTTCGCTTGTCTCGTTTTCGGGGGACAATTATCGGCCCAAAAAACAGTATCCGGCAAAGTATCTGACGCCGATACCAGACAACCCCTTCCCGGGGCGACCGTCAAAGCCGGTCAGAGCCGGGGAACTACCACCGATGAATCCGGGAGGTTTTATTTTAACAATCTCCTGCCTGATATCGGGACGATAGAAGTTTCCTACGTCGGTTTTCAGCCGGTTACAGTTCCTATTGCAGAGCTGGAATCCCGGCCGGAAATCCTGCTCGAAAGGACTACCTTCACGGCAGATGAAGTCATTGTCAGCGCGACGCGGGTAACCGACCGGACAGGGATGGCTTACACCAATGTGACGGCCGAAGCCCTGAAAAAGCAAAACCTCGGCCAGGACCTCCCGGTGCTCCTCAACTTTACCCCTTCTATGGTCACCACCTCCGACGCCGGGGCAGGAGTAGGCTATACCGGCATGAGGATCAGGGGCTCCGATGCGACCAGGATCAACATGACCATCAACGGGATCCCGTACAATGATCCGGAGAGCCAGGGCGCTTTTTTTGTGAATATGCCTGATTTCGCATCGTCAGTGAGCAGCATCCAGGTCCAGCGCGGTGTAGGCAGCTCTACGAACGGCGCAGGGGCTTTCGGGGCTACGGTGAATATTAATACCAACGAATTCCGCCGCGAAGCCTATGCCGAGCTGAACAATTCCTTCGGATCGTTTAACACCTGGAAGCATACGGTCAAAGTAGGAAGCGGGCTGCTGAACGATAAGTTCACCTTCGACGCCCGCCTGTCGCGTGTGAAGTCAGACGGATTTGTAGACCGGGCCAGCTCCGATCTGAAATCCTTTTACCTGTCAGGCGCCTACTACGGGAAACGCAGCTATATAAGAGCCAATGTTTTTTCCGGTAAAGAGCGCACTTACCAGGCATGGAACGGCGTGCCCGAGGCCAAGTTCAGGAATGACCGTGAAGGTATTCTCGCCTATATCAGGAGGAACGAGCTGAACGAACGCGACGCGGACAACCTGCTGAACGCCAATCCCCGCACCTATAACTCCTACTGGTATGAAAACGAGACCGACAACTACCAGCAGGATCAGTACCAGCTGCTAACCTCGCATACGCTGAGCAGTCGATGGACGCTCAACCTCAACGCGTTTTACGTCAGGGGAGCGGGGTATTATGAACAATACCGCGAGAACAACAAGCTGAGCGACTATCTCCTTCCCCCGGTGATAATGGGTAACGATACGATAACCAGGTCGGATCTTATCCGTCAGCGATGGCTGGATAACCACTATTACGGAACTACTTTTTCGCTGGACTACAACAGCTTTAAAAAGCTGAGCTTCAGCTTCGGCGGCGGCTGGAACCAGTTCGACAACGATCACTACGGCAAAGTCATCTGGGCAAGGTTTGCCAGCACGGGTGAAGCAGGACACCGTTATTACTTCGGAAAAGGATTGAAATCGGACCTGAACCTGTACGCGAAAGCTTATTACCAGCTTTCGCCGGCATTCAACGTGTATGGCGACCTCCAGTACCGCCGGGTAGGCTACCGCGTCGACGGGACAGACAATGACCTCATAGAGCTGAAAGTAGATACGCAGCTGAATTTCTGGAATCCTAAAGTCGGGATCAACTATGATATTGAAGACAAAGGTTCTGTTTACGCGTCCTTCAGCGTAGGGAACCGGGAGCCTAACCGCAACGACTTTGTAGATGCGCAGGCCGGCCATATACCCACCCATGAAACGCTTTATGACTGGGAAGCAGGCTACAGGCTGAGGCTCAATAAGGTTGTCTTCAATACCAACCTGTATTTTATGGATTACCGGAACCAGCTAGTGCTGACCGGACAGCTCAACGACGTAGGAAGCGCTGTCCGTGTCAATGTGCCGAAGAGCTACAGGGCGGGGATAGAGCTGGAAGCGGCCTGGGCGATCTCGAAACAGTTCAGGTGGAACGCCAACATTGCCTTCAGCAGGAACAGGATCAACCGGTTTACAGAATACGTGATCGATTATGATACCTACGAATACGACGTGATCGATCACGGTCAGACCGATATATCGTTTTCTCCCAATATTGTTGCCGGCAGCCAGCTCAGCTACAGTTTTGGCAGCGGGTTTGAGATATCACTCCTTACCAAGCTGGTCGGGAAGCAATACCTGGACAACACTTCGGACGACACCCGCAGGCTGGATTCCTATTTTGTGAACGACCTTAGAATTTCCCGCACATTTACCCCGAAATGGGCAAAATCTCTGGAAGTAACGGCTTTGGTCAACAACCTGTTTGATCACCGCTACGCCTCGAACGGCTATACCTATGGTTTCAATACCGGCGGATCTCATGTCCAGGAGAATTTCTACTTCCCGCAGGCAGGCACCAATTTCCTGGTCGGATTGAACTTAGGGTTTTAGAGTGGGTGGTGAAGAGTTGAAAGCTGAGAGTTGAAAGGGTGCTAATGCCGGATATAAATTAGTCAATTTTTTTTATTATAATTACTATTTCATTGTGATTGGTTTTGATGCGTTCGAATAATGAAATGGTCATTTGTAATTCAACAGAAGCTGAAAGCCGCCCTTTTGCTGGGGGGAGTCATGCTGCTGATTGTCGTGGTCAGTTACCTTTCAAGCAGTAATATTAACGGCATTGCCCGCTCGTTTACTTCTATTTATGAAGACAGGCTGATGCCGGCAATCGATATCATACACCTGACCGAGGGGCTGTACAGCAAACGGCTGTTGCTGGAAAAGCATTTGCTTACCAACGGGGAGCAGGATGCGGAAGAGCTGCGGGAGAAGCTTGCCCGGCATGACAATAAAATCGACTCCTTATTGCAGGCCTATGAAAAGACCTACCTGGTAGAACAAGAGTCAAAAAGTTTCCTGGCCTTTAAAAACAGGGTTAAAGAATACGCTTTGCTGGAGAAGACGATCGTCAACTTCAGCAAAGCGGGTTTTAGGGAAGAAGGGATAACCCTGTTCGAAGGAAAAGGCGGGGAAGTATTCCAGCATACTATTTCCAGGCTGAACGAGCTGACCGCCATACAGTCGCTGGTAGGGGAGGAGCTCCAGGAAGCCTCCCATTCGGAAGTGTCTCTTTTCAAGCTGTATGCGACGCTTCTTATTCTCGCAGCCCTGATCATAGGCGGGCTGATCCTGCATCTTATTTACAGCTCCAAAATTGTCAATACGGAGCGCAAGGAATTCCATCTCAACTGAATGCGCCGGGGGAGCTTCGCATGACTTTTGTCATTTGTAATGTCCCGGCATGCAGCGTTATTTGCAAAAGGACGTATAGAGGGCACAGCCGCCTGTACGATCCGGGCGGCGCTTTGCCGCCGTACTGTAAGTGCATACAATACAATCCGTAAACTTAAAAAAAGCCATGAAGAAAAACGTTTGGATCCTCCTGTTGCTCACGATGTGGGCTTGTAACGGAACGCATAAAAAGCTCTTCTATAATATCACTGCCGAGGCGTTGCCTGCCGAAGGCGGTAAGGTAGTACTCCCCGAAGGGCCGTTTGAGAGCGGCAGGCAGGTAACGGTTTCCGCCGTGCCGGAAAAGGAATACCTGTTTAAGGAATGGTCGGGAGATGCTTCGGGGACTGACAACCCGCTTACGGTCTCCATGAATGCCGACAAGAAGCTGGTAGCCCGTTTTGAAAAGAAAACCTATGAGCTGGAAGTGCTCATCGAAGGAAAAGGAGCTGTGAAGGAAGAGATCTTACGCAGCGCCAGAACTTCGGAGCTCTATCCCTCAGGCACAACGGTAAGGCTCACAGCGCAGCCTGAGCCGGGATGGTTTTTCGGGAATTGGGAAGGCGACGTATCGGGCACGGAGCCCTCGGCCG
>MEDT01000127.1 GCA_001724175.1 Cytophagaceae bacterium SCN 52-12 | reverse complement strand
GAGCATCTGATCCCGGATATCCAGGATGTACGACCGTTCTGCCTGGTGCCGGTTGCCGGTGGAAAGATTCAGCGCCCCAAAGGACATGGCCAGCCACATGGCCACCGACGTTTGCCCGGAACCGGACGCATACAACGCCAGCACCAGCACACAAAACGGCTCAACAAACCGTTCAGTAAAAACATTCACATTCCGGAATACCGGCAAGGTATCCAGTAGCTTCTGCCGGTACTGCTCCGGAAGGAACCGGGCAATCAGTCGCACCCCCAGGCCGACAAAGAAATTCATCATCCGGATCACCAGTTTTCCCACAATCCGCAGCCAGCTCGTCCCGCTGTCATAACTATGCTTCGGCCTTCCGATCACATCCCGTACCCAGATCGTCACAAAATGGGCAATGCCGATCAGGAAATACCATTTGATAATCCCCCACATCCAGTTTGCAGGTTGCGCTTCCCCACTGCCACCGCCACCAATCCAGTTCATCGGATTGACCAGCCCCACCAAACCCCCGATCAGGCTGGTAATGAAATAAAAAAGCACCAGGATAACGAGACCCGCGATGAAGCTGGCGCGGCTGTAATACCGCTCGCCAAAGTCGCGGCGCAAAAATGTTTCAATGGGTACGCTCAGGATACCCAAAAAGTAGGTGGCTAATCCATAGCCGGGAATCATGGAACCCCATACCTGGCTGCCGCCGGATACGTCACGTGGCTGGTTTCTCATACGTTCGTTAGGTTATCGTTGATTAAAAGTTGCAAACAGATAGGTATTGTTTCCCTCCCAACTCCGCCCATTTTGAAACACCACCCCTCCTACGACGTTAGCATTATCCGGCCCCCCTTTCGGCAGGCGTGTAAAGACCTGTGGCGGCACGTCATAATCAAACGATTCATTGCTGCTCTGCCCGAAATTCAACGCCTGCCCACCAAAATTCTGTGACTCACCCCGCCGCGTCTGCCAGCTCCGGCCAATCACCTCGGCCGCATGGGTATTCGTCTCCGGATCACTGTTGGCATGCCAGATTTTGGTTTGCAGGTTTCCCACTAGGCTATGCACCCGGTCTTTGTTCCCCAGCTCGGCAAAATAATTGGGAAGGTTCTGCGTCAGGTACACCGTGCAAGCGCGGGAGCTGCGCGCGGTGGCCTGAAACTGCATGTCATATTCGGTAGCAAAATTCTGCGCTTCATCCACCCACAAAAACACCGGCCGGGGATTCTCCCGGACGTTACGCCGTTCGATGGCCTGCTGCCACATATATTTGTACACGACCTGAACGGCCCTGCCGGCATCGCCATATTCTTTTACCGGCAGATTCATCACGATAACGACCCCTTCCTGCGTCAACTCCGGGTAGGCGATCCGCTCCGGATTCTCCGGAGGTTCGGAAAAGAGCTGACGGAATGGCCGCCGCATAAAACAATCGGCTGTCACGGTAAACATGGATATGATCCCGCTGCGGGTCTTTGGGCTGATCGCCGGAAACTCCCGCATCCAGAACGCCGCGCATGCATCAAAATCATACTGCGCCCATTTATCCAGGTTCTGGCTATTCCCCTGCAGAAGAAGCTGGCAGCAGTAGCTTTCATCCTGCCATTGCTCGCTAAACCGTTCCTCCATGCTCTGCGGAGCCGTACGCACAATGTCATACAATACCGGCACCGATACGCTGCCGGTGGCAATCAGTGCCAGGTCAACCGCATTGCGTATAAGCTGCTGCATGGCACTTGTCCAATAGGGATCACCGCCGCCGCCGGTGCGCCTACTGATCGCCTCATGCACCGTCATAAAGAGCCGCACGATGTTTTCAGTGTAGCCCGCGCCTTCGCCCTCCCTCTCGATCTCATACTGCAGAAACGGAAATACCCATTCTCCGGAATTGTCGAAGATCAATAAACTATCTTCCCGGCCGGTCTCCCTGGCGTAGCCTTGCCAGGTTTCCAACTCATCCTTTTTGGCACATAAAACCAGCCCGCCAAACCCGGCGCGCAAATAAGCCCTAGCCAGGGCCGCACCGCTGCCGCTGGTCTTACCACTTCCAATACCTCCCAGGATTTGGACACCCTCGCATGCCTGCCGGGTCGTAAATGCATGTTCCCCGTTGAAATGATACAAAGGGGCATCAAGATTAAAGGTCATTTCAGAACAAACACAGATAGGATAAAGGTCTGGCCAAAATAGATTTTTAATCCCTCAATCACAAAAAATCCGCCCGGATTTTCCCCTAAAAATTGAAATCTCTTTACCTTTGGGAAAGGGGGGGGTTGGTAGAGTTGCCCTAGCAACTCCTATACGCGCAATTAGAAAAACTTTGTCAGATCATGCATGCCAACTTGCACATGAATGCCATATCACGCAGCAACGGCCGCGAAGCGGTCGGGGCGGCGGCCTACCGATCCGGTACGGCTGTGACCTACCGCTCGGCGGTAGCAGCGGCAGCCTATCGCGCCGGGGAAAAGGTCAAAGATGACCGTTACGAGAAAACCCACGATTACACCAAAAAGCACAATGTCGAGCATGCCGAAATCATCACGCCGGATGGTGCGCCGGAATGGATGAAAGACAGGGAAAAGCTGTGGAATGCAGTAGAAGCTGGCGAAAAGAGAAAAGACGCGCAACTCGCCAAAGAAGCCCTGTTGGTACTGCCCCGTAACCTAACCCATGACCAGCAAAAAGAGGTGGTACGCTCCTTCATCCAGGAGAATATCACCCGCCGGGGGCTAGTGGCCGATTATGCCATTCATAGCCCGGAAGCCTCGGACGGGGATAAAAACCCCCATGCCCACATCATGTTTACCCTGCGGCCGGTCGAAGGCGAAGGCTTCGGTAAGAAGCTCACCGGCAGGGCTGCCGGTGGCCTAGATAGCCGGGAAGTGCTGCAGGATATGCGCTTTTCCTACGAGCGCATTCTAAACGACGCATCCAAACAGACGGATTCTGAAATTCGCTTTGACTTACGCAACCTGAAAGAAAAAGGCATTGACCGCCAGCCACAGCCCAAAATTGGCCCGAAGGTCACGCACCTGGAGAAACGCGGATACCGCACCGAATGGGGCAAGGAAGTGCGCCAGGTCATTCATGAAAACAAAGGCAAAGCTGCCCAGGTTGCCCACCACCAGTTTAACCGGCTGACCTACCTGTCCGCGCGCGCCGTCGATAATGTACGCGACGATGTGGCCCATAAATACTATGAAGTTATGTACGGCGCACAAGCCGCCTACGGAACCAACGAAAATGAGCGGGAATATGGAGAATACGAACGATAGCAAAAAGGATTTGCTGGAAAAATACGCCAGCCGCAAACCACCGTACCCGGCACTGGTCAAACCAGATCCGGAGGATCTCCCGGAAGATCCACACACCGGCGATTACCGGGGGCTGATCGAACACCGGGGCAAACGGGGCAATACCCCGCGTTTCCGGGTGATCGACCGCAACGGCAACAGTTACGGCTGCGGCTATGCCTATCTGCTGGGCTGGTATTTTACCCCGCCCGATACGCTCACGATCTACACCACAACCCATGTATTTACCTTAAACGGGGATCATCTGCAGAGAGTGGAAGATTCACTCATGCGCGAAAAGGTGGAAACCCTGTGCGCCTTCAATCCGGCCAAAGACAAAAAGCCCGATGCCGGGGAAGTCTGTATTACTCAAATTTCGATCATTGACCGGATGGCCATGCAGGAACAGGGGGAAAGAAACGCGGAATAGCCTTTTTTTTGGCCGTACATTGTACAAGTTACCCTTTGCCGCCACTACCCCTAACCGAACCACACCAAACGCCTGTACGGCGAATTTTAGGACGTTTGGTACTATCGCTCCAAATCCTGGTCTTTTTGCTGCGTTACCTGCTGCTGGGTCAGCTCTTTGCCGGTATCTTTTGTTGCAGTCTGGTTTCGGGCTGAAAGCATTTTATCCACCTCATTCGGCTGCCGCTGCGTTTCGGGGCTTAATCCTGGTTTGGGTTCCGGGGCATGTGGCCGGGATTGCCCTTGCGGCGCCAGCGCGTGCGGATCGTAGTTCATATCCTTTTGCTGCGCACCCTGCTTTTCAAGCCCTTGCCCGATATTTTGTATTTTCGCCTGCAGCTCCGGCCTGCGCTTTAGCAGCTCGTCAATCTCCTTTGCCATGATTCAGGAACATTTTTTTTCCTGAAAGATAGCAAATTTACTGCTTGATTAGCGCATCCAGGTCAAAATCAAGCGGGGGTATTCCAACCTCCCGGCAAAGTTCGTTTAGTCCCACCAGGGAATGAATGTTGGTCAGTGTCAGCGTGTAGGTGCCTGCGGTGGCATCATTCAGCAAGGCGGCCGCTTTCAGTTTAAGCTGATAGACCGCTTCCTGATCCGTCAGGCAGTCGTCCGGATCACACTTTTGAACGGGGAAAGAAAGAAACTGCAGGTTTTCACTCATGCATCTATTCTAGCACTAAACCCACCGTCTGCAGGTGAAAATTTGATGACAATTTCCAGGCTATGAATGCGAAGCAAAAGCAGCATCCGCTGCCGCGCTCAAATCCAGCTTTTCTTGCTTCTCATAATGGATTTTCTCTACAAAACCGGCAATGATCGTCGCCGCGCGGCGTGTATAGCCTTCGGCGGTTATAAATGGACGGTAGGCGATTTCCCCCGTGATCTGCGCACGGTCGCCCTTTTTCAGCTCACGGGCAAACTGGATCGTGACCTTCCGGAAAATCACTACATCATGCCACACCGTTTCCCGGTCGCGCCATACCGTTTCCCCATCCTTTTCCTCGGCCGGGTAACTGTCCGTCGTCGCCAGCGACAACGCCAGAAAGGTTTTTCCGTCTTTCTCAATGATTTTTGGATCAGCGCCCAGATAGCCCGTCAACTCGACACGATTATTGCGCATGGTATGCCCTCCCTCCTGAACTATGTACTCTGCTTTCAGGATCGGCGCAACCCCTTCCGGCTCATTGACTGCAGGGCATCATTCAAATCCGTATGAGGCGCAAACACGCTGCTATAGGATACCACTACCGGCCCCAGCTCTGCCTGCATCTGTGCGGTGCCTTTCTGTCCGGCCGGATTGTTATCAAAATAGGTTCTGATCTGGTTGTACAAATGCTCTTTCAAATATTCAACCGTGCGGCCGCGCGATGACAACGAATGCATGATAATCGCATCTTCCTGCAGGTGATGCTTTCCCTGCAGAACCAGCAGGGAAAGAAAATCGGTCATGCCTTCAAATACGCTTACCGTTCCGCTTCCTGGTTCGCTTCCAGGAATCACTGTAATATCCCGTGTCGTAATGGCTGATTTGAATTTATGGTTTGGCAGGGCTACCCGGACTTCGTAGCCTCCGGATTCGTTACGCATACCGAACCCAAAAAATTGCTTTCCTACGGCCAAATTACGGTATTTCACTTCAACCAGATAACGGCGGGCCAACTCGACCGAAATACCCCGTTCATGCGTCAAATACGAAAGAATAGCCGGGCTTTGGATAGGGTGCGCCTCGATCAGCTCCAACTGACGATCAGCGGAAAAATTTTCGACCGCTTCGCGGTGGTCTTGCTGGTGAAAAGAAAAAAGACGCGTCTGGTCTTGATCGTGTGACCTGGTGCGCGCCGGTGCGTTCGCGTGCCTGTCCAGAAAGGCCAGGGCTTCCCGGACGGTGGAAACATTGGCGTATCGCATGGCAAAATCAATAATAGTTCCGCCCTGATCGCCAAAATCTTTCCATATCCAGAATCCCAGGCGGCCGACCGAAATATGAAAGGATGGGTCTTTTTCGTTCCGGAATGGTGAGGGATACCATAACTCACGGCCATTTTTTAGAATCTTCACCGGTGCATGCCCCAGCGTCTGCAGGAGGTCAGGGAAGTTTAGGTGTTTGGCCTGCTCGCTGTTCATCGGTACGACGGGATCAAAGGATGGTTATTTTCAGTTTGGTATATTTCTGAATCCGTTTGAAGTCCTTTTTGTTGTACGTCACCAGTTCCGTACAATGCGCTTCCGCAATAGCGGTATGCAAGCAATCAGTGATATTCTGATAACCTATTTTTGAGGCCAGCGCCATCGCCCGCAAAAACAACCCGATTCCAAAATCAACCACCGTCACCTGCTGAACAAGGTCACGCAACATAGCATCAATGCTTGCCTGCTCCACGTCCAATTTCGTGAGTACAAACGCTACTTCTTGCAACCCTAAAACAGAAATAAAGCACTGTCCTTTATTGGATGCTTCCTCATAAAGTTGGATTGCCTCCTGGTGCTTCTTGGCATCCTGCTCGATCAGGTAATGCACAAGCACATCCGTATCCAAATAAATCATATCGGCGTATCGAGCATTTCATTTGCCAAATCGGAAAGATTGATTTTAGGATCAACCTTGATATGACTGAGTTTTTCCCGGTGTTTTTCCATTTTCAGGAAAATTTCCCTCTGACTTGGCCGTTTCTCCGGCTCCACATCCTCAACAGTAATTTTCACCTCACGATGGCCAAACCACGCCCGCACGGATTGAATGAAATTCGCGTTGAGATTATCTGTATTTATCTGAAACGTCTGTTGCATATCGCGTTCATTTTCTGATTTGTAGCACCTTACCGACGGTGCTTTTGTTAAAATTATCATTTCCGGACCAAAAAATCAAACCCAAGCGTCCGTAGGTGTCGCCTCAAAATCGATACGCCGTGGTGTATCATGGTCCGCCCCCCGTCTCTTTCTTTTCACTAGCAGGTTATCCACATTTTTTGAGGCCTATATAGGATATTTTTTATATAGGTTTTTATATAGGTCTATATATAGGTTTGTGAGACAAACTACACGTACCAGTTGAGACAAAGTGCACGCACTTTGTGAGACAAACTGCACGTGGATAAGTCATATCATGAGACAAACTGCACGTGGATAAGCATCGGGCCGCAATAGACTGAGACAAACTGCACGTGGATAACTTTATACATTGATAATCAATTTGTTATGTTAATAAAATGGCCGTTTTCTCTCCTTTCGGCTCATGGGTGCTGTTTCTGTTATCCACAGCTCCCCGTGGGGGTCTGATTTTCAATGCTTTACCGGGAAAGTGAGACAAACTGTACGTACTTTTTAATTATCTGAAAATAAAGCCCTTATTCTAATTTTAAGGGGGATTTCTCTTGGTGGAATTTCCTAAAGTGAGACAAACTGCACGTACTTTTTAACCTTTCGATTTTTTCCCCTTTCCCTCCGGCTGGGAAGGCAGGGACAGGGGAATCATGCCCCCCTTCTCCCCTGTCGAAAAATCAATGCCTGGAATCATGATCTTGGGCGCAATGGGTGGGGGTGACGATATGAGATTGAACCCACGGTTTGGCACTTCCTCGATCCGGGCCTCCCGGTACTGCGTGCTCACGATGGTGAGTGTCTTGCGAAAAATCTTCTTAAAGTCATTCATCCGGTCATACCCCTGCCCAAACTGCAGTTTGATATTTTCCCAGGTAATGAAATGGTGGTTATTGACCGGAATACGGTGCAGGCGTTGGGCCAACCAGGAATAAATATCGAGCGCCATTGCATTGTGCGCCAGCGCTGCCAATGCCCGGTTATCCAGCGGAATCGCATGGGCAACCAGACTATCAAAATACTCCGTGGTGAGCTGCACCCGCGACGGCCACAAGACCCGCTGTTTTTCGTTCTTTGGGAACCAGAGATCAAAGGCGCTAATCAATTGCAGATCATACTGCACCCCACGCCCCCCATCCGTCGAAAACCCCAGGCTAAATTTGGAGGTCGATAACCGGCGCAACTGTTCTTTCACTTCCCGGATGGTACGGCCGTCCAGGTTCAGGCCAATGCTTTTAATAAATGCAGACATTGATCCTTCCACATCAATTATTTTGCTCTGGTTCTTGATCGCCTCGGAATTAATATGGGCCAGGATAAGCCGCGATTTCGTGCCGTACGGCAATCCGACTTCCTCCAACACCCCATTTTCATTGAACACCCTGCCCGCCTGGACGGCCAGGCTGACATTGCCCTGTTTCTGCTGCCAGACACGCACATCATCGCCGGGGTTCCTGTAGGGCAGGAAAGTCTGACAGAGTACGGAATGCTGAAACATCGCATCTTCAATCGTGCCTCTGTCCTGGGACATTTCATAGGCCGACTTTATCAGGCGGTCATTGACAGGCGTCAATGCTTTGACATCATCCTTTGTTCTGGAGTCTTTCCGGTCTTTTTTCATTAGTTGCTGCCTTTGCTTATATACTGAAATACGGAAATCAGTATTTACTGATTTAATGATTTACTGACCATCAAGATACTGCGCGATCAGTTCACGTACCACATCCTGCCCTTTCCGTACCCTCCCTTCCTGGATCAGCTTCGTTTTGAAACGGATATATTCATCTTCCGGCAGATCGGTCGTCACCCGAAACCATTTCCCTTCCTTCCGGGAAACTGGCGCATGGATTTTCTTGGTGGCCAGTTCTGTTTTCTCAATATCCACCGTTGTCTGCGGAACCTGGAATTTCGGCCCCAGTGACAGCGTGCTTTTCAGGCCTGTTTCTTTCTTTGCCATAGCTATCCTTATTTATTGAGTTTTTTAATTGCGGTTACAATATCCTTGAACACGGCGGCGATTTCCTCGCGTGCCTTCTCGTCCTTACTTTCAAAGGCCCCCATCCCCTTAATCACGGATTCCCGGTATGCTACCCGGTTTTTCAGGCTATGGGGTAATACCGGAATGTCCGTATCTTCCAGAATGTCCCGGACTTCCCTGGATAAATTGGTAGCCTGGTTTTGGTTGACCAGGAAACGCGCCGGGATCGGCTGCTCTTTCTGCTCCACCGCGTCCTGATAGCGTTCCAGGAATTTTTCAGTGGCCCAAACATCTAGGCCGCTCGGCTGGATCGGAATAATCAGCAAATCGGCCAGCAGGATAATTTTGCTCGTCACGGCCGATAATGACGGCGTGCCGTCAATAAGGACGATTTCATAATCCTGATTCAGGTGCTTGACGTTCTTGGCCAGCTCCACCCCGTCCGCAATCCCAAAGACCGCCACCGGCGGCTGTGATTCGTCCCGATAGCCCGACCAGCGCAGGGTACTCTGATTAGTGTCCGTATCGACAATACAGGTTTTGTATCCGGCATGCGCAAAACACACTCCAAGATTCTGTGCGATGGTTGATTTCCCAACCCCGCCTTTAAGGCTCGTTACCGATATAATCATGTGTTATCCTGAAATAAGGTCCAATATACAAAAATATTCAGTATTCACTGATATACTGATTTTTCATTACACTGATTTCATCATAAACTTACATCAGTATTTACTGAAACTTTTTCTTATATAGAATAGATTTATTTCCTAAAATTGTATCGTACGATACAATTTTAGGAATACGACCATGAACCAGATTAGCCCAACCCGTCAGAATTATGGCACCCTGGAAAGTGCCTATGCTCATTTCAATCAAACCCTGTTTGGCGGGACGCTGCCGGACTGCCTGATTACCGTGCAGCGCCAGAAAGGCGCGTACGGGTATTTCTCCGGGGATCGCTTCGGCCGGGTTGGCTCCCCGGATCAGACGACCGATGAAATTGCCCTGAATCCGGTGCATTTCCATACCGTTCCCATCGAAATCCTACTTTCGACCCTGGTGCATGAAATGGTGCATCTGTGGCAATACCGGTTCGGAAAGCGCCCACGCCGGGGCTACCATGATAAGCAATGGGCAGCCAAAATGCGGGAGGTCGGATTGATCCCAAGCGACACAGGCGCACCCGGAGGAAAGGAGACCGGGCAAAAGATGGGTGATTATATCGAAGTGGGTGGGCGCTTTGAAAGGGCCACTAAGGAATGGCTGGCGGAAAACAGCAACGGGCGCAGCATCCTGTACCATGATCGGGTAGGGGATGAAGAAGCCACACGGCGGCGGAAAAAGAAGGCGGCTAGCAAGACCAAATATACCTGTCCGGACTGCGATACCGCTGCCTGGGGAAAGCCCAATCTGTTCCTGATCTGCGGTGACTGTGAAACCCGCATGGAGCCGGAAGAACCGGAAGAAGAGTAGTAGAAAAAGAGAGAGTGATAAATGGGTCTTCACCTCAAAAAACTTTGAGTAGCAAGCCCATTCTTTTCTTTTTTAAGGCGCTCTACATGCTCATTATTCCCGAAATAGGATTCGTGAAGCTGCCCCATATCATCCTGCTTAGGTGGAATGATATGCTCAGGCCCTAATTTGTCTGCTGTCTTTTTTAGCTTACGCGCCTCATTCCCAAATACACCCCACATGACGGCTGACACGACACCAATAGCACCAGAAATCAACCCCTTAATATTACCATCACCAAACAAATTTTCTCCACCCTTAGAATATGAGATGAGTTTTTCTTCCAAACTATCTATCCTGAAATATAGCGAGGACAGTAAGGCAGAACTCAATGTAAGGACTAAAAAAGCCTTTTTTCCCTGCTCAGCAGACTTTATCTTATCAATTACTTTCTCTCTCTCGACATCAATCTGAGATTCAAAAATTTTGGCCATGTTGATACATCCTATAGAAACCAGTTCCGGCCATTCTAGAATAAAACTCAATTAATTCTTATTACATTCATGTTAAATTACCATGAAACAATAGGAAAACCAGTTGCTTTTATTTATAATTGGATTTGTAAACTCTAAACTATAGAAAATATGATGAAGACCGCAGGAGCAGCACTTGGTAGACTGTTCAACAACCTTCGAAACCCAAAATGGTTATTCCAGCAAGCTGCAGAAACAGGATTTAGTGTCGGGGTTATCAACCCCGCTGGTAAACAAGTGAATGCATGGATAAGAGGGCATCTTCTCCATGAAGATCAAAAGATTGGTGAAGTCTATCACTGTGCAGATGGTCACGAGTACATTCGTGTAGGAAACAAGATATACAATCACGATCTTAGAACTGACACTTGGTATGACGCAACCCCCAAATTCATAACCCCACCACCCATTGGATGAGCAACAACAAGGATTCAGGAAATGATGACTTCTCGTTAAAATCCTTCATGGATGGATTTAATCAGGAGTATAACAAAGAAATTAAAGATAAGGACAAGCCTTTATCTGAGCAAGCAAAGGAGGGAATTGTAACTGGCATAGTCGAAACCAGTTTCCACCCATTCCGATGGCTCCGAAGCCTGCTAAAGTAACCGGGCAATATGATCTAAAATTCAGCGGCTGGTCGTACACGCCTTCTTAATGCGTTGCACAGTATCGGGAGAAATCCCGTGTATCTTCGCCACTTTCCGGATGCTTATTCCCGCCTTCAGGTCTTTAATCGGCTTGGCATATTTCTTCCGTAAATCTTCGTCAGAATACAGGCGGCCAGACTTACGGCCGAATTTTACACCTTTCGCTTTCGCTGTGGCGATTCCACTAATGATCCGGTCAATGGTGTTTTCCCGCTCCTGCCTGGCCATGTCTGCAGTGACCGCAAAAATCATCGAGGCGGCCGGGTTCAGCCTGCCATTCGGCAGCAGCGTTTCAATATTGTACTGCGCAATGTAGATGGATATTTTTCTTTTCACCAGCAGCTCGAGCACCTGGTGCGTCTGCGATGGCCTGCGCCCCAAGCGGGCAACTTCAGTTATCAGCACCTTCTGCACCTTGCCGGACTCACAGAGCTGCAGCAACTCCGCGATGCCGTCACGCTCGGTGTTGTCCTTCGCGCCGGTGATCTTCTCGGCAATCGTGGCCACGATCCGCCAGCCCTGTTTACTAGCTATGGCGCTCAGGTCGTTCACCTGGCGTTCATAGTCCTGCGTGCGCTTAGATACCCGAATGAGAATAGCTACATCAATCATGCTACCGAAGGTATCAAACTGTACCGAAATAATCTAATGGTTAAATCGGTACGATAGGAGAGGGGAGCCAACCCCGCATTTCAGCACCGGAAACGGGGATTTTTGTGAGAGACTTTAAATCGGTACAGTTTGGCGGTTCCGGATCAGGATTTTTCCGCCTGCCGGAAAACAATTTTGACGGTGTGTATCTCCGAAAATATCGGATTGGGTATCATCAGCCTGCGGCCGGTTAACTGGCGGATCAGGTGGGTATTGATCCCGTCGTCATCGGTATGAACACGAACCCGGCAAATCTGGTAGCCCTCGCCAATTTGAAATTGCACCACCACAATACCCCGAATGCATTTGGGGGCGCATTCGGGGTAGGTGATGATCGACGCCAATTGCGTACCGATGCTGCGGTATTCATTCCGCCCATAATTCCGACTTGGTGCCGGGTTCGGATCAGCAAGCAACAGACAGGCAAGAAATAACCCTACGGAATTCATGGCAAGGTCAACGGGCAAGGCGCAACGCTTCCGCGTAGGCATCCGGCAGCTCGCTTTGCTCAACAGCAACCGCCGCGCGTTCCACATCATACGGCACACGGATATGCTCTACCTGTACCCCTTCCCGTGAACCAGGGCGGGCCGTTTCGTCAATCGTCAGGATCACATACCCGGCGCGGGGGTCGCCGTCTTTCGGCTTCCCTACCGATCCGATATTGATAGCATGCCGCCAATAGGTTTCCTGCCCTGGCGCTTCCGCGCTCACCACTTTGTAAAACGGCTTATGGGTATGGCCGAAGCACAGAATATCCGCCCCGGCTCCTTCCAGCACCCGGCCCAAACTGCGGTCGCCTCGATCTTCAAACAGATATTCATTCACGCGCCGGGGGCTGCCATGTACCAGGAGCAACGAAAGCGGGGTTTGCTGCTGCCATAAATGATCCGGATCATACCCCAATTCATATTCTACCCGGATATGCGTTGGGAGGGTGCGCAAATACTGCCGCTCCTTTTCCCCTACGCTGGTGTTTGTATAGGCAATCGACACTTTGCCATTAGCCTTTTCCACTTCCTCCCGGTAGGCGCAACCGCAATCCTCCGATACCCGGCCGATGCCGTAATCATAATTCCCGGCGATGGTGGGAATCCCCCGTTTGCGAATGGTGGCAATCACTTCATTCGGCCAGATGTTATAACCTACCAGATCGCCCAAACAATACACCGCGTCAGGCTGGCGGCTGTCTATGTCGGCCAACACCGCTTCCAGCGCGGGCAGGTTGGCGTGAATGTCGGAAAACAGGGCAATTTTCATGCGTTGTTTTGAAATGCTTTTTTTGGTTGGGGTTCAAACTTGCGTTGTTGCTTCAAGGCGAAATTGACCAATAGGATCAATACCGGCACTTCGATCAATGGGCCGATCACTGCGGCAAAGGCCGCCCCGGAATTGATGCCGAATACCGCGATGGCTACCGCTATACCCAGCTCAAAATTGTTACCCGCTGCCGTAAAGGCAAGGGAGGTCGATTTACCGTAATCAGCCCCGGCCCGCTTTGACAGGTAGAAGGCCGAAAAAAACATGATCGCAAAATAGATCGAAAGCGGAATGGCGATACGCACCACATCAAACGGGATCGAAACAATGAGCTGCCCTTTCAGACTGAACATGACCACGATGGTAAACAGCAGGGCCACCAGCGTAACCGGGCTAATGGCCGGTAGAAATTTCTGCTCGTACCACTGGCGGCCAAACAACCGCGTCAGGATCACCCGTGACAAAAGACCAGCCAGAAAGGGAATACCCAAATAGATGAAAACACTTTGGGCCACCTCCCCAATCGTGATATTGACCTCGTAGCCGGTCAGCCCAAATAAAGGCGGCAATACGGTGATGAACACCCAGGCATAGACCGAATACAACAGCACTTGAAAAATGCTGTTAAAGGCAACCAGGCCCGCCGCATACAGCCGATCCCCTCCGGCCAGGTCATTCCAGACAATCACCATTGCAATGCAGCGCGCAATCCCGATCAGGATTAGGCCGGTCATGTATTCAGGCTTATCAGGCAGAAAAATCACGGCAAGACCGAACATCAGCAGCGGCCCGATGATCCAGTTTTGCAGCAGTGATAACCCCAGTATTTTTGTGTTCGCAAACACCTTCGGCAATTCCTCATACTTCACCTTCGCCAATGGCGGGTACATCATCAGGATCAGACCAATAGCCAGCGGTACATTGGTGGTGCCGGTGTTAAACCGGTTGATGAACGCCTGCGACTGCGGGAAGAAATACCCGATCCCCACACCGATCAGCATGGCAAGAAAAATCCACAGGGTCAGGAACCGATCCAGAAACGAAAGTTTAGGCATGGGGCGAGCTGATAGCGGTTAAATGGCCTTCGACAAATTGGCGGCTGTATGCCTTGATCTCGTCGCGCACCTGGCGGAACGAATCCAGCGCGTCCAACCCTGGTTGATGCCCCGGATCGGTAAAACTCTGGTGAATCCGCTGGGCGGCTGACGGAAAAAATGGGCATTGTTCGCGGGCGTTGTCGCACACGGTAATCACGTAATCGAATGGCAGGCCGGTATATTCATCCGCATGGTTTGACGTGTGATGCGATATATCTATACCGTCTTCCGCCATGACCTGAATAGCCAGGGGATTCACCCCTTTGGGATCAACACCGGCGCTCAATACTTCGGCCCGATCCCCGGCGAAATGTTGTAAATACCCCTGGGCCAGTTGGGAACGGGCAGAATTGCCGGTACAAAGCACTAAAATGCGTTTCATAAGTGATCGTGAATAAGTGATGGAATTAGTTGCAGCAGTCCGGCCCGCAACAAGCGGCCGTCGGTTTAGTTTCCCCTGCGGTGGCCACGGGCTTTTGTGCAAAAACGGTCACGCTGTAAATGCCTTTATCCTTCTGCCGGTAGTCGGCAATTTCATCGGCCGACAGGTAGTTTTGCAGCACCGAATCCGGCAAGGTAATTTCCCGTTCCTTCTGCACCTGGATATTGGTAAAGCCCGCATCCTGGACAAGCTGTAAATAGGCGTTCTTCTGGACGGCTCCGGAGACGCAGCCTACATACATTTCCGCATCACGCTGCAATGATCCCGGTAATTCTCCTTTCAGCACAATATCCGAAATACTGAAATGCCCGCCCGGTTTCAGGATACGGAAGGTTTCCGCAAAGGCTTTCTCTTTATCGGGAACCAGGTTCATCACGCAGTTGCTTACCACCACATCCGCCAGATTTTCCGGCAGCGGCATATCCTCAATGTCGCCATAGACAAATTCAACATTGGCATAGCCCAACGCTTTTGTGTTTTTCCGCGCCCGGTCGATCATCGCCGGGGTCATGTCCAGGCCGATCACACGGCCCGTTTCGCCGGTTTCCGCGCGGGCCACAAAGCAATCATTCCCCGCACCTGATCCCAAATCCACCACCGTATCACCGGGTTTGATCTGTGCAAATTGGGTTGGCAGGCCACAGCCTAACCCTAAATCCGCATCGGCCACATAGCCGCTTAATTGTTGGTAATCCTGTGCCATGACAATCGGAACATTCGCATCAATCTCCGGCCCGCAGCAGGAGGTTGGCCCGCAACAGCCATCGGCTTCGGGTTGTTCTGCAATCGCGCCGTATTTCTGGCGCACCACTTCTTTGATTTGTTCGGCAGTTTCCATAAAATGACCTTATTGTTTTATAGTAATATTACGATTGATTAATGCAAAAAAATAGCCGCGAGCCTAACAGCACGTGGCATTGCCTACGATTACGGTATCAAAGAACGCACCGAACATCTGGCGGGCTTCCTCCCATGCGGTTTCATTGATGCAGTAGCACACGCGGGGCGGGTCAATCTCGCCATGAATGATACCAATGCGTTTCAGCTCCTTCAAATGTTGGGAAACGGTCGCCTGCGCCAACGGCAATTCGTCCACCAGGTCGCCGCACACACAGGCTTTTTTCTGCGCCAGCAATTGCAGGATGGCAACCCGTGCCGGATGCGCAAAGGCTTTCGCCAGATCAGCAACCCGGTTTTGTTCCTCGGTGAATATTTCTGTTTTCGTGACTCCCATGCCGCAAATATAACAGGAAAATATATATATCGCAATATTACGATATATATTTTTCCAAAACCCTTTCCTTTAATCCTCCTGCGTAAGGGGCGTTTTCTCTTTCCTCGCCCGGATCGTCTGAATCGCCTTTGCCAGGTTCGGCGTTTCCTTCTCGATCACCTCCAATACCTCCGGGGTTCTCTCCACCTCACTGATCGTTGCATTTACCGTGCGCTGCAGGCGCTCGGCACGCTGGGTTGGTTTACCTTCCATCACTTCCTGCCATGCTTTGGCATCGAGCATCTGATCCCGGATATCCAGGATGTACGACCGTTCTGCCTGGTGCCGGTTGCCGGTGGAAAGATTCAGCGCCCCAAAGGACATGGCCAGCCACAT
>MEDT01000126.1 GCA_001724175.1 Cytophagaceae bacterium SCN 52-12 | reverse complement strand
CCATTATTTTTACGATTACGGCATGCGGCTCGGCCAAAACGCTTCATTTTATGGAGTGGCTGGGGATCCACGTTCCCGAAGAATTGAAAGAAGAGCTGAAAAAGTCAGAGGATATCCTGGAAAAATCAGTGAAAATATGCCTCGATATTGCCGACGAGCTCACCGGCTTCTGCATGGAAGTCAACATACCCTTTGGCTTCAACGTAGAAAGCGTCGCCATACGAAAGGCTGAAATCGAAGCTTCTATCCATATAACCGACAGGATCGGTCAGATGCTGAGGGACAGAGGAGTACGGAAATAAGTAAGATCACATACAACCACAGACCGTAAAAGGCCTCTCTTTACCACACGCCCGTTAAGGCGGCATAAGGGCAAAGGTAATTGCGCTATGAGAGATCTGATATGGATTTTAGTGGTAGCAGGGATATTTAGCTGCAGAAGCAGGGAGATCTCTCTGTATATACCATTTGAAGAAGAAAGATTGGTCATATGGGGGAAGCTGGAAGCCGGTAAGCCTGTTACTGTCCGATTGACGAAGACCTTCCCTCCCAAAGGGGACTTACCGGAGAAATTGTCTGTCAACAACGCTACAGTAGTACTATTCAGGAACGGGGATCGCTACGCGGCGCTGAATCAGTCTTCGGATGAGGGAGTATATGCGTGTGACAGCATCATTCTGCCCGGACAATCTTATGTATTAAAAGTTGAAGCAGAAGGTTTTCCGGTGGCAGAATCTCAAAATGTTATTGTTCCGGCATCGCCGCCTGAGGTCAGCTATCTCCGAAAAACCGATGTGGAAAGACTTCCCCGGTATCCTTATCGTCAGGATCTGATCAGCTTATTCATTCATGGAAATTCATTAGAAGCCGATTGCTACCTGATGGTGGGGTTTCTTGCTCATTTTGAAAGCAATAAAATACCTACCATCTGGCCTGCGCCTGATAATATACTGGAGAGTGATGATGGCTGTCATGCCTGGACACGGGATTATAATGGGTTATTCGGAAATCTTTTCCTGATGGCCCGGCCTTGCCTGCCGGGAAATAATGATGCTATAAATTTTCTGACCGCCACCGCAGATATTTCCAGGGGGCCGGACATTAACGGGCAATTCGGGGTAGCAAAGAAACTCGAGATGCGCGTCGGCACGGTAACAAAGGAATGGTTTGAGTATAACCGGACAGAAGGGCGCCAGCCTGAGGGATTGGATCACCTGGTATTACCCCCTCAGATGGCCTATACAAATATAAAAAACGGTTACGGGATGCTGTATGCTACTAACGAAAGGACAATTGAATTAGAATAAATGAAGAAACCTGTCCGACTCCTGCTTTCCTGCATGTGGCTCGGTCCCACTCTCTCCCTTGCGCAGCAGGTGACGGTGAGCGGCCAGGTAAGGGATGTACAAACCGGTGAGCTGCTGATCGGGGCGGCGGTTTGGGACAGCACCTCGGCAGCAGGCACTCAAACCAATTCTTACGGTTTTTTCAGCATGACCATGCCCCATTGGCCCGGGTTGCTCCGCTTTAGCTTTGTCGGGTACGTGCCTTATTACCTGGATAGCCCCGGGGCGCCCGGCGTGCCGCTCGATATCAGGCTTACGCCCGTGAAGGAATTGGATGAGGTAATTATAAAAGAAGCCGGGCAGCGCCCTGCAGGCAGCCTTTCGCTGCCTGTAAGCCGTATCAAGTCGATTCCGGTGCTGCTTGGGGAGGCGGATGTGCTGAAGGCCCTGAGCTTTACGCCCGGGATTTCTACCGGTACGGAAGGTAGCGCCGGGCTATACATACGCGGCGGCACCCCCGATCAGAACCTGATCCTGCTCGATGAGGTTCCGGTGTACAACGTAATGCACCTGGGCGGCTTTTTTTCCGTATTTAACCCTGCTGCGCTTAAGTCTGTGGAGCTATACAAAGGTGCCTTCCCGGCCCGGTACGGCGGCAGGCTGGCTTCCGTGATCGACCTGACCATGAAAGACGGAAATAACCAAAAGCCCGGCGGAGAAATCGGGCTTGGCCTGCTCAATCAAAACCTGACCATTGAAAGCCCTATTGTGAAAGATAAAGCTTCCTTTATTGTCTCAGGCCGGATTTCTACCCTGGGTCTTACCACGCTGCTGACGAAAAGAACGGTCAAAACAGGTTCAGGAGAAGACTACATCTACCGGTTCCACGACTTTAACGCGAAGGTAAATTACCAGCTGAATAAAACCGATCAACTGTACCTGAGCTTTTACAACGGCTTTGACCGGTTTACCTACAAGGAATGGCAAAACAATGATGGAAGGGAAGTCTCCACGGCCGTTGGCAATAACTGGGGTAATGCGACGGGCACGCTCCGCTATAGTAAAATGATTTCTCCCCGCTTGTTCGCCCGGGCTACGATGATCTATTCCAGGTATACCAGCGAGTTTAAAAATGACTACCTGGATATTATCCCGGATGGAGGTGAAAAGAAGGTTTACCGATATACCAATGCCGGTATAAGAGATATAGGCGGCAAGGTTCAATTGGATTATTTTCCTGCTGGATGGCTTGACCTCAAGCTGGGAATGGAAGCTACCCGGCACACGTTCAGCCCGTTTATAACGGAATCCAACTATCGGCACTTTGCAGCAGACAGGCCATCCGACCCTATCGCTGCTACCCGTTTGGGCGGCTTTGCCGATGCTGATTTTACGCTCACAAAGCAGCTGAAGCTGAATGCGGGCGTCCGGTACAGCCGCTACCGGGTAGAAGGCAGGAGTTTTCAGAATCCTGAGCCGCGGTTAGGCTTCAGCTGGGAAATAGCTCGAAAATGGACACTGAAAGGAGGGGCTTCGCTGATGAACCAGTACCTCCACCTGCTTGCCAACAACGGGTATGGGTTTGGCTACGACGCCTGGGTTCCCTCAACCCGCAAAGCTCCTCCTTCGAGGGCCCGGCAGGTTTCGGTGGGGATCATCAAAGCATTACCTGCGCCCGGTATCGAAATTTCACTGGAGGTATACCGGAAGTCGATGCGCAGCCTGGTCGACTATCCCGAGGGGACCAACTTTACCGGGCTGCTGGCCGATAGCTGGGATGACATCGTGCTGAAAGATGGGCGGGGAAGGGCGAAAGGCCTGGAACTGATGCTAAGCAGGAAATCGGGTCGATTTAACGGGCATGCTGCCTATACCTGGTCGAAAAGTGATCTGCAATTTGATGAGATCAATGCCGGCAGGTGGCACCCGATGAAATACGACCGGCGGCACCAGGTGTCGGTTGTGGCGGGTTATCCGGTTAGCAGGAAATGGGTTTTGAACGGCGCCTTTGTCTACCAGACCGGTCACGCAGTGACATTGCCCGAGGCAGCGCTGCTCAGCGTGATAAGCGATCAGTCCCGCTTTGTGTACAATGAACGGCACAACGGGCGTATGCCGGCTTTTCATCGCCTTGACCTGGGGGTGATCCGCCACGGGAGCATCTGGAAAGACAGGAAAACCCGGCTGGGGCTGGGCGTTTATAATGTCTATAACCGGGCCAACCCGCTGTACCTCGATTTCAGGATCAGGCACGACCCGCAGACCGGTCAGCGTTCGCTGACGGTTAAGCAGTATTCCCTCTTCCCGGTTTTACCGTATATCACCTATTCCATTCAATTTTAATCCGGTTTCATTATGTTCAGGAGTTTTAAAAAAAATGTGTGGCTGCCTGCTATTTTACTGGCGGGCTTTGAGATCAGGGCGCAGGCCAGCTTTTCCCAGCCCTATGCTGCCGAGAGGGTAACAGGACAGCTTCAGAAGAAAAGTACTCTGATCATGATCGACGGAGCAGGCGGCATGACAAGCGGAGTTTACCGGAAGAGCGCGTTCTGGTCGGTTGCACCTTCTGCGGGTTACCTGGTGACCGACGGGCTGGCTGCCGGCCTTAGATTGTCATACGGGCAGGATCTATCCGAAAGGAAAATAGATACCGCTACCGCGGTACCGGATTATCATTACTATTCCCTGGCGCCGGAAGCATTTGCCCGTTATTATATCACATCCTACCGGATCAGACCGTTTGTTCAATTGTCGGCCGGGTATAATTTCCAATGGGGAACTGAGGAAGATTCAAAAAAAGCGGAGTATTCCGTCAAGGCATCCAATGCGATAGGGGCCGCGGCAGGAGGGATTACCTTCCTTTTGGGAAAAAGGCTGACATTCGATCTGATGTATAGCCACAGGCTGTTTGCCGGATCACAGCTGGCAGACGCCAACCGGAGAACAAAAATCAGGCTGGGATTTTCGTGGGGTATTTTCTGATGTCCGATATGCAGCCATCCCGGCTATGATCACACATGACGGTGCGATAGCGGATCTCATTGAAGGGACAGAGGAGTACGGAAATAAGTAAGATCGCCCCTTTTGTATGTTTAATTAGTAACAGGAGATGTTATATTTACTTTTTCCTTTACCTATGACTAAAGAACAGCAGAGTTACGATGCGCACTCAAAATGGTACGAGAAGCGCTTTCCTGATAAGGATCTTCAAACCGAAACTATCCGGCGTTGGCTCGATGACAAACGTTCGGGAAATATCAACTACTGGATTCATAAGCGCATGTTCGGGCTCGCTGATCCGTTATGTGCAGACTTATCCAAAACCTGGCTGACAGTCGGCGACGGCTACGGCATTGACGCCAACTATTTTTTCGAGAAAGGGCTCGATGTTACGGCTTCCGACATTTCCGGAACATTCCTGCCGCTGGCCCGGGAGCATAACCTCCTGGAAAAGTATATGATAGAAAACGTCGAGAAATTATCATTCGATGATCATTGTTTCGACTATGTCTTTTGTAAAGAGTCTTACCACCATTTTCCGCGCCCGTATATGGCGGTGTACGAAATGTTACGGGTGGCAAGGCATGGCGTTGTGCTGATCGAGCCCCAGGACCCGATCTCGAAAATCCCTTTGCTGCTTGCCTTTCGGAACATGATGGACAGGATTGATACATCTCTTCTCAGGCGCGTGTGGAAAAATCAATATTCTTTCGAAGAAGTGGGAAACTACGTCTTTAAGCTTTCGGTCCGGGAAATGGAAAAGTTGTCGAATGGCATTGGAATGCCCGCGATGGCGGTAAAAGGAATAAATAATAACTTCTATACTCCGGAAGTGCACAACCAGAAAGCTGACAACAGCTCAGCTGTTTTCAGAAAAATACAGCGGAAGCGGCTTCTTCTGGATCTGTTATCTGACCTTTCGATCATTCCCAAACAGGTACTCTGTATAATTATTTTTAAGACGATGCCCGGAGCTGTATTAAGGGAACGTCTGAAAGAAGATGGCTACAAGCTTTATTGTTTTCCTGATAATCCCTATACCGGCCTCCCGTAGATGTTCCTGGCCTTTTTCGCAACAAATTGTGTGGGATGATCCCCACCGCCCAAATCAAAAAGAAAGGGTAGTGCATTGTAAAAGAAGGAGATAGTGCTCGTGTGAAAGGCAAAAAGTGACCTGATACCGCCTCGCCACGGGATCCCGGCGCTAAAGGTTACGGCGTGGCATGTTTTTAAAACATCCTTATCCCGGTGCCCGGCGGTATTGCTTCGGCTTTCGCGGGGAAAGTTTGAAAAGACTCCAGCTGATACATTATAACTGTTTAAATCTCAACGATATGAATGATGTCAACAGAAAATGGATTGATTTTGAGCCGGACATCATCCCGGAGCAGTACGAAGGCAGGGCTCTGGAAGCGCAGCGGTCGCGGGAATTCCTGGACGCCGATGCGGCAAAAATGGCTTATCTGAGAGCGCGGCAGCGTTTGCTGGATGTGAACCGGTGGGCCCGGCACATAGAGGGCATAACAGCGACCTTTCAATTAACGGATCAGGATGGCGGGCTGATGGAGGGTATGGCGCAAAAAGGACAGATGATCAGGATAGATATTCCCGGGCCGGGGACTTCTGCCGGCGACGGCTACGATTGGGCGGTCATAGAAGACATGGAGGAGGGAAGCACCGAAAAGCTCGATTTCCTGGCTTTCAGAGTGAGACCGGCCGAAAATCCGTCTGCCGGAAACCCGTCGGGAAAAGAAGGTAAAATAGCGCACTTCTTTTCGTCAGGCTCGTCGGGAACCTTTGTACTGTACCGGGAAAAAAACCAGGTTACCTGCACTGTTTACGACCGGAATCTCAAGCCCAACACCGAAATAAAGGGCAATCTCACGGACCGCGTCCGGAATTCGTTTGTCGGCACAACCGCCGCTATGGGAATGTCGGGTATCCAGTGGCAGAAGCTGGCCGATTCGGTTCTGGAAGTAGTTTAATACTCCCGAAAAGGGAAGCTTTGCTCCAAAGAGAACCAGGGGGCGGCGGTCCTACGAAGCGTATATTGTATTAAGTTAAACGGAAGACGTCATCGCCTGTCCGGCTTGTAAGCTATTCTACGGACCGCGGCATTTCGGACGATGGGAGACTCCACGGACCAGTTTGGTCTGCTCAAACAAACAGGTTGATGAAAAAGAAGCTACTAATTGTTTTTATCTTGTTTTTGGCCGGCTGTGCCGTAGCGCAGGAAAAAGAAAAGCTGGCTTACCCTGATCTGGATACCGGGACCTGGTACAAAAATGCACTGATCTACAACCTGGAAATAGGTGTTTTTAAAGATTCAGACGGAGACGGGCGGGGCGATATTCCGGGGCTGATCAGCAAGCTCGATTACCTGCGGAGCATGGGAGTGGATGTCTTATGGCTTGCACCGTTTTTTCCTTCTCCCGGGCGCGACGACGGGTACGATGTGGCGGACTTTTACGGGATCGACCCGTCGCTTGGCAATCACGGACATTTTACGGAGCTGGTGCGCCAGGCCCGCCAGCGGGGCATGCGCATTATTCTTGATCTGGTAATCAACCATACCTCCGATCAGCATCCATGGTTCCGCGCTTCATCCTCAAGCCGGGATTCGCCTTTCAGAGAATGGTATATATGGTCTGAAAAGCGCCCGAAAGACTGGAATAAGGGAATGGTATTTCCGGGTGTCCAGGAGGGAGTATGGACAAAAGATCCGAAGACGGATCAATACTACTATCATCGCTTCTACGAATTTCAGCCCGATCTGAATTATACCAACCCCGAGGTTGTGGCCGAAGTGCATCGTTTGATCGCATTCTGGCTGCAGCAGGGAATCGACGGTTTCCGGGTGGATGCCGTCCCTTTTGTCCTCGAGCTGCCCGGCTCACCCGGCGACAAGCCCCGGCTGGATTTCGAATTCCTGTACCGGATGCGGCAGTTTGCCATGTTCCGGAATCCGGAAGCCATCATCCTGGGTGAAGCGAATGTTCCTCCCGGGGAAAATGCCGCTTATTTCGGGGAGGACAGCCGGGGGCTGCAGATGATGTTCAATTTCTATGTAAACCAGCATCTGTTTTTTGCGCTTGCGACCGGCGATGTAAAACCTCTTCTGACGGCCCTGAAAGCCACGCAGCAAATACCTGAAATGGCTCAGTGGGTGCATTTTTTGCGGAATCACGATGAAATTGACCTCGGACGCTTAACGGAAAAGCAAAGGGAGCGGGTTTTTGAAAAATTTGGCCCGGATTCGTCCATGCAGCTCTATGACAGGGGAATAAGACGCCGCCTGGCCCCGATGCTCGGCCGCCCCGACCTGATACGGCTGGCATATAGCGTCCTGTTCGCCTTACCCGGCACGCCGGTGATCCGCTATGGCGAGGAAATAGGAATGGGAGATGATCTCAGCCTGAAGGAAAGGCTGTCGGTACGTACGCCCATGCAATGGGATACGACCAAAAATGCAGGCTTCAGCTCGGGCGATTCTCTTTGGCGGCCTGTCATTTCCGAAGGGAAGTACGATTACCGGCAGGTAAATGTCGGGCAGCAGCTTGGCGATTCGACCTCCCTGCTTTTTCATCTGAAGCGCCTGGCTTCACTGCGCAGGCGGCTGCCGCAGATAGGAGATCGTGATTATGAAATCGTGGAGGGAATGGGAGAGGGGATCCTGGCTATCAGGTACAGATCTCTGTTGATCCTGCATAATTTTTGCGATTGCGAAAAAACAGTTCGTGTGCCGGGCGGCGAGCGGCTGACAGCCTCCCTGCTTTTTGGCGGCAGGACCGCCGATCCGGGAAGCAAACAGCTGCCGATAGTCAAGCTCGGGCCTTATGACTACCAATGGTACCAGTTGTTTTAACCTCCGGGAGCCCGGGACAGGGTACCGGAGGAGATGTCTAATAGTTGACTAAAATAAAATGGACGATGAGCATATATCTCACTTTTAAAAGACGCCGGTTTATACAATACTCGGCATTATCTATGGCGGGGCTGCTTTCGGGCCTGTACGGCTGCCGGCGATCGGCCGGGGCTGAGGCCGGCAGCGGAGCCTTTTCAGCGGCAGGCTCCGGAAAATTGGGTGTCGCCCTGGTAGGTTTAGGCAAATACAGCGAGGAGGAGCTGGCGCCCGCGCTCCTGGAAACCCGGGCGTGCAGGCTGGCGGGGATCGTTACCGGGAGCCCCGAAAAAATAGGTAAGTGGCAGCGGAAATATGATATTCCGGATGGAAACGTATATTCTTATTCGGACTTTGACCGGATTGCGGAAAATCCGGATATCGATATCGTTTACGTAGTGCTGCCCAATGCGCTTCATAAGGAATATACCGTAAGAGCGGCGAAGGCCGGGAAGCATGTGATATGCGAAAAGCCTATGGCGGTAAGTGCTGCTGAATGCGAGGAAATGGTGGCAGCCTGTAAGAAGGCCGGGAAGCTGCTGTCGATCGGCTACCGGATGCATTTCGACCCGAGCACACTTCTTATCAGGCAGCTGGGGGAGAATAAGACCCTGGGGAGCTTTACTTCTCTCACCGCCAGGGATAGCCAGAAGATGAAGTCAGGCCAGTGGCGATTGGACAAAGCGCTGGCAGGCGGCGGCCCGTTGATGGACCTGGGGATATACTGTGTGCAGGCGAGCCTGTATTGTGCCGGTGAACTGCCGGTGGCGGTCAAAGCCCGTTTCGGAAAGATAGACGATCCTGAAAAATTTGCGTCGGTAGAGCAGAGCATCGCTTTCGACCTTACTTTCCCTTCAGGACTGGTTGCTCATTGCCATAGCAGCTACGCGGAGGAAGAAAACAGCCTTCGTATCGAAAGCGACCGGGAATGGCTGGAATTTTCACCGGCATTTTCCTACAGCGGCTTAAAAGGAAAAACAAGCCAGGGGAAAATGAACCTGCCCAAGGTCAACCAGCAGGCGCTCCAGATGGACGATTTTGCACGCTGTGTAAATGAAGGGACGCGTAGCAGGGTTCCCGGTGAAATGGGGTTGAGGGATCTGAAAATCCTGGAGGCGATTTATGAAGCCGCAGAGACGGGCAGCGAGGTAAAGCTGAAGCTGTGATTGGCGGGGCCCCGTCAGTGAAAGAAAGCCGTGCGAGAATGGATATACGGTATTGAGCATTAAAACTCATGGAAAAGCACGAAATACGGTTGGAGGACATCCGCAGGATTTTATTCGGGCAGGCGCCCGCGGAATTTTTGCTCGAAGTGGTGATCCGCACGCTGATCGTCTATATCGCGCTGCTGATAGTAGTCAGGCTGATGGGAAAACGCATGGTAGGCCAGCTCACCATTTCGGAAATGGCGGTCATGCTTACGCTGGGGGCCATTGTCTCGCCAGGTATGCAGATGCCTACCACCGGTCTGCTGCTCGGGATGCTGATACTTTTATGTACGCTTTTTTTTCAGCGAGGCATCAACTACCTGGAGTTCTTTTACCCGGGGCTCGAGTCGCTCAACCATGGAAAGATGATTGTCCTTTTAGAAGACGGGGTAATCTTATTGGACGAGCTTAAAAGGTACAGGCTCTCCAGGCAGCAACTGTTTGCAGTCTTGCGGAATAAAGGCATCTACAACCTCGGTAACGTCGACAGGATTTATCTGGAGGCTTGCGGGCTGTTCAGCATATATCAGGCTGAAGTCGCCAGGCCCGGTCTTTCGGTGCTTCCTCCGGGTGAGGAAAACAGCCTGCCCGATTGTGCCGGGACAAGCACCGACAACTGGTCTGCCTGCACCGGCTGCGGCTTTGTACGGAAAAATATACCTCCGCCGGGTGAATGCCCGAATTGTAAAGCAGATAGCTGGACGCCCGCTTTTTCCGCTTAAGCCAACCTGTTATGGAAATACATGAAATCAAGCTTTCGGACTGGGAAAGGATCCTGGTGGGAGAGGTTCCGCCGGCGTTTTACCTGGAAGTGGTAATAAGGACGATCGCTATTTTCCTGATCCTTATGGTCGCGATGCGGTTAAACGGCCGGAAGATCGCTTCTCAGCTGGGGCAGTCAGAGATGATAGCGACGGTAGCGCTGGCAGCGGCAATAGGTATACCGCTTCAGTCGCCCGACAGAGGGCTGCTGCCCGCCGTGCTCATAGCGGCCGTGGTTATCCTGATCCAGAGGGGAATCGCCAGGGGAATAACGGCATCGGAAAAATTCGAAAGCTTAACCCAGGATAGTCTCAGCACGCTTGCCAAAGACGGCGTATGCCAGCTGGATGCGATGAAAAGAAGCAGGATTACCCCCGAGCGGCTGAGGGCCCAGCTGCGCACAAAGGGAGTCCGCCACCTGGGTGAGGTAAAAAGAATGTATCTTGAAGCAAACGGTTCGTTTACCTTCCTTAAAAATGATCCGCCTGTTGCCGGCCTGTGTATTCTTCCCGGCTGGGACCCCGGCTTCAGAGCACGGGTTTGCCGGCAGACGGACGACTGGGTGTGTTGTCACTGCGGTATGGTCAGGCAGGAACCCGGCAGGCCCGGAGGCGAATGCCCGAATTGCAGATGGGAGGTATTCGAAAAGGCGGTTATCTGAAGCTGTCAATCAATGGAGGCGGAATTTTTGCTTCTTTACCTTTACGATATAGCATGCTATAAAAATCAGCTGCAGCACACAGTCGGTGAGATATACGGGCGAAATAACCTTTTTTACGACGAATATGACATCGATAAGGGCAAAGCTGGCCGCGCTGCAGATGCCCAGAAGGAGGGGGCCGCGTTCAAAGAATAAGCAGATGCCGATCGATACGGCCAGGAGCCCCACCATATATACGAGCCATAGATCCGTTTTTTCTCCTGTAACAGCCAGGAAGCTGTCCATATGCAGAACCGGCCAGATACCGGTCGCAAGAAAGTACCCGGCCTGAATCTTCAATACTGTCCTTCTGTATTTTTGAATAGCCATAGGAGCATTCGTTTTTTACGGGAAGCGTTATTTATCCCATTTTGCCTGACAGGGAGCTGTCCTGGTCAGGCTATCACCGGAAATTATCATGCCTTTGCAGCCGGGAGAGAACAAATCGGGGAGGACGCTGCCCGGATCGCATACGCAAACCTCCCCGGCAGCCGTGGCGAAATAGTAGAACAGTGAGGACATATCTGCCTCATTTGGGTAAATTTTCTTCAGCCCTTTGCCGCTTCCGGCCGGAAATGACGCGGGGCCGGTATTTTGCAGCAACAACAGGTATACCGGGCTTTTCCGGAGGAATATCCTGTCAACGTTATGAAGCCGTTTAAAAAAACCTTTTTATACCGCAACAGCCTGTCTGTTGTGTTTATCTTGTTTTTCCTGGGGGCTATCACCGCCCAGGCTGTCTTTGGCTGGAAACAGTATGTCCAGGACCTGGCTGAAGAGCAGGCCGCCCCTGTCGGGTTCGCAGATTATCTTACGTCAGGCCACTTCATATCCGCTACTTTCGAAAATTTCCAGAGCGAGTTTCTCCAGATGTTTCTTTACGTGGTGATGACCATCTTTTTAAGGCAGGTCGGCTCTGCCGAGTCGAAAGACCCCGATAAAATGGAAGAAGTAGACCGGGAGCCGCAACCCTCGCCGGATGCGCCCGGTCCGGTACGGGCCGGAGGCTGGAGACTGGCTATTTACAAACATTCCCTTTCCATTGCTTTCGCGTTCCTGTTCCTCATCAGCTGGTCGCTTCACCTTTTTGGAAGCTTCCGCGATTTTAATGAAGAAAGGATCATCAAAGGACAGGCCGCGCTCGATTTGAAAGCCTATTTAGATGAGCCCAGGTTCTGGTTCGAGACTTTCCAGAACTGGCAAAGCGAATTTTTGTCAGTTGCCTCCATCGTGATCCTGACGATCTTCCTGCGCCAGCAGGGCTCCCCGGAATCCAAGCCTGTAGACGCGCCTCATGCTGAAACAGGAAAGTAGCTGGCACAGGTTTTTTTTTAACCTGAATATCTAACACCTGATACCTTCTATATACATGAAATAGCCATGAGCTGTCAGGTTTTAGGTATAGCGGCACATAAACCCGGTATGAATAAAAAAAAGCTAATACCTAACAGCTAAAACCTTTTTATACAAATGAAAAGAGACGGACATAACACAAGCATATGGCAAGGACGGCACGAGTCCTACCAGCCGGTTAACAGCGGGGGCTGGAACCGTGATAAGGTATACGACGCGTTGATTGTGGGGGGAGGCGTTACGGGCCTGACCACGGGTATCCTGCTTCAGAAAGCCGGCTTTGATTGCCTTTTAGCGGAAGCGCACACCGTAGGTTTCGGGACAAGCCTGGGAACAACCGCCCACCTGAATACGCTGATGGATACCTCCTACCCGGTTATCGAGCAAAAATTCGGGGCAGAAGCGGCCCGACTTGTGGCCAGGGGAACCGCCCGGGCCATCGCACTGGCGGAAGAGCTCAGCAGTGAGATGGAAACGTATTGCGGCTACAGCCGCCGGCGCGCCTGGCTTGTTGCAGAAACGGAAGAGGAACAGGCCGAGCTTAAAGAAATCCTTCACGCCGCGCTGCGGGCAGGTCTCGATGCCAGGGAAGTGTTCAGCTGCCCGGTAAGCCTTCCGTTCGGGGCCGGCTGCTGTTTTGAAGACCAGGCCCAGGTCGATGCAGGCGCTTACCTGTGGGGACTCGCCGAAATATTTGAAGAATACGGAGGGGTGATCCTGGAAAACTGCCTGGTCGACGAGGTGAACAGATCGTCAGACTACCAGGTCGCCGATACAGCCGGCGGTCCACTGAAAGCACGCCGGCTCATCTATGCTACCCACATCCCGCCCGGCGTCAACCAGTATTCCGTATTGTGTGCTCCTTACCGGAGCTATGCAATGGCTTTTACCCTTCGGGACGGTCATTATCCGGAAGGGTTGGTATACGATATGAAGGATCCGTACAATTACTTCCGGACGCAGCGCATCGACGGCCAGGACTATGTAATTGCGGGCGGGCTGGACCATAAGACCGGGCATCACCAGAATACAGCCCACATTTTTACCGAACTGGAAGCCATGGTCCGCAAATACTTTCAGGTATCGGAAATCGCGTACAGGTGGTCGTCTCAATATTACGAACCGGCGGACGGTCTTCCGTATATCGGCCGCTACCCGGGAAAGGACGAAACGTTCCTGGCCACGGGTTTCAGCGGCAACGGCTTTACCTACGGGACACTTTCGGCGATCTTGCTAAGCGAGCTGATCGTCGAAGGGCGTTCGGATTTTGAAAAGCTCTTCAGCCCTTCCAGGATAAAGCCGGTAGCTTCTGCAAAAAACCTCATCAGGGAGAACGCCGATGTGGTGAAAGAATGGTTTTCCGGCCTGGCAAAAGATCAGAAGATAGCGCTGTGGGCCGACCTGGCGCCCGGGGAAGCAAGGGTAGTCGAGTGGGAGGGAAAATCCCTGGCTGTTTATAAGTCCGGTAACGGCAGGATTTATGCCGTTGAACCCGTTTGCCCGCACCTGGGATGTAAAGTCGGGTGGAACTCTACCGAAAAGTCATGGGACTGCCCTTGTCACGGCAGTCGGTTTTCTTATGACGGAACGCTCCTGACAGGCCCGGCGGTTGCAGGGCTCCGGGGGTATGATGTGGAGGTCTGAAATCTAGCAGTTCTCATGGTTCGGAGAGAGACGGAGCATCCGGCCGGCAATCTTCAAGCAGGTAGCCTATAGCTTCCTCGTTTCCCTGCTGGGTAGCCAGATCCAGCGCTGAGAAGCCTCTTACGTCCCGCAGGGTAATGTCGGCTCCCTGATGGAGCAATAGCTTTACCAGGTCGTTCCTTCCGAACATCGCTGCGAACATCAGCGCGGTGCCGCCGTTCCCATGCTGTAAATTGATGTCCGCATTATTGGAAAGAAGCAATTCTGCTATTTCCCGGTAGCCTTTGAATGCCGCGCCCATCAGCGGTGTATTCCCTCCGTAGTCGGCCAGGTTTACATCCGCTCCTTTTGATATAAGAAACCGGGCGGTTTCGGCTTTATTGTTGTAGCAGGCGATAATAAGCGGCGTGTACCCCTTCTCGTCCTGAAAATTAATATCCGCTCCCCGGTCAAGCAGCTCCTTAAGAATCTCTACGTTGCCTTGGCGGGCAGCGGAAATAAGGTATTGATCAAGATTTTCCATAGCGGGATAGGTTCAATATCTGTTGCTGTTCAACTAGTTTGTTTAGTTCATTCCCAAAACCATACCAGATCACGTATTGATCCGGTGATGAACTGTTTCGAGGCCCGGTTGTCCTATTAGTCCTCACTATATCCGACTTGTTCCACAACATTACGCCGGGCAGATCCGGATTCCCGGCCGGGACGGAGCCGTATGCGTGTAGCCAGGGAAGTGGACCGGTTTTTGTGCCATGACTAACATGCCGGCAGACTGACCAGTGACAAGTCAGCGCCGCAGACCTTACCGACGTTAACCGTTAAATAAAAACCATTATGAAAAATGAGTCGGGAAACTACCCGCAATTCAGCACCAAAATGCAGCCCGGATCCGGACCGGCGTTGTACGAATTATTCCTCACTGCACTCCGGGAAACCTATTGGGCTGAAAACCATCTTGTCCGGACGCTCCCGGTCATGAAGGCGGCCGCAGCGGCTCCGAAACTGAAAAAAGCGATTACGGATCATCTTGAGGAAACTGTAAACCATGTCGCCAGGATAGAGGCTGTTTTTGATGCGTTATCTGAAAAAGCCGTTGCCAGGAAGTGCATTGCCATAGAGGGACTTACAAAAGAGGGTGAAGCTGTAATTGAAATTACCGGACATGCCGGTCCTGTGCGTGATGCAGGAATCATAATGGCAAATCAAAAAGTAGAACATTATGAGATTGCTAATTATAGCGGTTTAAGTCAGCTGGCCGGTACACTGGATTTGAAGGAGGTGTCTGAGATCCTGGACAAGACATTGGAAAAAGAGAAGAATGCAGCTATCAAGCTGACGGAAATTGCTGTTAGCGAAATAAATCAGAAGGCGGCGAAAGCATCCTGAACTTTAAACCGACACTACTATGAAAGGAAAGAAAAATGTCCCGGAAAGCAGGAAAATATCGGATCTGGCAGGAAATACCGAAATTTCACGGGATCAGCAGATGACAACCGACCAGGGCGTCGGGATCAATGACGACCAGAATTCGCTCAAAGCCGGCGATCGCGGCGCGACGCTGCTGGAGGACTTTATACTGAGGGAAAAGATCACGCACTTCGACCACGAACGCATCCCGGAGAGGGTCGTTCATGCCCGCGGATCGGGAGCGCATGGTGTATTTAAAGTGTATGAATCCCTTGCCTCTATTACGAAGGCTGATTTTTTACAGGATCCGTCTGAAGAGACGCCTGTTTTCGTGCGCTTTTCAACCGTGGCAGGTTCCAGGGGATCTACCGATCTTGCCCGGGATGTGAGGGGCTTCGCCGTGAAGTTTTACACAAAGCAGGGGAATTTCGACCTGGTCGGAAACAATATGCCGGTCTTCTTTATCCAGGATGCCATGAAGTTCCCCGATTTGGTACATGCCGTAAAGCCCGAACCCGACAACGAAATTCCGCAGGCGGCCTCAGCGCACGATACCTTCTGGGACTTTATTTCGCTTATGCCTGAATCCGCCCATATGATCATGTGGCTCATGAGCGACCGCGCCATTCCCCGGAGCTACCGGATGATGGAAGGATTCGGCGTTCATACTTTCCGGTTTATCAATGAAGAAGGACAGGCGAGCTTTGTCAAATTCCACTGGAAGCCGCTACTGGGCGTACATTCAGTCGCCTGGGACGAGGCACAGATCATTTCCGGCAAGGATCCTGATTTTCACAGAAGGGATTTATGGGAGGCGATAGAAAGCGGTGCCTTTCCTGAATGGGAGCTCGGCATACAGGTGGTTGCAGAAGAAGACGAACATCAATTTGAATTCGACCTGCTGGACCCGACCAAGATCATCCCCGAAGAACTGGTTCCCGTGCAGCGGGTGGGGAAGCTTACGCTTAACCGTAACCCGGACAATTTCTTCGCCGAAACCGAACAGGTAGCTTTCCATGTCGGCCATATCGTACCGGGGATCGACTTCACCAAAGATCCGTTGCT
>MEDT01000125.1 GCA_001724175.1 Cytophagaceae bacterium SCN 52-12 | reverse complement strand
ATGAGGCTTTAGGTATTAGGTTTTAGGTTTTAGGTTCTGGCGCCACACAAGCGGTCCGCCGCCGGCCGATGAATAACTCTTCGACGAGCCCAGGGATCACCCTTCGACGAACGTTCGACTGAGCTCACGCCGAAGTTTCAGGAACCTAATACCTAACAGCTAATCGCTCAAACCTCTTTATACAGATGAAATAAGCTACCTTATATTTAAAGTTAATAATAAGAATGAAATAGCCAATAAGCTGCGGGGTTTCAGGTCGAGGCCGGGACTATGCCTCTAAACATTATATTTGTACTTTATGTGGTGCCTTAAACCTTTCCTCTTACTGGTCTTTCTTTTTCCTGAGGCGGCTCCGGTCCGGTATGAGCACCTGCTGTACAAACCGTATGCCGAAAAGGTAACCGGGGTCCACGCCATGTACAAAGACCTGATAGACATACCCGATTCCGTGCTGAGGGCTGAAAGGGCTGAGGAAATAAAGGTTTTTGCCCGCATGCACAAAGACAGGAGCCTGGAGCTGAACGTGGATTTCTTCCTGGTTTTCTGGAATACCTTCTATCAGCGCCAGCCAAAAGAAATATCGCTCAGGAAGCTGACAGAACAGCTGGAGCTGACCACCAGGGAAAATGTGGATTTTTTGCGGGCGCGTTCTTTAAGGGCGCTGGCGGAGTTTTACTGGAAAATCGAGAAGAATTACGAGCTCGCTTTTGAGCAGTATCTGTTGCTGGATAAAGAGCTGTCTTCTGCAAAATCGGACGACTACCCGGAGATGGCCGGGGATCTCATGCAAATAGGTAAAGCCTATTACTTTTCCAGGACTATGCCCTGGCCGGGAAATACTTCAGAAAAGCAATCGTGCTGCCGGAAACGCCATTCAATACAATGGTGATGAACGATGCGAGAAATACGCTGGGCCTGTGCTACCAGCAGCTCAACGATCTCGACAGCTCCGACTACTATTTTAACGAAGTGCTGAAAACGTCCTTCCCCGAAGCTACGGTCTGGAAAAGAATAGCCACAGGCAACCTCGGCGCCAATATGTACCTGCGAAAGCAATATGACAAGGCTATTCCCCTGCTCGAAACCGACTTCAACGGCGCTGTAGCGGAAAACGATTAAGTGGCGAGGGTGGTGAAGGAGTAATCCGATCCTCAAAAAATACAGGTTTCCCTATAGGGGATTTACATGTTTTCCCGTATTTCCGTGGGCCGGGGGCTTATCTACCTTTGTATGGTCGTTAAGCCCCATTCCGATGAAAAAGATATTACTCCTATCCATAGCTTTCATTTTCACTACCCTCCTCTCTGTTTTTTCCCGGGAGACTACGGCCCCACCCAACATTGTCTACGTCGATAAAAATGCTTCCGGCGACGGCTCTTCCTGGGAGAACGCCTTCACCGAGCTGGCCGACGCGCTTAAATGGGCGCACGAAAATAAAGCCGATTGGACGGCTGAGAACCCGATCCTGATTTTTGTTGCCAGGGGTACTTACAAGCCTAAGTACAGCCCGGAGGAGGGCGAGCACAACGGGACCGATCGGGGCCGGGACAATACCTTTCATATTGGTCCTTACATGCACCTTTACGGGGGATTTAACCCGGGCGGCGGTATCACCGGCCTGGAACATACACGGATATCCGGAGCAGGAGGATCTGTCCTTTCCGGCGATTTTGAAGGAGATGACCAGGTAACCGGCAGCGGCAAGACGCTGGAAATCATAAATAACGGGGAAAACGCCCATCACGTTGTGATCATTTCTGCTCCTCCTACAGCCGGAACTTTCGGCTCCAATACTCTTCTCGACGGGTTTACCGTAACCGGGGGGAACGCCAATGGCTCGGATGATGTCCCATTCCTCGTCACCGGGCAAACGATGTCCAGGCGGGGCGGAGCAGGGATCAGCCTGGACTGGCTTGACGGCCTTACGCTCAGCAACCTTATTATCACCGGGAATTCGGCCGTTAACCAGGGCGGGGGAATATACTGCCGCAACCTGATCAGCAGCGAGCGCCTCAATGTATTTTCAAACCTGGATATTTCGAAAAATGCCGCGCGCCGCGGAGGCGGGATGTATGTTATCAATTCCACGCCGGTTCTCCGCCGCTCTACCATAAGCTACAATCGCGCGGATGCTTCCGGGACCCTCGAGGCTTCCGGCGGCGGTATCCAGAACTACTGGAGGTCCAATATCGAAAACAACGATCTTTCAAACCCGTCGCTGGAGGAGGTGACCATCACCGGCAACTATGCAAAGACAAACGGAGGAGGGATGTACAATGAATATCTCTCTCCGCGCCTCAACAAGGTCACGATCAGCTATAACACGGCGGGTGAAGACGGGGGAGGGATCTATAATTACGACCGCGCTCTGCCGGTTCTTACCGAAACAAATATCCTGTACAATACAGCCCGCGACGGGGGAGGGATATTCAATGCGGACGCCTCTTCACCCGTCCTGGGGAAAACGGTTATATCTGACAATTCGGCAACGCGGGACGGAGGCGGGATGTATAGCCGGGGAGGAGCTGCGGCATCATCCCCCACACTCGATGAGGTTACCATCCACCATAACCTGGCCGGCCGCAATGCCGGCGGGTTGTATTTCTCAGGCCAGTCAGTTTCCACGCTCACCCGCGTAACGATAAGCAGCAACGAGGCAGTGAGCAGCGGCGGCGGGATCTACGTTACAGGCGCGCAGCCTGTATTACAAAATGTAAATATCCTGGAAAACAAAGCGGCCTCAGGAGGCGGGATGTTCAATGCTTCAAGCGCAAATCCATCCCTTACCGATGTAAACATAGAAGGCAATAGCGCAGGATCGGCAACAAGCGGATCAGGCGGGGGAATTTACAACAGCAGGGCTACCCCTGTCCTGAGAAATGTAACGATCAGGGCCAACCAGGCGGCATTTGGGGGCGGCATTCTCAATAACGACGCCACCTACGGCCTGCTGGCGAATGTGCTTATTTCCGGGAACCTGGCGAGAAGCCTGGGCGGGGGCATTTATAACTGGACCAACTCACGGCCCGTACTAAGAAATGTGACGTTGTCAGGGAACAAGGCCGTAACCAACGGCGGTGGGATCTACAACAACTCGGCTTCAGGCATGACCATTGAAAACAGCATCATCTGGGGAAATTCCAACAGCATCATCAATGAAGGGGCTTCCGCTCCTCCTGTCGTCACTTATAGCCTGGTAGAAGAGCAGACGACAGGCGCCCGTACCGGCGGGGAAACCGGATCATTGAGCACATCCCTTGAAAGCATTTTCGACGCGCCGGTGTCCTACGAGCTGGCGCCTACCGCTGCCGGCACGTATACGCTGAAGGTCGGCAGCCCGGCGGTCAACCAGGGCAACCCGGCTCCGGATTTTGCTTTATTCCCTGTAGATGAAAACGGGGAGCCGGTGGACCTGGCAGGAAATCAGCGGGTCTACGGCCTGGGAGTGGATATGGGCCCCTATGAGCTCATACACAGCTCGGCTCTGCCGGTCAGCCTGGCCTCGTTCGAGGCAATAGCGGAGCAGCAGGTCGTGCATCTGAAATGGGCTACCGCCCGCGAGGTCGATGCCTCACACTTTGAAGTGCAGCGGAGCGCCGACGGCCGCGTGTTTGGCGCCATCGGTACCGTCCGGGCTGAAGGAGACAGCGAAGGATTGGTTCGCTACCTGTTTTCGGACCATTCTCCCGCACCGGCCGGCGGACTGACCTGGTACCGCCTCAAAATGGTCGACAAAGACGGCTCCTACGAGCTGTCAAGGATCATTTCAGTGAAAAGAGGCAGGGGTGCGGAGCTGAAAGCCTGGCCCAATCCGGCGCGTGAGACGGTTACGCTCGAGCTTAGCGCCGGGCATATAGGCAGCCGGGTGCAGCTCGTCAGCATGACAGGTGTCGTGCTGCAGGAGGTTACGGTAAAGGAGCGGGTTTTATCCATCCGGCTTGACGGCTACCCGGCGGGCATTTACTTACTGCGTATCGCCGATGGTAAAGTGGCGAAAGTGGTGAAGGAATAATACAGACTTTAGATGAAAATTTTCTTTCGAAAACCGGTTAGGTTAAGCATTTTTGCTGTAACCATAACCTGTTTTGATCATGACAAGACGTTTTCATCGCTGCCTGTTCTATACAATGATCTGCCTGGCCATGCCGGTTGCCTACGCTTATACGGCGGAAAAGCCAGGGCAAAAGGCCGGGAACAGCCCGAAGGACTACCGGTTTGACGCAACATCCGCCAAAATCAACGCTGTATCCACGGAAATCGTCGGCGACGACCGGCTGGAAAACAAAAAAGGCATTACCCTGAAACAAGGCGTGCCCGCTGCGCTCGACGGGGAACGCGCGGAGCCTGATCTTATCTTTGACGTGCAGGTGCAGGAAGCGGGGCGCTACGTGATGAGCACCAATGCCTTTACCGATCCCGAAGGCGAGGCGCTGATGAAAAATGCGAAAACGAAGTTTGAATCCCTCTATATTAAAATCCAGATCGACGATAGCCGGCCGACCAAAAGAGTAGTGTATGTGCCCTGGGATGTCAGGAAGCAGCACTCGGGCAAATTTGAATTTTCGGGGAAGCAGCAGCAGCTGAAAATATGGCTGCCCAGGGGCGTCAGGCTGGAATACCTCGAGCTGAAACCTTACAGCCCGCCCAAAGTACCCGCTGCAGCACAGCAATACAAGCCGCGGGTAACGCCTCCTGCTTCCAGGCCAAGGCTTTGGGTGAACCGCGAAACTCTTCCGGTAGTAAAAGCCAACCTGGAGAAAGGAGACCACCGGGAGGCCTGGGAAAAGGTCAGGAAGCTGGCAGCAGCGCCTTTTGAGTTCAGCTTCACCCCCGGCCAGGAAGTCTCCTTTAACACCCCGCTGGAAAAGGCGGCTGAGGCAAAAGCCTTTTATTACCTGATGACCGGCGACCGGGAAGTGGGCCGGGAAGCCGTGAGCCTGATGAAGGACTACCTCCCCCTCGTAGAATTCGGCAACCTGCTGGATATTACCCGGGAGATAGGCCGCGCAATCTACGCTGGTTCGGAAGTTTACGACTGGTGTTATGATTTGCTGTCTGAAGAAGAGAAAAGCCTGCTGTACAAGCATCTCATGCGCCTGGCTGACGACATGGAGATCGGCTGGCCTCCCTTTCTGACCAGCATCGTCAACGGGCACGGAAACGAGGCCCAGGTCAACAGGGACCTGCTTTCATTGAGCATAGCCGTTTACGACGAAGATCCCCTGCCCTATCAATATTGCGCATACCACGTACTGGAGCAGCTGGCGCCGCTGCGAAAATTCGAATACCAGTCTCCGAGGCATAACCAGGGCGTCAACTACGGAGCCTACCGGTTCGCCTGGGAAATGCATGCCGCCTGGCTTTTTTACCGGATGACGGGCGCTCCCGTATTCGACGACAACATAAAAGAGGTCCGCCAGTACTGGCTGTACATGCGCATGCCCGACGGGCAAATGCTGCGCGATGGCGACGGCTTTACTACAGGCGCTCCCGGCAAGTTTTTTTACTGGAAGGCCCCACTTACCATGCTTTTGTGCTACGCCTACGCTAACGACCCCGTCCTGAAAGGAGATTTTGTCAGGCAGGGAGGCGTACCGGCCGACCCTATCTACTATTTGCTGCTGGACGACCCTGCGCTGAAGGCAGAACCCGGCAGGGAATCATTACCCCTTACGAAAGACTTCGGACCCGTACTCGGTTCGATGGTAGCCCGGACCGGGTGGAATATCGGGATGAGCAGCAACGATGTGGTAGCTGAAATCAAAGGAGGCGGCTATCATTTCGGAAACCATCAGCATAGCGACGCGGGATCCGTTCAGCTATATTACCGTGGACTTCAGTTCGGCGACCTCGGTGTATACAAATTTTACGGAACGCCGTACGACATAGGCTTCAACAAGCGCTCGATAGCGCACAGCATGATGCTGGCCGTCGACCCATCGGAGACTATCCCCCGGAATGCCGCCAACGATGGTGGGACAAGGCTCAACCAGCGCTACCCGAAAACGGCGGAAGAGGTGATCTCCGACTCGTGGTTCAAAAATGGCGAAGTTGTTTCCTCCAGCTTCGGGCCTTCGGAGCTGAAGCCGGCCTTCAGCTACTTTTCGGCAGACCTGGCCAGCGCCTATACTGAAAAGATAGAAAAGTATAACAGGAGCTTTTGCTTCCTGAACCTTGACCGGGAGGATATCCCGGCCGCCATTATCCTGACGGATCACATGCAGACGGCTTCGCCCGGATTCAGGAAATACTGGCAGATCAACGCCCTCAATGAGCCCGAGTTGACGGATAAAGGCTTTGTGCTCCACAACCGGCGGGAAAATCTCACTGGCAAAACCCACGTGGAAATGCTCCTGCCTAAACCGGCAGACCGCACGCTTGAAGTGGCATCCGGAAAAGAGGCGACCAATGTGTTCGGAACACAGCTGGAAGTTCCGCCGTCTGTCGAGTTGCCCGAGGTAAACGGGCACCGCGTCGTCGTTTCACCTGCTAAACCCGCCGCCCGCGACCACTTCCTCACCGTTATGCAGATGACGGCAGACGAAACCAGGCCGCTCCCGGTTACATGGTACGAAACCCCGGTGAGCTACGTGGTAACCATCGCAGACCGTGTCGTAAGCATGAGCAACAGCGAGGCGCTCATTTCCGGCAAGTTTACGCTGAAGGTAGCAGGCCCCGGCAAAAAGCAGGTGATGCTGACTGCGCTGAAAGCCGGCAAATGGAGCGTGTCGGGCGGCTCGCCGCGGATCAGCATCCAAAGTACCGTTGCAGAGGGCAAAAACACGTTGTATTTTGAAGCCGGGAAGGGTGACTACGTGATCACGCCGGTTGACTAGCCGCTACTCGGCTGCCGTACCGATCGGTCTCCGGTTTTTTCCCGGGTTGCCGGCAAGGTCGTCGCCCAGGTCGTCGCGCGCCTCATCGGCGAGCCGCATCAGTTTTGCAGCTACTTCCGGGAAATCGAATTGAACATTGTAACGCTCGCCGGGATCTCTTCTCAGGTCGTAGAGCGCGCCCGGGTGACTGTAATTTTCGGTGACGGGGCCCGGGCTCCCGTCTTTCCCCGGGCTGAACCCTTCGTGAGTGCGGCCGGGATGGGGAAATACCAGCTTCCAGTCGCCGTGCCGGATCGCCTCCAGGTTATTCTTCCGGTAGTAAAACAGGAATGTTTCCCGGGGCCTGACGCTGAAATCGCCTTTCCAGTTTTTAAGAAGGCTTACGCCGTCGATCTTCTTCACGGGGAGGGAAGCCCCGGTAGCCTCCGCAACTGTCGGGAGTATATCCAGGCCGGAAGCGAGGTTGTTACATACGACGCCGGCAGGGACCACACCGGGCCATTCGACCAGGCACGGGACACGCTGTCCGCCCTCAAACGTGGTGCCTTTGCCTTCGCGGAATGCTCCTGCGCTACCTGCGTGGTTGCCATAGGGCAGCCAGGGGCCATTGTCCGAAGTCACGATCAGGATCGTGTTCTTCTCCAGGTTCAGGCTGCGAAGTGTTTCACGAATGCGGCCGATGCTCCAGTCGAGCTCCATGATCACGTCGCCGTAAAGTCCCTGGGCCGATTTCCCTTTGAACTTTTCGGAAACGAACAGGGGCACATGGGGCATGGGATGAGCCAGGTATACAAAAAAAGGCTTATTCCGGTTTTCCTTTATGAAGCCGGCGGCTCTCTCGGTAAACATCGTGGTAAACCGGCTCTGATCCGGGTTGGTCTCTACGACCCGGTTCCCTTCTATCAGCGGCAGCGGGGGATAATAATTCTTGTTGACGGGGTGATTCGGCCACATATCATTGGAGTAAGGTATACCCAGGTAGGTGTCAAATCCATGCTGCAGCGGTAAAAACTTTTCCTGGTAGCCGAGGTGCCACTTGCCGAAAGCGGCCGTAGCATAGCCTTTCGCTTTCAGGATCTCCGCGATGGTTTCCTCATACGGGTTGATGCCTGTTTTCGCAGTGTGATCGATCGCTCCGGCAAATCCCACCCGGTTCGGATAGCAGCCGGTCAGCAACCCGGCGCGCGATGCCGTGCACACCGCCTGCGGCGAATAATATTGAGACAGGAACATGCCGTTCCTGGCCATGGCGTCAAAATTCGGAGTGGTATATCCGGTCGCTCCCGTAATCCCGATGTCGCCGTAGCCCATATCGTCCATATGGATCAGCACTACATTGGGAGCGCGATCGAGAGCCGTAGCAGTACGGAATGCGGTTCCCGAAGCGGCAAGAAGAAGCAGGGATAGCAGTAAAGCGTAGATTTTTTGCATGGTTGGGGATGCTTACGGTGTTTATATTAAAGAACCGGGTCTTACCAGGACTGCCCGAGTATGGTTTCGATCGTTTGGTTGGCTTCCTGCCCGTCGCCAAGCTGCTTTTTCATTTCTTTAAGACGTTTTCTCAGCTTTGCAACTATACGGCTATAGGCCGGGTCATCGATGGCATTGCGGTTTTCTCCGGGATCTTTTGCCAGGTCGTAAAACTCCCAGCCCGGCGCATGGGGCATCGGATCTCTTTCTGTGTTTGTCCGCGACTGGCCGTAAAACAGCGCCAGCTTGTAGCGGTCTGTTCTGATCCCCAGATGGGCCGGGCGCCTGGGCTCGTTAGACCAGTACCGGTAATACATATCTTTTCTCCAGTTCCGGGGTGTCCTGCCCGCAAGGTTTGCCCGGAAGCTCCTCCCCTGCATCTGCTCAGGCCGGGCAATTCCGGCGTAATCTAAGAAAAGCGAAGGAAAATCTATATTGAGGACGATATCCTTTAGCCTGCTGCCGGCCTTTATTTCCTTCGGATAACAGATCACGAAGGGCATCCGCAACGATTCCTCGTACATAAACCGCTTGTCGAAAAAACCGTGCTCTCCTAAAAAATACCCCTGGTCGGAAGTATAGATAATGACTGTGTTTTCGAGCTCCCCGCTTTGTCGCAGGTAGGCGATCAGCCTGCCGATGCTATCGTCGATACCGGCCCCGGAGCGGAGATAATCCCTGACAAATTTCTGGTATATCTTTTTCCTGGCTGCCAGTGAATCAAGGCCTGCCAGCGAAAATGAGCGGCCCGGATAGAAGGAGCCCGTCTGTCCTTCATACCGCTTGCCCAGTATCTCGAGAGGCCAGCCGTCGTGCCTGCGGCCTGACGCGGCGCCTCCCCATTCATCCAGATTCGCAGGATAGGGCATTTCCGTATCTTCCAGGAAGCTGCCGTAGCGGTCGGGATAATCGAAGGGTTCGTGAGTTGCCTTGAAATGCACCGAAAGATAGAAAGGCGTTCCTTTCCGGCGGCTTTTCAGCCACTCTATCGACTGGTCCGTAATGACATCGGTCGAAAAGCCGGGATATACTTTCCCGCCCGATTCGCCTTCCCGCCAGTTTTCTTCGGAAATCAGCACAGGATCACGATAGCGGCCCTGGCCCGGCAGGACCAGGAAGTGGTCGAAGCCCGCCGGCCGGCCTTTCAGGTGCCATTTACCTACAAGCGCCGTCTGGTATCCTCCCTGCTGAAGCAGCTTCGCAAAATTGAGGCTGTCGGGACTCAGCTCCCCGCTGAGGTCGAACACACCGTTGCGGTGGCTATACTGCCCGGTCATAATAGCGGCCCTGCTGGGCACACAGATAGAATTGGTACAAAATGCATTCTGCAATACCGCTCCCCTTTCGGCCAGCCACCTGATATGATCATTCTTTGCATAGCTGCTTAATATGCCCCCGTAAATCCCCCAGGCCTGCGAGGTATGGTCGTCAGACATAATAAAAAGGATATTGGGCCTTCCGGCAGGCTGTCCGGCCCGGGCAGCACCGATGCAAAGCGCCAGCACCACTGCCGGCCACCAGCGGAGCCGGTTTGCAGGAACCGGTATGCTGAAGCGTCCGGAAGCTGGAATTTCGTTTGTCATAGTCACCATTATGAAGGTTGCGGGTCAGTACCCTGCGGGGAGATTGTCCATGTAAAATTATCAAAAGAACTGTAAATTCCTTAAATAGCAGGCGTAACATCATACCCTATTGAAAATGCGTAAAGTCTCAACCTGTTTCCTGCTCCTTCTGTTTTTTTTCCAGCTTCCGGGCGCCATACGGGCAGGCGGGACGGCCGACGGGGTAATTAAAATCCTGGCCATCGGCAACAGCTTTTCTGCAGATGCCATCGAAAACAATCTTTTTGACCTTGCCCGTGAGAAAAACATCCGGACCGTCGTAGCCAACCTGTATATAGGCGGCGCCCCGCTCACGCTGCATGTAACGAATGCAAGGGAAAATAAAAATGCCTATTCCTACCGGAAAACCGCTGCCGACGGGCATAAAACGACGACGCCGGACGTCAGCCTGGAGCAGGCCATTGCCGACGAAGACTGGGATTTCATCAGCTTTCAGCAGGCCAGCCCATTGTCCGGGCAGCCCGGCACGGTCGAAGCGTCCTTACCGGAACTCTATGAATACGTAAAAGCACGCGCAAAAAACAAGGAAGTAAAATACGTGTATCATCAGACCTGGGCTTATTCGCAGCATGCCGTGCACCCGGGATTTGCCAATTACGGAAGAGACCAGCAGCAGATGTACCGCGCGATTGCCGATGTTTCGAAGAAAGTAAGCAGCATAGTTCCCATAGATATCGTGGTGCCGGCCGGTACCGCCATCCAAAACGCCAGAACCTCCTACATCGGCGACAATTTCGACCGCGACGGCTACCATCTCCGTTTGTCACTCGGTCGATATGTAGCAGCCTGTACCTGGTTTGAAAAGCTGTTCGGCATCCCGGTTGTCGGCATGAGCTACAAACCGGCGGATGTGAGCGAAAGGGAAAAGGAAGTAGCCCAGTATGCGGCGCATTTTGCCGTGAAAGACCCTTACGAGGTGACGCAGCTGAAAAAGTTCAGGAAGGCGCCGAAAGGAATGAGGAAACTGGCTGCGCCTGTGCTGGTAGATTTCGGGGGTACTTCGCATGAAGGCGCCTGGAACCCGGTGGTTTCGCCGCTTCCCGGTAAGACTTATGCGCTGAAAGACAGCCTTAGCAATATCACCCGGCTAAAGCTGGAGGTCGCGGAGGGTTTCAATGCAAAAAATATGAACGGGACCACCCATCCGGAAGTGCCGTACCATTTTCCGAAAGAGGTGACCAGCACCTCGTATTTCGGGAATGGGAAAAAGGCATTCAATGATGTGCTCCGCCCGGAAGCAAAGCTCCGCCTGACCGGCCTCGATAAGAAGGAAAGCTACGATATTGCGTTCTTTGCCTCACGGATGGGCGACACGCTCGGCAGGCAGGACACCAGGATCGTCTGTGAGGGGGTGACCCGGCAGGAAGGGATCCTCGATGCAACGGATAACGTGTCGGAGCTTTGGAGCTTCAGCGACATCAGGCCCGCAGCCGACGGTACGATAACAGTAACATTATCGGCAGGACCGGGAAATAACAATGAGTATGGGATGTTTTATCTGTCGGCTATGAGACTGAGCGCCCGCGGCAGCCGATAAATCCAGGGGTATCAGGAAGGCGTAGTACCGGAGGTACGGCCAATCCTGTAACGCCGGAATTTATTCCGGCGAGTTCCGGCAAAAAAAACACGCAGATCACATATTGAATCTGCGTGTAAGATTAAACTTCATCAACAAACTAAAAACCAAAGTCTGAAACGTAAGGAAAATACTTCTTACGTTGTACTTTTATTGCTGTAGGAGGGGGATTCGAACCGCCCACGGTGCAGTTAGCCACGATACAATTACTAAACTTTGGTGGTCCACCCCAGTCGGCACAAGTGCCGGCATTATATCGCGTTTGTCCCTTATCACCACCCCCGAGACAGGAGGGCATGGCTGCCAGATTTCATCACCCTACAGTATAAGAAAAGAACGCTGTCATTGCCGCTGAGAGTCGTTTTCTCTGACATTGACAATACAAAGGTAAAAGATAATTCTCATTCATTAAAATATTTCCATATAAAAATATTAAAATTTAGAAAATATTCAACAAAGCGCATATATTTATAGATATTTTCAATTTTTACCATTCATAATGGACAAAGCATTAGAAATTGATCAAACCGATCTGGCTATCCTCAGGATAATGGTCGACAACGCCGATCTCTCTTACGCCGAAATCGGGAAACGCGTATTCGTTTCCGGCGGCACGGTGCATGTGCGCGTTTCCAAAATGAAGCAGATGGGGATTATCAGGGGTACCAAGCTCGATATAGACGCCTCGAAGCTCGGCTGGGACATCACCTCCTACCTCGGCATATACCTTGACAAGAGCTCGCTGTATGACTCGGTGTCGAAGCAGCTCGCCGAAATACCGGAGGTGATCAATCTTCATTACACCACCGGACAGTACGGTATTTTCGCCAAGATCCAGTGCCGCGATACCAGCCACCTGCGCGAGGTGCTCCACGACAAGATCCAGAAAGTGCAGGGCATACAAAGGACCGAGACGATTATCTCCCTGGAAGAGAGCCTTAACAGGCCCATTCCTATTTAGGCTGTTTTATTCGTACTTTTGGAAAGAACACTCTTAAGTCAGTTTTGTACGTGTCATTTATCGGTTTATGATCATAACAATAGACCCCGAATCGCCGGTTCCCAAGTATAAGCAGATCATCAATACGGTGACCCAGGCGGTTAAGAACGGGATACTGCGGCAGGACGAGCAGCTGCCTTCGATCAACGAGATGTCGGAGTCGAACTACCTCGCAAGAGACACGGTTGAAAAGGCCTATAACGAGCTGAAGGAGCGCGGGATCATCAAATCCGTGAGAGGAAAAGGATATTTCGCCCAATCGACCGCGTCCAACAAGATCAAGGTAATGCTCATTATGAATAAGATGAGCTCATACAAAAAGATCATCTACTACGCATTTCTGAAAGCCCTCGGCGACGCCGCAGTCGTGGACCTGTTCATCCACCACTACAACGCATTGATATTCAAGGAAATACTGGAAGAAAACCTGACAAAATACAACTACATTGTCATCATGCCTCATTTTTATGAAGGCACTAATAAGGTAAACATCAGGGAACTGCTGGAGAAGATCCCCAGCCATAAGCTGGTGCTGCTCGACAGGGACTATCCCGAGCTGCCGGGTTCTTACCTGGCCATCTACCAGGACTTCGAGAAGGACATCTTCCGGGCGCTCGAAAGCGGCGACGACCTGCTGGAAAAATACCGTGAGCTCGTGCTGGTCTTCCCGGTAGACGGCCAGTACCCGCCCGAAATCATTCGCGGGTTCAAATCATGGTGCATCAGCTACAGGAAGGACTTCAGGATTATCGACAACGCCATGAACGAGAATATTGCTGAAGGCACAGCCTATATCATGGTCGAGGAAACAGACCTTGCAGAACTGATCAAAAAAGTCAGGAACTCCAACCTGGTGCCGGGAAAGCAGGTCGGGCTGCTGTCTTTTAATGATACGACCCTCAAGGAAGTGCTGGCCGACGGGATAACGGTCATTACCACCGATTTTGAGACGATGGGACGTACGGCAGCGGCGCTGCTGCTCGACGGGAAGCAGATCAAGGTGAAAAATCCTTTTACCATGATCAGGAGAAATTCGTTATAAATTTACCCGGAAATCTATACCTGCACACATGGACTCGTTTTTTATATATCTTCTGACATTGGCGATAGGCGCCGGAGGCGGCGTCGGCCTGTACCGCCTGCTGCGAAAAAACACCGCTGCATCACTTCCGGTCCGGGACGTTTCAGTGCTTCTGGAACGGATAGAAAAAGTATTCAAGGTGGTGATGTCCGAAGGATATTTTACCGAAATATATAACTACCAGCACGATAAAAACGTCTGGCAGCTCTTTAACGACAAAAAGAAAGCGCTCGTGATATCGAAAGCGAAAGTCCTGGTCGGGTACGATTTCGGGAAGCTGCGCTTCAGGGTAGACGAAGCCGAACGCAAGCTGGTCATCGAGTACTTCCCCGAGCCCGAGATCCTGTCGATGGACACCGATTATAAATTTTATGACATCGAGCAGGGGTGGATCAACCGCTTCCAGAGCGAGGATTATACCAATATCCTTACCGAAGCAAAGCAGGCCATGCAGGAAAAAGCGCTGCAGAGCGACCTGCCGCGCATAGCGACCAACCAGCTCCAGTTTATGATGATCCAGCTCGCCGCCGGGCTGAATTGGAAAATGGATATGCAGCTTTCCGAGGCCAATAAAAAGATGCTGGACAGCCTGACAGACTATAAAGAGCTGGATGCCAAGGTCCTCCGGATAAATCCGGAGTCAAGTCAAAATCCGGAATCAAGTCAAGATCCGGACGCAAGCCATAATCCGGACGCGGGTCATAAATCCGGAGAAGAGTCATAGGCATCTTCTTACTCCCGGGGCACCACCATTACGACCGATTCCTTTTCCACCGATACGGCTCCCGCCGGCATCCCTTTCCCTTTCCTGACAAACTTCCGGGGCGTTACGATCACCGGGCAAAGGCTGTCGTTGCGGCGTTTTGAGTGCCAGGCTGCCAGCTCGGCCGCCCGTTCGATCACTACTGCCGGGAAATTCCTGCCGGGAATATGCCGTATTATAACGTGAGAGCCGGAAACGTCTTTTGCATGCAGCCACAGGTCTTCCTTTCCCGCGAACTTCAGCGTGAGCTCATCGTTGTTTTTAGCGTTTTTACCGATAAAAATCCGGTAGCCGAGGAAAGTCTCCTCCCTGAACTTCCCGGCCTTGCCGGAAACCGGGCCGCCTTCCTGCCCCGACAGGCCATGCTGCTTTAAAAAGGCGCGCAGCTCTTTTACGGCAGACAGCTTTTCGATCTCTGAAAGCCATATTTTCATCTGGTCCAGGGCGGCTTCGCGCGCTTCTATATTCTCCTGCAAGCGGGTCAGCTCCTGTTTCTCATTTTTGGCTTTCCGGAAATAGTTCTCTGCATTCCTGGCAGCTGAAAGATCCGCTTTCAGCTTTATTTTCACAGGCTCGCCGGTATAAAAGCTGATCACTTCCAGGAACTCCGCCCTCGGCTCCGCCTGGTGCAGGTTCGCCATGATCAGGTTGGCATATTGCTCATTTTTGCCGGCGTCAGATATTTCCGCCAGCTTCCCGTAAGCTGAGTCCAGGTAACTTTCGGTTTGCTGCACACGCTTCAGCAGGCGTTTTACCGCCTGGTCTTTCTCATGCTGAAGATTGCCTGTCCTGAAGTACGAGAGACAGAACGCATTGACGGCCTGTATGGGATCCGTATAGGTTTGCCTGATATCGCCCGCAGGGAGAAGGCTCAGCACAAGCCGCCCTTCAGCTTCAGACAGGTAGTAGCGGTCGCTGTCCAGCTCCGAGAGCACCTTCTGCACCGCAATCCACTTTTCTTCCGGGGACGATTGAACCGGAAGCAGGCCGGCCAGGTATTGGTAAGCCAGCTTCCCGAAGGTGGGAAACATTTTGCGGTAGTCGCCGTCCAGCGAAACGAACCGGTCGAAGGTATGCAAAGCCGGCTTGTGCAAAGAGGCTTCTTCCAGCGTAAGGTCGCCGAGGAGCCTCCGGTTAAAAATATTTTTCAAACTGCCGCCCGGAGCGAAATGCAGGAGGTTTGACCTGTTCCCGAACAGCTTGAAAACCAGCTTGTCTCCTCCTCCGAACTCCACGGCAAAGGCTCTTTCATTTTCATAGACAAAGAGGCGATCCACTTTTTGCCCGTGAAGGTCTTTAAAGAGGTCGATGCTGTTTGCCCGCGCGCGCTCAAACCTGTCGGGAAAAAAGAGGCATGTAAATTCGGTTTTCAAAATGGCCCTTATGGTCAGCTTTATTGCGCCCTCCGATCCGAATTCGAGGATGATTTCATCCTTATCCTGGCTGAACGCAGCAGACAGCCTGGTTCCCGTCAGCCTTTCCGCAAGGCGCGGCACCAATTTTTTCAGGAAATAGTAGCTAAGGTGCATGACCGGCGTTAAATAATCTCAACCGTCAGCCCGTCATAGGCTAAGGACACATTTACCGGCAGCTCGGTTTCCACCGACGCATGCAGCCCCAGCCTGTGGCTGATATGCGTCAGGTAGGCCTGGGGAACGCCAAGCTCCCCGATAACTTCCAGGGCCTGGGGCAATGTAAAGTGCGACAGGTGCCCCTCCTTTTGCAGTGCATTGAGGACCAGCACTTTAGAACCTACTATTTTTTCTCTCTCTTCCTCGGCAATATAGTTGGCATCTGTAATGTAGGTAAAATCCCCTATACGGAAACCGTAGACGGGCATTTTGTGATGCATCACGAGAATAGGAATAACGGTAAGGCCCGCTATTTCGAAGCTGCTGTTTTCAAAAGGGATTTTGGTAAGCCTGGGCACACCGGGATAAGGGTCTTTGGTAAAGGAATAGTAAAACTCCTCGGAAACCCTGCCGAGCGTGGCGCGGCTCCCATAGACAGGCATATCGCGCATCTGCAAAAAATTGAAGGCCCGAACATCGTCCAGGCCTGCTATATGATCCTTA
>MEDT01000124.1 GCA_001724175.1 Cytophagaceae bacterium SCN 52-12 | reverse complement strand
TATGAGGTTTGGAAGAAAAGTAGTACTCAAAATAGCGGGCCGTGTTATCGCTGCCTGTCGCTATATAAGCGTCGGCTTCATTGATACGGTCCACGAATTGCACATAGTCTGAGAATGCTGGCTCGAGCTCGCAGATTTTCCGGATGACCAGACTGATCAGCGCAGTATCGTCCTTGCTCGGCTTGACAAGAAGGTGGTGGCCGCTGATCAGCACGCACAACAGGTCGTGGAATCCTACCAGCGGGATATTGCCGGCCATCACTACGCCTATTTTAGCGGAAGCGCCCGTTTTTTCATACGAGGCATACCAATCCAGCAAAGCGACGGGATCGCCCAGCATCAGCGCAATGGATTCAAGCGCGTACCTGACGTTCGCCGGCGTAAACCAATTGTTGGCCCGATAGGCCTGCTCCACCCAGCCGTCGATTTCCCGCTCATTTTCCGGGGAACGCAGAAACTCACTTAATCCAACAAAGGCCGCAATTCTGTTATCTGTAGAAATCATGTATTTTAAGGTAAATCCCTCAATAAATTACTTATCCGGTAAATTATTAACCATTTGTGAACCTAAAAATAATTACATTTGTATTTTAGTTAGTAAAAAGAGATAAATATATCCTAAATAACTGGTCGATCATGGCTATTATAATCACGGACGAATGCCCCAACACAGCAATTTATGAAGGCGGTATAGAGTGGACGTGGGGTGATGGAACTACCCTGGATGAGGTGGATTTCGGAGACGGCACTGTTGTAAGTGGCAAAGAAAAGCAGGTTCCTATATCGGATGAATTTTATTATATAGTTTCAGATAAATGCACAGAGTGCGTCGGTTTCCACGAAGAGCCCCAATGTGCAGCGGTATGCCCGGTCGATTGCTGCGTACCTGATCCCGATATGGTCGAGGACAATGAGACGCTGCTGGCGAAAAAAGCATGGCTGCATAACGAGTAGGTATGTACAGGTATTGTATGCCGGCGTAAGCACTATATTTCAAATAAAAACTCCTGAGATTCCGTTACAGAACTCAGGAGTTTTTTTGTTGTTAAAGTATCCGGATTACATCTACAGGCCCTTATTACCCGCCGAGCTGTCTTTTACGGAAGTGAAATTTCCGGAAGCGTCATCATCTCTTGCCGCAACAGGCTGCCTGCCGGTCTTATAATTTTCCGGTGATTTCATGGGGTTTATATTCACGCCCTTCCCTTCAACCGGTCTTTCGGCGACAAGCGTCGCATGGCGTGTCGAGTACTTCGGTGTAACGACCTTATGGGTCATTTTCGCATTTTCCTGTTTTTTTACCTCACTTAGGGTAGGTACTTCAAAAGCGTCCCTCTCTTTGGCGGCCCTTTTGGCTTTAGCAGGGTGTTTGTAGTTATGTGTAGAGACACCGGGATCCACCTTCACCTGAGCATTTGCTCCGACACTTATCGCTACACTCGCTGCAAACAACAGTCCTTTCAATATTGTCTTCATGATAAACGGGAAGTTTTTAGTTCTCAATAATTATCATCAATGGCGTTTTCTCACTTTAACAATATTACGAAATTAATTTTTAGTGTAATTTTACCAGTTTTTGCAAAAAATGGATAAAAAATGAACATTGAAAACATCAAAAAATAAATAAACCGTCAAAATGGGTTTAAATTCAGATTGATTTCAACAAAAAAATGACAAAATATATAAAAATCAGTCCGATAGCGATCATAAGATAAGCTTTCACATTTTTTTGAAAAAATTTACCCTCCCACGCTTTCTTCTCCGCTCCCTCTCCTTCACCCTTCCTCTGAACTATCCCAATCATTCCGTAACAGAAGACCCACGCTGTCGGATATGACCTCCCGTCACTATACGCGATAGATCCGCGACAACAGCCAACAGAAGAAGCCAGGCGTGTTTTTTACGTTTTTCCAGCTGACAACCTATTGAACTTAACCAATAAACAACGGGAGCATAATAAAATATGTCATATATTAATATTCTGCAATATTCAATATATACAGAATATTATAACCGGTATCTTATTTTTACATCAATCCATATTTTTAATTAAAAATCTCACCATTTAATATAAATAATCATTGATTATAGCAAAATCAGATATTTTTTTTAACTTAACTCTTTGAAAAAACTTTCTATTAATGAATATTTGCCATAGATCTATCTATCATAAAAAAATAACTAAACAAAATATTATTATGAGAAAAACAATACTTACACTATTATATTTGTCTACTCCGATATTGGGTTTATCTAAGGGAGAAAAAAATAACGCCGAACCCGCCCGCCCCTCTCAAACGGCTTCGTCAGAAACAGCGTCACCGGCAGCCGAAGATGAAGAAGATAAAAAAGGAGCCTTTTCTTTTTCGGGGTATATTGACTCCTATTTCTCGGGAAACTTTAACAAACCTCTTTCGCAGAGCAATCTCGGCCTGAAAGCAAATGGCACAGCTCGCGTATTCGATCAGCGCGCCGGGCAGATCGCCCTGGGTCTCGCCCAAACAGTCGTTAAATACACCAACCGCAAATCGGAAGTAGTAGTCGATCTGGCATTCGGCCCCAATGCCGACTTGGCAAACTATGCCAACATCGGTACGGCGCTGGCTATCAAGCAAGCCTATTTCAGCTACAACATTACGGATAAATGGTCGGCTACGATCGGTCAGTTCGGTACCCACATCGGCTATGAGGTCATCGACGCCCCGGTCAACTTTAATTATTCGCTTTCCAACCTGTTCGGCATGGGGCCATTCTACCACACAGGGCTGAAATCTACTTACGCTTTTTCCGACAGGGCCTCGCTGATGCTGGGCGTCGTCAATGCCGTAGACGGATTCGGCGACAACAACCGCAAAAAAGGCGTGATCGCGCAGCTCTATTTTTCGCCTGCCGAAAACTGGGATGTCTATCTGAACGGCATCAATACCAACGACGAGGATCCTGACGACGCCGGCAATGTACCGGAAGCCCACTATCGTATGCTCGACCTGGCTACTTCTTACCAGCTGTCTGAAAAGTTTCTTCTCGGCCTGAACGCAGCCATCGGATCGCAGCAATACGCCGGCACAACTGCTTCGAAGTCATGGGGCGGCATCGCCGGCTATGCCAATCTTGCGCTTACGGAACATTTCGGCCTGGGCGCCCGCTACGAGTACTTCGACAACTCCAACGGAGCGCGGGCACTCCTGGACGCCAGTGAAAACGGCACCTCCGTCAACTCGTTCACACTGACCGGCAACATTACGCTGGCCGACGGGCACGTGCTTCTCAAGCCTGAATTCAGGATAGACAGCTATGCTCCCAGGCAAGTGGGTGCCCGCCAGTTCGAAGACTCAAAGGGAGAGCTGACCAAAAATTCACAATCTACCCTCGGCGTAGCTTTCATTTATAAATTCTGAATCTAATCTCAAATTCAACCTTAAAGTAGTACAATTATGCAAAAACCTAGTTACATTCCGATTATTATTCTGTTGCTGGTAAGCATTATCGGGTTATTATTCGGCCAGATCCCGGGTCCTATTATCACTGAAGGGCTCGATACCGGAGACACCGCCTGGCTGATCGTGGCAGCGGCATTTGTATTGTTGATGACTCCCGGCCTGGCGTATTTTTACGGCGGGATGGTAAACGGAAAAAATGTTATTTCCACCATGCTGCAAAGCTTCATCGCCATGGGGGTAATCAGTATCGTCTGGGTCGTATTCGGGTTCAGCCTGGCTTTCGGAGAAGATATAGGCGGCTTTATAGGAAACCCGTTCACCTACTTCATGATGAACGGCGTGATGGAAGCTCCACTCTCAGGTACGATCCCCTTCCTCCTGTTCGCATTTTTCCAGCTGAAGTTCGCAGTTATCACACCGGCGCTGATCACCGGCTCTATGGCCGAAAGGGTCAACTTCAAGTCTTACGTGCTTTTTATTATCCTGTTCTGCATCTTTATCTACACTCCTCTTGCCCATATGACCTGGCATTCTGACGGCATATTGTTCAAAATGGGGGTATTAGACTTTGCAGGAGGTACCGTCGTTCACATGTCGGCCGGCTGGGCAGCCCTGGCAGGCGCTCTTTTCCTCAAAAGCCGCAGCCAGTATATAGGCGAAAACGGTCTTCCTCCCGCCAACATCCCTTTTGTGCTTCTCGGTACAGGTTTGCTGTGGTTCGGCTGGTTCGGATTTAACGCAGGCTCCGCACTGAGCGCCGGCCCGCTGGCAGTATCGGCATTTGCCGCTACCAATACCGCAGCAGCGGCAGCCGGTATAGCCTGGGTGCTGGCAGATGTGGCAAGAGGTAAAAAAGTCTCGGCATTAGGCTTCTGCATAGGAGCTGTTGTAGGCCTTGTGGCCATTACGCCTGCAGCCGGCTTCGTCACTATCCCGGCTTCTCTCTTTACCGGGGTCGTTGCCGCCATCGTCAGCAACATCGTTGCGCATTTCCGTACCGCCAGGGGTGTAGACGATACACTCGATGTATTCCCCTGCCACGGCGTCGGCGGGATGGTAGGCATGCTCGCAACCGGGGTCTTCGCAACCAGCGCGGTCAATCCTGCTGTAGAGGTGCAGGGGCTGGCCTACGGCGAAACCTCACTTTTCATTAACCACCTGATCGCCCTCGTCGGATGCTCGGTGTTTGCATTCGGAGGCTCGTATCTCCTGTTCAAGATAACCAACCTTATTCTGCCGCTGCGGGTAAGCGCAGACGACGAAAAAGCAGGCCTGGATATCAGCCAGCACAACGAGCAACTCTTCGAAATGGCTTCTTAATAACACCGCCTTCAATTAACTTTAAAAAGAAAACAGCCGCAGCTTTCGCCCGCGGCTGTTTTCTTTTGGATAAGAACCGGATATCGGCTATCAGCCCCTCTACCGGAACAAATCCGATAACTATCGGATCACATTGCCTCGTCAATCCATCATCGCAACCACTGCCGGTTCGTCTACCTGCATCACGCCATCGGCCCCGACCCCTGTGAGGAGCACTTTTCTTGTCTCATTGATCAGAAGCGGGTCAAAAACGGCGCTGACCCGTACATAATTCTCCGTCAGCCCCTGCATATTCCCTTCGTGATCACCTTCCTCGAACAGCACCGTGCCCAGCCTGCCAACCTGGCTATCGTAGAAAGATCTCCTTTTTTTATCGCTCAGTATGTGCAGCATCTTAGACCTTTCCGCGCGCTCTTTCGTCGGCACCACCGGTCTGATATTGACCGCCGCGGTATTAGGCCGTTCCGAATAGGTAAATACGTGCAGGTAAGATACGTCAAGGTCGTTTAAAAACCGGTAAGTCTCCAGGAAGTCCTCCCGCGTTTCTCCCGGATGTCCGACGATCACGTCCACACCGATGCAGCAATCGGGCATCAGGGACTTGATGCGGGATACACGGTCGACATAAAGCTCCCTGCGGTAACGCCGGCGCATAAGTCCGAGGATCTTATTGGAACCCGACTGCAGCGGGATGTGAAAATGAGGCACAAACCGCCGCGAGCCGGCTACAAAGGATATGATCTCATCGGTCAGCAGGTTCGGCTCTATAGAAGAGATCCTGAACCGGTCAATCCCTTCGACTTCGTCGAGCTGCCTGATCAGGTCCAGGAATGAGCTGGTCCGCTCCCCGTTGACGATTCCGAAATCGCCTATATTGACTCCCGTCAGCACAATTTCCTTTACTCCTCTCAATGCTATTTCCCTTGCGGAAGCCAATACGTTGGCCACGGTATTGGACCTGCTTTTGCCCCGGGCCAACGGGATAGTACAATAAGCGCAGGGGTAATCGCAACCATCCTGGACCTTCAGGAAAGTGCGTGTGCGGTCGTTTAAAGAATAGGAGGTATGGTATTCCACCGCCTCTTCGATAGGCGAGGCCAGCACCCTCCCTTTTCCGCCTGCGGGCTCTTTCTCAAAAGTATCGATCAGCTCCAGGAGCCGGAATTTTTCTGCCGCTCCCAAAACCACGTCGACACCCGGAATCCCGGCTATCTCGTCGGGCTTCAGCTGCGCATAGCAGCCCATTATCGCTACAAACCCGTCGGGGTTGATCTGCTGGGCTTCTCTGACGATCTTCCGGCATTTCTTATCCGCGTTGTCGGTCACCGAACAGGTATTGATAATAAATATGTCCGGATCCTGGTTAAAACCCACTTTCTCATAGCCCTTCATTTCGAACATCCGCGAAATAGCGGAGGTTTCCGAAAAATTGAGCTTGCAGCCCAGCGTATAAAAAGCTACTTTTTTCATGTGTATAAAAAGCTGTCAGCCATGCAGGCCGGCCGGAAACTGCAAAGTTAGGAATTATTGAAAAGGGCAGGGCATCGTCTTTCGTAAAAACCGGAAAAAACCCGGGACAATTTCCTTAAATTGTACAATAATCGACCGCGCGAACGGATTTTGAATTATTTTTGATCTTAACAATAGGCCGTTCCGTTTCCAGCCAGTATTACCTGTAACGGCAGCAGCCTGCAACAACTTGAAAAATAGCCTCATAAGGCGCAATTACAAATCATTATATATGCGTTTAGAGAACAAAACAGCGCTCATTACCGGCGCCAGCAGCGGTATAGGCCGTGAAACTGCCCTTCTGTTTGCGCGCGAGGGAGCGCGCCTGATCATTGCCGACATCAACGAAGCCGGCGGGCAGGAAACCGCCGATATGGTAGACGCCGCCGGCGGGCAGGCCTTCTTCATCAAGACAAACGTATCAAAAGCCGCCGATAACGAAGCGATGGTCGCGCTGGCTGAGGAAAAATTCGGGAAGCTCGACATCCTCTTCCTGAATGCAGGCATCATGCACAGCAACGATGACAACGCCATGACCACCGAGGAAGATATCTGGGACCTGACGATGAATATCAATGCCAAAGGCGTTTTCCTGGGATGCAAATACGGCATCCCGGCGCTCAAAAGAGCAGGAGGCGGATCTGTTATTACTACGGCTTCCTTCGTAGCTATCCTGGGCGCGGCCACTCCCCAGGTTGCCTACACGGCAAGCAAGGGAGCTGTTCTCGCGCTTACCAGGGAGCTGGCCGTGATCCATGCAAGAGAAAACATCAGGGTCAATGCGCTCTGTCCCGGCCCGCTCCGGACCGAATTGCTGATGAAATTCCTGGATACGGAAGAAAAAAAACAAAGACGGCTGGTTCATATCCCTATGGGCCGCTTCGGAGAAGCGCGCGAAATGGCATCCGCAGCCCTTTTCCTGGCTTCGGATGAATCTTCCTTTGTAACCGGAACGGATTTCCTCGTCGACGGGGGGATCACATCCGCGTATGTGACGCCGTTGTAAGCGATGATGAGTTATGAACGACGAGTTTGATATGCAGATTCAGCAAACTATTTCTCCCGTAGACGGGAGCCTTTATCTTGAACGCGGCCTTTCCTCCGGCGCGGCAATCGAGCGGGCGCTGGCGCAGGCCACAGCTGCGCAGAAAAAATGGAGGCTGGTTTCCCTGGAAGAGAGAAAAGCGGTTTGCCGTAAAGCGCTGGCTTACTTTCTCACCCATGCCGACGAAATCGGTTCGGAGCTGACCTGGCAGATGGGCAGGCCGGTGCGCTACACTCCCAATGAGATCAGGAAAGGTTTTGCCGAAAGAGCGCGCTATATGATCGATATTGCGGATGAAGCCCTTGCAGACATCGCGATCCCGCCGGCAGACGGCTTTCAGCGGTTCATTAAAAGAGAGCCGCTCGGAGTGGTCTTTGTCGTCGCTCCGTGGAATTACCCCTACCTGACCTCCGTCAATTCGGTATTCCCCGCTATCCTGGCCGGGAACTCCGTAGTATACAAGCCAGCCCAGCAGACACCTTTATGCGGCGACCGGTTTGCCGCGGCATTTGCAGAAGCGGGCCTCCCCGAAGGCGTCTTCCGGCACCTGACGCTCGATCATGACCAGGTGGCGGGAATCATAGGCGACAGCAGGACCAGCTACGTTGCCTTCACCGGCTCCGTCGCAGGCGGCCAGGCTGTACAAAAAGCCATAGGCGGGCGGTTTATCATTGCCGGGCTCGAGCTGGGCGGTAAAGACCCCGCTTATGTGCGGGCCGATGCCGATCTCGAGAACGCCGTCGAAAACCTGGTAGACGGTTCTTTTTTCAACTCGGGACAATCGTGCTGCGGCATTGAAAGGATTTATGTTCACGAATCTATATTCGAAGATTTCGTCGATGCCTTTAGAAAGCTTACGCTCACTTACAGGCTGGGCAATCCTACTGACCAGGAAACAACGCTGGGCCCGATGGTACGGCCCTCTGCCGCTGCATTTGCGCGGCAGCAGGTAAAAGAAGCGATCGAGAAGGGTGCGAAACCCCTGATAATTCCTTCCGATTTCCCGGCATACCCTGAAGACAGCGCCTATATGGCCCCGCAGGTGCTGATCAATGTCGACCATACCATGTCGGTCATGACAGAGGAAAGCTTCGCGCCGGTAGTGGGAATTATGCCGGTAAGGGATGACGAGGAGGCGATTCGCCTGATGAATGACAGCAGGTACGGCCTGACGGCCTCGATATGGACGAAGGATAAGGACGCGGCTCTCAGGATCGGGGAACAGGTTGAAACCGGTACCTGGTTTATGAACCGCTGCGATTATCTCGATCCGGCTCTCGCATGGACGGGCGTTAAGGATACCGGCAGGGGCGTTACGCTTTCTAAAATAGGATACGAGTCATTGACAAGGCCCAAGTCCTATCATCTGAAATTGTAGTACAATCTGAAGTTGTAGTACCGATGGCCGGCCGAAAAGCCGGTCATCTTCTTTCCCACCCCTGGATAATCCGGGTCAGCGGACCGTAGTCCACCAGGAAACCGTCGTGGCCATACAACGAATCTATTTCCTGGTAGGTGGCGTCGGGTATGTGCATCTGCAGGAAATGCTGCTCCCGGACAGGAAATAGCAGGTCTGAAGCAATCCCGATGATAAGCGTCGGGATGGTAATGATCTGCAATGCGTTGACCAGGCCGTTGCGATTGCGTCCTACGTTGTGGGAATCCATCATTTTAGTCAGCGTCCAGTATGAAAAAGCGTTGAACCGTTTCCGGAACTTTTCGCCCTGGTACTGCTGGTAGCTGGAAGCCCTGAAGTCGTCGATCTGGTCGAAATTGTCTCTCGCCTGGGAAAAATTATAGGTATCGTAGTGCCTGTAGGTCAGCATGGCGATAGACCTGGCAGCCTTCAGCCCCTCAGAACCTGCAGACGGGCTGTTGTCCGTCCAGGTTTTGTCGGCGGCTATGGCCATTCTCTGCGCTTCGTTAAAGGCGATCCCCCACGGCGAATGGAGGGCATTCGTAGCTATCAGGATAAGCTTCCGGATAAGGCCGGGACATTCGATAGCCCACTCGATAGCCTGTTGTCCGCCCAGGGAACCCCCGATGCAGATCTCTATACGGTCTATGTCCAGGTGCTCGCGCAGCAGCTCCATGGCTCCTACCACATCCCTGATCGTGATCAGCGGAAAATCGTGGTAGAAAGGTTTCCCCGTTTCCGGGTCGACGGACAGCGGGTTGGTGCTGCCATAGCACGATCCGATAATATTGGCGCAGACGATGAAATGCTCCTTCGGGTTATATAGCTTCCCTTCTCCTACCAGTCCCGACCACCAGTCATTGGGATTGGAATTTCCCGTGAGCGCATGGCATATCCAAACCACATTGCTTTTGTCCGGGTTCAGCTCGCCGTAAGTAGTATAGGCAAGCTCAAAGCCGGGAAGGTATCTCCCCTGTTCCAGGTTATATTGAAACGGATACTTAAAAACGCTGGTCTCCGGTTGCATTCTGTTATAATAATATAAAATAGTCCCCATAGAGGACGGAATTGCCCCTTACGGGGCAATTCCATAAAAACTATCTGATTGCGGCAAACGCGCCTTCAAATTCGGCTTTCAGGTCGTCGATATGCTCAATCCCGACCGACACCCTCAGCACGCCCGGCGTAACGCCTGCCGAAAGCTGCTCCGCTTCCGAAAGCTGGGAGTGGGTGGTGCTCGACGGGTGGATGATCAACGTTTTGGAATCGCCGAGATTGGCCACGTGGCTTATCCATTTCAGCGAATTGACGAATCTGTCAGCTGCTTCCCTGCCGGCCTTCAGCTTGAATGACAGCACGGAACCGAAAAGCCCGCGCTCGAAATATTTTTTCGCAAGGTGGTGATATTTATTCCCTTCGAGCCCGAGGTATTCGACATACTCCACATCCTCGTGATTAACCAGCCATGCTGCGAGCTTCTCCGCGTTTTCACAGGAGCGCTCCACCCTAAGACTCAGCGTTTCTACCCCCTGAAGCAAAAGGAAGGAATTGAAAGGGCTCTGGCAGGGCCCCCAGTCCCTCAGCCCCTCCACGCGGGCCCGGAGCACAAACTGGATATTGCCGAACGGTCCGTTTTTACCAAAAACATCATTCAGCACGAGTCCGTGGTAGCTGGCAGAAGGCTCGGTAAACTGCGGGTATTTGCCATTCCCCCAATCGTAGGCGCCGGAATCGACGATTACCCCTCCCATACTATTCCCGTGACCACCTATCCACTTGGTGGCAGATTCCACGATAATATGCGCACCCCATTTGAAGGGCCTTATCAGCGCGCCACCCGCTCCGAATGTATTGTCTACGATTATCGGCAGGTCGTACTTTTTGGCCAAAGCGGCAAACGCCTCGAAATCAGGGATGCTGTAGCTCGGATTAGCCGAGGCCTCCAGGTAGATCGCTTTCGTACGGTCGTCGATGAGCTTTTCAAAGCTGGAAACATCGTCGCCGTCGGCAAACCTGGCCTCGACGCCGATATTCCGGAAGGAATTTTTGAACTGGTTATAGCTCCCGCCATAGAGGAACGAGGTGGTGACAAAGTTGTCGCCTACGGTCGTGATATTGTTGATCGCCAGGAACTGCGCGGAATGTCCCGATGCCGTCGCCAGGGCGGCTACCCCGCCTTCCAGGGCAGCTATTCTCTGCTCAAAAACATCGCTGGTCGGATTCATGATCCGCGTATAGATATTTCCGAACTCTTTGAGCGCGAACAGGTTGGCGCCGTGCTCGGAGCTGTTGAATGTATAGGAAGTCGTCTGGTATATAGGGACTACACGTGAATTGGTAACCGGGTCAGGCTGCTGACCCGCATGCAACTGCAGGGTTTCGAAGTTTAACGATTTTTCTGACATAACAACAATTATTATTTTAATTAAGATCGGTGAATTCGACAATAAAAGAGGAGCGACCCGGCAAACGGCCTTTACATGAAACAGCCATGAGCTGCCAGAAATCAGCTACCGGATGCACCGCGGCTGACAGCTGACTGCTGAAGGCTGATCGCATTTCATACACATGTCCGGAAAAGCAGATCCGGGGATCCTGTTCAAAATAAAAGTACCGGTAAGGTAAACCAGGCTTTCCCGGGAAGCGGGAGAAAAAGATACTGTTTTCATCTGCACTGTTTTATATTCCCTAATTACTTAGGTGGGAGTTAGCACCTTGTCGCTACAACAGGTTGCCAGAGGATCGCTGAGCCCATTCTCTCCCCTCTTCTTTATAAACCAATCGCCGAAAACACGGAGAATTGATTGATAGCACAATAATAAATGCAAAATCCTTTAAAAACAAATATAGTCGCCGAATCGGGTGGTGCCTGCATGCCGTTGTCTTCAGTCAGGCATGTCGGGAGAACTTTTTCTCTCTTCTTCCCGGATATCAGGCACGTTGTTGTTAATTTTGAAAGCAGACAGTGTAAAACATGAACAAGTTCAAGCCCCGCTACACCGAAAGGACCCGGAACCAGTCCACTTCCTCCGTAAAGGAAGTGCTGGAAAAATACCTGGAGATCTACCGTCTGAAAGAGAGCTTTGACGAAACCTACGTCACCGCTCACTGGGAAAAAATCATGGGCAAGCCCATCGCCTCCCGGACGACCTCCGTATTTGTAAAAGGGAATACGCTCTATGTGCAGCTGGATTCGGCCCCGCTCCGGGAAGAGCTGGTAAGGGCGAAAGGCAAAATACTTGAAATGGTCAATGCCGAGATGGGGAAAACCCTGGTGACCGATATTGTATACTTTTAGAAAATCTCCTGCCGATGATCTTCCCGCAACCGCTCCAACCCGGTGACAAAATAGGCGTCGTAGCGCCCGCAGGATGCATCTCCTACCCGGACGACATCGCAGACGGGCTCCGGATGCTGGCCGGTTGGGGGCTTTCCGTCACGGAGGGCCGTACCCCGTCGCTTCGGTATTTTCAATACGCCGGTACCGACGAGCAGCGGCTCGCAGATCTTCAGCAAATGCTGGACGACCCCGGCATCAAAGCCGTCATAGCCGTAAGGGGCGGCTACGGGTGCTCGAGAATAATAGACCGCATCGATTTTTCAGCCTTCAGCAGGTCGCCCAAATGGGTGATCGGCTTCAGCGATATCACGCTTCTCCTTTGTCACCTCGAAAAGCTCGGCTACGCCGGCATACACGGACCGATGGTAAAGCAGCTCGGCAGCGAAGGAAGCGGGGAGGCATCCGAATCCCTCCGGAAAATCCTGTTCGGAGCACCTGTCCGGTATGAGGTCGGGCCGCATCCTATGAGCAGGCCCGGAACGGCTTCAGGGCAGCTTGCCGGGGGCAACCTATGCCTGCTGGCTCATTCGATAGGCTCTTTTTCTGAAACCGACACCCGGGGGAAAATTCTTTTCCTGGAAGACGTGGGCGAGCAGCTTTACAACCTGGACCGCATGATGTGGCAGTTGGGGCGCGCCGGCAAGCTCAGCAGCCTGGCAGGGCTGATTGCCGGGCATTTTACCGAAAATAAGGGTAATCCCGAAGTATTCGGCCAGGATGCCTGCGAGATTATCGCCGGTCATGTAAGAGGCTACGGCTACCCGCTGCTTTTCGGGTTCCCTGCCGGTCATGTGCCCGATAACCGCCCCCTGGTAATAGGTAAGAAAACGGTTGTAAAAGTCGGCGAAAACGGGGCGTCGGTAAGCTTCTGATTACCTGCCGAACAAGAGCGAGGTACAGTTTCCGCTGAAGCCGAAGGAATTGGACAGAACGTATTCGACGCGCCGATCCGTCAGCAGGTCCAAAACGGGGATTTCCCCGAACTGCGCAATGGGGGTTTCAAAACGCAGATTAGGATAGATTTCGTTGTGGCTCAGGCTGAACAGGCTGAATATGGCCTCTATTGCGCCTGCCGCGCCCAGCGTATGGCCGGTATAGCCTTTGGTCGAGCTGAAATACGGCAGCTTGCCGAATATCCTGAGCATTCCCAGCAGCTCCATCTCGTCGTTATTGAGCGTACCTGTACCGTGCGTGTTGACGTAGCTTATTTTACCCGGATCGACATTCCCCGATCGAAGAGCGCCTCCTATCGCCTTTACCACGCCTGCGGCTTCGGGCGATATGGTGGACGCGTGGTAGGCGTCGTTGCTGTTCCCGTAGCCCAGCACTTTCCCGTACCTGCGTTTATTCCCCGAAACCGATCCGTCTTCCAGTACCAGGTAGCCGGCGCCTTCGCCCAGGTTCAACCCTTTCCGGTTTTCGTCAAAAGGCAGGCACAGGTCTTCGCTGAGTATCCGGAGCGAGTTAAAGCCGTTGACAGTATATTTGGCAAGGCTGTCTACCCCGCCGACAATCACCCTTTTCATCCGTCCGGCGCGGATCAGCCGGTAGCCCAGCGCTATTGCGTTGGCCGACGAAGAGCAGGCCGTATTGATCGTATCGGAAAAACCGTGTATCCCGAAGTGGCGGGCTATATGCCGCGTATGGGCCGAAGCCGCGTAAGATTGTACAAATTCGGATGCTTCGCCGCTCGCGTTCGCATCAACATAAAGCTGGTCGGTGTAGCACATCCCGCCGACCGTCGAGGCGCTGATGAAACCCGTGTCAAAGCGGCTGAGGTCGTCTGCCTCCAGGGAAGCATCCTCAATAGCTTCCCGGAACGCAAGAAAGGCCAGCATGCAGGTCCGGGTGAATCCCCGAAAAGATCCTGCCCCAAGCATCGCTTTTAATTCCGGGTCTGAAAATTTGACTTCCCCGAAAGGGAAAGCCTCTACATAACGCGTTTCAAAGAAATCGGCCCGCGATAGGCCGTGCTTTTTCTCACGGAGGTTCTGAAGGTTATGACCGGCCCCGACCCCGAGGGGCGACACGATCCCGATGCCTGTAACCACTACCTCAGTCATAACTACCGGGCGTTATGCATCCTGCTTCTGGTGGCCGGTTATAAATTCGGCCATACGATTAACGTCCACAAGTATTTTTCTGCCTTCAGCCGGGTTGTTGATCTTAATCCCGTACTCCCTTTCCAGGAGCACCACCAGCTCAAGCGAGTCGATAGAGTCAAGGCCCAGATCCCCGCCGAACAGCGGCTCGTCATCTCTGATATCTTCCGGCTTTATGTCCAGAAGGTTAAGGTACTGTACAATTTGCTTCTTAAGGGTTTCTTTCAAAGCAGCTGTATTCAATTCAGACATAAAAATATTTCGTAACGGATAAGTCTAAACTAATTTTTCTGAGCGGAGCTTAAGGTATATTCCTGCCTGGCATGCAGCAACAAATGCCGCAATTGACAAAATTACCCACTTTAAGTCTACCCAGCTTCCTTCTTTTAAAAAAAGAGTATAAAAACCTTGCAGACACCACTGGAGAGGAGAAAACATGCTGATGACCTGCATGAATTCCGGCATGATGAAAGTCGGCACCCATATCCCTCCCAAAGCGGCAAACAGCACGATAGATATCGCTCCGAAGCCATTGGCCTGCTCGTGGCTCCTGGCCAGTGTGCCCACCAGCAGCGCGTAGCTTACCGCCGCCAGGGCGCTCAGCAGAACCACCGTTATAAACGCTCCGTAGTTGCCCGGGATCACCAGCTCAGGCAACCCTATTTTCCGGAATAAAAAGATGCCTGTCGAAAATATAAGCGCTACCTGCAGAACAGCAAGCAGCACGTATACCAGCATTTTGCTGAAAATAACCAGGAAAAAGCTCGTAGGCATCGTTTTCAGCCGCAGGAAGCTCCCGCTGTTACGCTCTTTGACCACATTGCCGCCCAAAGACACCACCATAAAGAACATAGCGAAAATGGTCCATGCCGGCACATTATGCTGGGTGCTGTTCGGCCGCAGGCCGCTTCCGCCCCGCCCCGTGGCAAACATATCTATCTTCACCCGGTTGGCAAGCATCCTGTTTTTCAGCTCATCGGGCCTGGCTTCGATTTCAGTATCCTCATAGAGCTGGTCGATCACCAGCGCCGTCTCGACCTGGGTAACATAAGCTCCCACTATATTCTGCACAGACGTGGTGAAATTTTCCTGCAAGACGGGGTCGAAATAAAACGAAACATTCGGTTTGGGCGGTGAACCGACCACGCTGCCTCCCTGCTCCATCCCCAGGTCTCTCAGCATCAGGGAGCTGATCTCTTCAGCGCCCCCGGTCAGCTTCGAGGTAAAATCAGGCGGGATGTAGAGCGCCATCAGTATTCCCTTGCTCAACAGCTCCTGGTTGACTCCTTCCCTGCTCAGCTCATTTCTCAAGGTAAATTCAAACATACCGGAGGCCGTCAGCTTTTCGAGCAGCTCCTTTCCCGATCCGCCTTCGTCATGATTGACTGCCAGGATGCTGATCCTGTTTTCAGACGCGATCCTGGTGGCGCTGTCCTGGATGATCGTAATGACGAAAACCAGCAGCAGCGGCATGGCGAACATCAGCAAAAGCCCCGCTTTATCGCTCCACAACAATAAAATTTCTTTCTTTAGCGACGCAAGAAGCTTATACATTGACTTACTCCGGCAATTCAATCCCTGTAGCTTATGCCCGTAAGGGCCAGGAACAGAGATTGCAGGTCCTTGGAATTATTGGTTTTTAACAATGAAGAAACATGATCGAAAGCGATCACTTTCCCATGGTCTATCATCGCGATCCGGTTACAAAGCTCTTCTGCTTCTGCCAGGTGATGAGACGTATAGACGATGGTAACGCCGTTCCGGCTGAGCTCTTTAAGAAAGCTCACAATGGCATGCCTGCTCTGCACGTCAACGCCCACAGTAGGCTCATCCAGGAAGATCACCCGGGGCTCGTGAAGGATACCGATCGCAAGATTGACCCGTCGTTTCATGCCTCCCGAAAAGGCGGAGACTTTCTTGCCGGCCACGTTCGATAGCCCGAGCACGTCGAGCAGCTCGCCGGAGCGTTTCCTGATCCGGGAAGCGCTCATGTTGTACATAGCCCCGAAATAGGCCAGGTTTTGTAACGGAGTAAGCTCGGGGTAGAAAGCATAGTCCTGCGGAACATAGCCGATTATCCCGCGGATTTCCTGCCTGTCCAGCGACCTTTTGCCGTCGTAATAGCTGACGCTCCCCTCATCGGGCTTCAGGATCCCGACCATAATGGACATCAGCGTCGTTTTGCCGGCGCCGTTTGGCCCGAGCAGCCCGAAGATATCTCCCGGCAATACTGAAAGCCGGACCGATTTCAGCGCCTGGTCTACCTCGTTCTGATACCGGTAGCTTACCTGGTCGATGGCTATCCCTACGCTCATTTTACCGCCTTTAAGAGTGAAAGCCTTTGAAACGCTTTCTTCTCCACCTCCATTATTTCTTCCATCCTCTCTGCTACTTCGTCGAAATCTGCCTGAGCCGTTGTGCGGCCTTTATAGATCCCCGCCATTTTCACGGCGTTGCTCCTCCAGAGATCGCCCGCCCCGGTAAATTCCTCCGAAATACGCAGCAGCTCATCATCGTGCAGGTATGAAAACGCTTCCTCCAGGAAGGCTGCGTATAAAAACCGGAAGCCGCCGCCGCCCGTACCTATTTCCTCTTGCATACGGACGATCTGCCCCAGGAAAAGACCCGCTTTGCGCACGCCCAGCTTCTCTCTCCAGTTCCTTACCCGGTTGGCGGTATATTTAATTCCCTTCACACCGGCAAAGCCGCCCGGGATCTGCAGCATATCGCGTATGTTTCTTTTAATTCCCCTAATGATCGCTTTCCTGATCATGTCTTCGCCGACCTCCCCCCGTATGATGGGATAGTAAGCCTGCCCCCTGGGAGAAAGCGGGCCTTTTGCAAATCGCACCCTGGTCAGCTCGGCCGGGCTCAGGCTCGTGGTGATTTCCATAACGGGATCGCTGACCTTGTATTGCTCTCCTTCCTTTCCGAATACGATCAGGTTGTGCGCGTTAAAATGGAAGCGGTATTCAGTCGGGAAATAAGGTAAATGAAA
>MEDT01000123.1 GCA_001724175.1 Cytophagaceae bacterium SCN 52-12 | reverse complement strand
CTGTTTTTTGCAGGCAATGAATCGGACAGGTCTGCCTACTACGCGAATAAGTCGGTTTCCGACTCGGTAGCCAGAAGATATAAGATCGATTATAACCTGACGACCGGCGATATGACCGGCCTGATGGATTTCCTGGCTCCCGAGGTATACATATCTGAAGGGACGCATCTTTCGGGCTTCCTCCAGATGGACAACACGTCGCTTGTAATGGTGGAAGGCAAGGCCGATACGCTGCGGTGGGCCGGAAATTATATGTACGGCACGGAGCTCGACATTTTCTTCTCCAAGTTCATTAAAAACCCCGAAGTACTGGCATCAGCCAACCTGGTCTCGCACCAGCAGGCCGTCGGCTCGGTCCTTAAGCTGGAGAAGCTTTTTGTGGATGCCACCTGGGAAAACGATCATATCCATTTCGTATCGAATGTAAGGCAGACCGGGGCCGGCAACAAGGCTGCCCTTAACGGGAATCTCGATTTCATCGCTTCCGGCTTAACAATAAACCTGGAAGAAGGCTCCCGTTTCCTGCTCCTGGATGAGGAATGGATGGTCAACCCAAAAAACCAGATACTGTTCGAAGGCCCGCGGGTTACGTTCAGGGATGTTTCCATCGCCAACGGGAGGTCGCGCCTCTCCCTGGAAGGAAGCACCGGTAATAAAAGCGGGCAAAATCTCTCGGTGGAGATCAGGGACTTTAAGCTCACCTCCGTCAACCCCATTCTCAACTCCCGCTTCGACGGGATTATGGATGGCCTGGTCAATATCAGGGACCTGGATGTAGGACAGGAGATGGATGTGAATTTTAAAATAGAAGGACTCCGGTACGATGAGCAGGAGCTGGGCAATTTCGTGGGCAAAGGTGATTGGGATAAACTTAGCCGACGTCTGCAGGTAGCCGCCTACCTGGAAAAAAACATGCAGCGCACCCTGAATGTCACAGGATTCTATGCCCCTTCCAAAGAAGAAAGTCCCCTGGAAATACGCGGGGATTTCCGGCAAATGGAACTAAAGCTCATAGAGCCATTTGCTTCTTTTATCGTTTCCGATATTTCAGGCCTGGCTTCCGGCACGGTTACTGCCAGCGGCTCGCTGCGGAAACCGAAGCTCGGCGGCTTTCTCAACGTTGAGAAAGGAAGGGCAAAATTTGACTACCTCCAGGCGATATTCACATTTGAAGACAAGATCTACTTCGGAGAAAATGAGATCGTCGTAAAGAAAATGGAGTTGAAAGATCCTGAAGGTAATAAAGCCACTTTATCGGGCGGGGTCTACCACGATGGCTTCAAATTCCCCACGCTGTCTTTCAACGCCGATTTCAGGGGATTCAAAATACTCAACACTACCGCAAACGATAACGACCTGTTTTACGGTACTGCCTATGTAACGGGGACAGCCGAAATTTTCGGCCCGGCCGGCGATCTTACCATTAATTCCAACGCTACCAGCAACAAAGGCACCAGGGTCTATATCCCGTTTGACGGCGCCACCGAGGTCACCCAGAAAGATTATATCCTGTTTGCCAGCCAGATTCAGCGCGACACCGACAGTACAGGTACCAGGAGGTTCAGGCCCGCAGCCAAAAACGGGATAAAAATGAACTTCAATTTCAATATAACGCCCGATGCCTATTGCGAGATACAGCTCGACCGCCAGACCGGCGATATCATCAAAGCCTACGGAACCAGCCTGCTGAACCTGAAAATCGATACCAAAGGAGATTTTGCCTTAACCGGCACCTACGAAATCGAACGGGGAGAATATACCTTCACCCTGCAGAATGCTATCCACAAGCGCTTCGACATCAAGCCCAACAGCCGCATCACCTGGACGGGCAATCCTAAGGAAGGCGAGGTCAATATCAAAGCCGGGTATACCCAGCTGACCTCACTGGCCGATATCCTTCCTACTGCTTCGAGCACTACCAATAATGCAGCCCGTACACGGCGATACCCGGTAGAGCTTATTATTACGCTCACCGAACGGCTGATGTCGCCGAAGGTTGGCTACAATCTCACCTTCAAGGAGTATCCCAACATCCCCGAGTTCAGAAACGGGATAGCCATATTCGAGAACCAGCTCCAGAACGACGAGCAGGAGCTGAGCAAGCAGGTAAGCAGCTTGCTGCTTTTCAACACGCTGCTCAGCCCAAACAACCCGCTGTTTGGCAACCAGTCGCAAAGCTTTGTCGGGAACAGCGTCAGCGAGCTTATTTCCAACCAGATCAGCAAGTGGGCCTCGGCCCTTGACCAGAACCTGGAAGTGGGCCTGACAGGCCTGACCCTGGATGAGCACATGATGGATAACCTGCAGCTCAGGTTCTCCTACAGGTTTTTGAACGACAGGTTCAGGATCACGAGAGACGGGCGCCTTACCAATGTGCAGAACCAGTATGATGCCGCCAGCCTGCTCGGGGAATGGACGCTCGAATACTGGTTCACCCCTAACGGGAGCATACGGGGACGGGCTTACAACCGCAATATCCAGAACCCGCTACTACTCAACAACACTCAGACTACAGCAGGTTTCAGCCTGCAGTTCAGCCATAGCTTCAACCGCTTCCTGGTACCAGCACCGGTGAAAAAAGACTCGTCAGGCACCGATTCCACCGCTACCGAAGCGCCGGTAGGCCGGGTACTGCCCAGGATCAGATGGGTACCGCTTTCGATGGCCGGGAAATGATACTTCAGCGCACCGGATGTGTCGTCAGCTGATTCCTTCCGGTTTTTTGACGACCACTAGCGTAAGCAAAGCCGCCAGGAAAACTGCTACGGACATCAGGATATAAGACGCGTCGAAATTACCGGTAACACCGTTGAGATATCCCACCAGGTAGGCGCCTACGAAAGACCCCAGCGCTCCCATGCTATTGATCAGTCCGATAGCTCCCCCTGCAACGTTGCGGGGTAATATTTCCGTTATAACGGCAAAGAAAGGACCATAAGGGGCATATAACGCTCCTCCGGCAATAACCAGTAAAACAAACGAAAACCAGAAACGGTCTGCCCCGCCAAGATAGATCCCCAGGAAAGCCAGCGACGCTATCAGCAGAAAAGGCCATATGAAAGCCCGGCGGTTCAGCCATTTATCAGAAAAATAGGACGCCCCCAGCATACCTGCTATCGCCAGCAGGTAGGGTACCGAAGAAAGCCACCCGGTTGTGACGATATCCATATCGGGAGCTGATTTGATGATAGAAGGCAGCCACATGACGAATCCGTAAACCCCGAGGCTCCATAAAAAATACTGCATGCACAGCAGCACGACCGGTCGCGACCTGAATGCCTGGGCGTAATTTTTAACGGGCTTTATACCCTGCTGCTCCGATTGGAGCTCGTCCTCGACCGCCTGGCGTTCGGCGGGAGTCAGCCACTCCGCTTCCGAAGGCTTCTCGCTGATGAGCTTCCACCAGACAAAAGCCCACAACACGCCGGGAATCCCCTGAATAATAAACATGCCGCGCCACCCGAACGAGCTGATCAGGTAGCCGGAAAGCACCGACATCCATAAAACCGTAACAGGGTTTCCCAGGATCAGGAAGGTATTTGCTCTCGAACGTTCGGTTTTGGTGAACCATTGGCTCAACAAGATCACCATAGCCGGCATGACCGCACTTTCTACTACTCCCAACAGGAACCTTATCGCGATCAGCGACCCTGTATTGCTTACCATACCGGTCGCCGCTGCAAGGCCGCCCCATAAAATCAGCGACCAGAAAATCAGCTTTTTAGCGCTTTTATGAGCCGCATAATGCGCTCCCGGTATCTGGAAGAAAAAATACCCCAGGAAAAACAGCGAGCCTAACAGAGAAGACATTCCCTTGGTGATGTTGAGATCTTCGGTCATTCCGCCTGCGGCAGCAAAACCAAAGTTGGCCCGGTCGAGGTAAGCAAGACTGTAGGTAATAAAAGCAATCGGGATGATCCGGTACCAACGTGAACGCGGAAGAGATGGCCTCATTGAAATGCGGAATAGTGTTAAACGAGTCGTTTGTTATAAAAACAATTTATCTCCATAACTTACTGTAGCCGGACACGCTAAATCCGCTCCGTACGGAATTCAGGTATTCGAATTGCTTCCTGCTCCCGGTCGGATCGTTCTGAACGAAAAGATAGAGGCCGGGTTTTTCATCATGATATCATCCCAGTATCCCCCGAGGCCCCGCCTGACCAGCTCTTTGCGAAAGGTCGTCATCAGGAAATCCAGGCCGGGCTTTCCCCCGTAGCTCCTCCAGTAGGTATTTCGCGCAGCGTCCATGCCGACCGTAATCTGCCCGGGAAAATCGGGAAGCAGTACCTCCAGCAGCTGGTAAGTCTGGTTGACCTCCCCTTCCTTCCAGCGGAATGCACTGTCGTATTCGACGCTAACACCGCTTTGCAGCAGATCGCGGTGATACGCGGGATCTCCATAGCGGTCGACATGACTGATGACGACGTACGAAAGATCTACTCCGAGTTTTTGAAACAGCTCTACCTGTCTCAATGCAAGCTTGCCGGCATTGGTGTGTGTAAGCACCGGCGCGCCGGTTTCCAGATGAGCCTGCGCGACAGCCCTGAAAATCTTCTGCTGGTGCTCCGTGATCCTGTCATCGCCGGTAGCCAGCTTGATAAGTCCTGCCCGGTGGCCGGTCCTTCTAACCACAGGGCCGTTGTAATCGAAAGCATCTATACCTTCTTCAATATCGGCGATAAACAAGCCCGCAAGCTCAGTATCCGTATAGGAATAACGCCAATGCGACGGCGGATAATAAATTTCGAGGTGGATACCTGTCGGGGCTACTATCTGTATCCCCGACCGGCTGGATACCTCTGCCAGCTTCAGCACATTCCGGCCGCAGTTTGCCGGCATCGTATCGACCATCGTGCGGCAGCCGGCAGTATATAAAACCGACAATTCTTCCGTGACCTTCTCCACATCATTGATCAGAAAATCGGGATTCGCCAGCGTCGGAAAGCTGTCTTCTATGATGATGTGCTCGTGCGAATAGCAAACTCCCGCTTCCTCCGGCCGGATATCGCCGTTAACAGTTCTTATAAAGCTCATTGCCTAACAATTTACCTGTTGGTTAACCAGCCGTCGCGGCTTGTATCTGCTGTTTTATCTGGGATCTCAAGCACAGCGCCCCTGTCAGAAAGAGTCTCTCTGAGGGCGGCTACCGAAACATCCTTTGCCGCCTCGTCCTTTTCCAGCGACCTCGCCGCAGCAAATCCCGCCGCCTGCCCCATGGCCATCGTCTGTGCCATAGACCGGCAGGAGGCATGCGCATCATGAGTGGCCGAAAAGCACCTCCCTGTCACCCACGCCAAAACACTTCCTTCAGGCACTATACATCCGTAAGGCACTCCGTAAATACCGGAGCCGGGTATATATTCCCAATGGGTTTCTTCACCGTTTTCAGGATCCAGCCGGTGATCCTCGATCGGCGCACCGCAAAGCAGGATGCTATCCGCACCGATCTCCGCAGCCATGCATTCCGCCTTTGTCAGCCTGTGCTCGCCGTACACACGCCGGGTTTCGCGGACCCCGATCTGTGTGGACAGTCCAATAATATCCGAATTCCCGAAGCCTGGCACTTCCTGCCGGAAAAAGTCTTCGTATACAAATGCCTGCCTCCTTCCTTCCACTTCCGCCCTGGTAAGATCTGCCGCATTGAGCCCCGAATATCCCGCTACTTTTACCGTCACGGTAGAAATGCAGCCCCTCGCATTCATTTCATGGGCTGAACCTTCTTTCCTGGGAAGCGCATGACGCCCCTGGGCCACGGCATCCTTCATCTGGCTCACAAGCTTCTTCTTCCCGCCTGCCTTTTTATACTCTTCCAGGTCCGCATTGCTCATCCGGAATGTTGTGGTCATGCTTTGGGCAGGCTCCGATTCACCGGCTGTTTCATATTTGAAACCGGCCAGATGCGAAAAATCCGCATCGCCGGTAGCGTCGATCACACGCCGGGCCATTACCTTTCCAAACCCGCCTTTGGCCCAGAAAACACAGGTATATCCTTCATTTTCAGGAAAGACGTCTATCAGAGTAGTGTGCAGAAGGTAACGTATGCCCTGCTGAAGAATAAGCATATCCCATACCCGCTTCAGGCGCTCCGGGTTGTAGTTCACGCCCGTTCCCGCTCCGTACGTATTGGGCCGGAGAAAAATGCTTCCTGTTTTCTGCAGCTCATCGACTACAAGATCGGGCCATCCTCCCACTATTTTCCTGGGATTGCTGCCGGGAGTAAAAAACCCGTAAAAGGTATCCAGCATCTGGGTCGACGTCCCTCCGGCAAACCCGTAGCGTTCCAGGAGCATGACCGAATGAAGCCCGCTTTCAGAAGCGGCCAGGGCAGCGCAGCAGCCGGCCGACCCGGCGCCGGCTACCAGGATATCCACGCGGTCGTAAAGCGGGATGTGCAGCGGATTGATAAACATGCTCATAGCGCGTCGTCCCGGGTACCCGGCATGCTTTCACTTACGTAGGAAGGATAGCCGACCCTGGCGTAGAGCTGCGCAACCCGGTGGGCATGCTCGTCGTATGCCGCCTCGAAAAGCTCTGTCGCCCGCTGTGTCCCTACCTTGTTGCCGGCAGTCAGCACCTTAGGCGGCCTTCCGGCTTCGGTAAGCATACCCGCCAGCTCGGCTTTAATGCTGTTGACAATAGCCGCTCCGCCTACCGTAGACCCCGGCGCTACGGGAGTTTCCAGGCCGGGGACTTCTACCATCGCATCGCCTACGGGCGCACCCGTATCCAGGACCAGGTCTGCAAAGTCCATCAGCTTCTTACCATCCGGGCGCCGGCTCGTGCTTTCCAGCGCATGCTGAAGCGTAACGATGGCCACCACCTTTACCCCGGCTTTCTGTAAACATTCCGCCATCTCTACCGGTACCAGGTTGCAGCCTCCCGACGAAATGACCAGGGCGGAGTCCCGGTCGGACAGGTCAAAATTCCGGAGTATTCTCGGGGCCAGCCCTGAGACGTTTTCCAGGAACATGGCCTGCCGCTGCCCGTTAGCGCCTACTACCAGGTTGTGAAAAGTGAGCGATAATTCCACAATAGGGTTAAATCCCGGGAAGGAGCCATAGCGGGGCCACATTTCTTCTACCATGATCCGGCTATGACCGCTGCCGAAAACATGCACCATGCGTCCGGCCAGTATGGTTTGACTGAACCAGGATGCAGCCTGCCTGATCGCATCCTGCTGAAGCTCTACGGTATCTAAAAGCATACGGACCTTGTCCAGGTACTGTTTTGAAAGACTTGTCATATGTACTGCTATCTTATAGGATAAACGACTCCGGCCGCAGCGCCGACGGCGCCCGACCATTCGTCAAAAAATGCTTTCTCTACAGGCGTCGGTCTCCCGTCCGGCCTCCATTCGAACACATCGAGAAATTGCCGGAGCGGCCCGAAGAGAGATTCTCCGGCAAGAGTAATTCCGCCGCCTATGATCACCAGCTCGGGAGAAAAGGTATTGATCAGGGATGCAATGGCTACGGCTAAGTCACGAACGGAATTAAGCCACACCAGGGCAGCCAGCGGCTCCCCGAGCTTATATGCTTCCACAAGCGTCTCGGTGTCCCGGTACCTGTTAAATGACCTTGCAGGTACCGTCGTATTGCCGATCGCATTTTCGAGGCTGCCCGGCATCTGCGTAATATCCGGGTCTGTTCCCCGGCTGTCGAGCGAGATATGGCCGAGATGGCCAGCCCTTTTCAGAAATCCTTCATAGAGCTTTCCGTTCAGCCACAGGCCGCCTCCTACGCCTGTGCCGAGGGTCAGCATCACGATATTGGTCAATCCTTTTCCGCATCCGTAATGCGTCTCGGCGAAGAGCGCTGCATGCGCGTCATTCAGGATACTAACGGGCTTCCCGAGAAAACCAGTCCAGTCGAAATGCTCCAGCCCCGACATCCTGCCCGGCATGCTCGCAATGGACCGGCCGTCGGCAGCCACCAGTCCAGGAGCTGCGATGCCGACTCCTGCCACAGGCATCTTCGAATGAGTTTGCAGGCGTTTTTCCATTTCCATCACAGCGCTTTGCCAGCTTTCCGGCAGGCTGTCGTCGGTTTGCATGACTTCAGTATGAAGCAGGTTTCCCGAACCGCATTCCAGTAATACGCCCTTTATACGGGTACCGCCGAGGTCTATGCCGATCGCATTTACATTTGCCTTTTCATTACTCATACACCATCCCTGATCTGTCCTTCACTAAGGCTCCATCCGCCGTCTACCGAGAGCACCTGTCCGGTCGTAAATCCCGATGCATCCGACATAAAATATATCGCTGCGCCATCCAGGTCGGTCACGTCGCCTACCCTGCCGCCATCTAGAGGCTGTTTGGTTTGTATAAATGAAACAATGTGCTCATCGTTGCAGGCTCTTTCCGACATAGGCGTTTCAACAAGGGCGGGAGCAATCGCATTTACCCTGATGTTGTGCTTCGCATAGTACGACGCCACCGACCTCACAAAGCCGAGCACTGCCGACTTCGAGGCCGCGTAGGCATGAGTCGAAAAATAATCAGGCGACGGCGAATAGCTTAAAACAGAAGTCATATTGAGTATGGTACCTTTTTGCCCGAAGCGCATAAACGCTTCTACGGCCGCTTTATTGGAAAGCATCAGGGAAGTAAGGTTCAGGCTGAAGGTCTGCTCCCAGGCGTCCCTTGAAAGATTGTGCAGCGGTCCGTCGCCGAATCTCCTGCCGCTTCCGCCCGCTACATGGTAAAGGCCGTCAAAACCGCCAAATACGTTGATACATAGCTCTATGGCATCTACTGCAGTATCATCTTCCCTCGCATCCCCGACCATACTGACGCCATTGCCCTGCAGATCGTCCTCTGCCATGCCGCAGGTATATTCATCTATTCCGACTACTACCACGCTGGCGCCCTGTCCGACAAAGGCTTTGGCTGCAGACAAACCTATTCCTGTGGTCCCGCCGATGATTACGATCTTTTTATCTTCCAGCCATAAATTCATTCAGCTCTGTGCTTAGTTTATAATATTGATAATGCCTGCTCTCCCGCATACTACTCCCCACGAGTCAGAAAAGCCACAATATCAGCCAGCTTCTGCTCTTCGAGGCCCAATGTCACCGGATCGGGCATCAGCGTACGCGTTTTCTCACGACTTATCACATCCTTCGCTGCTATGGTAACACGTTTCCCCGAAGCCTCTTTCACTACCAGGTGCTCGCCTTCGCTTTGCAGGAATCCATACACCATGCTGCCGTCTTTCATCGCGATCATGAGCGGCTCATAGCCAAACATAATATCAGCATCCGGATTCACTATCGCATCCAGCAAAGCCCGCCGGTCGAACTTATTCCTGATACCGGTCAGATCCGGCCCTATGTCCGCTCCTGTCAAAGCGCCCATCTTATGGCAGGAAGCACAGTTGGCGGCAAACAGCTGCTTCCCCTCAACCGGGTTCCCCTGTAATTTGAGAATTGCCGGTATACTAAAGCTCCGCTCGCCCTGCGCCCGTTTAAAATATTCTCCCGCCACTACCCTTACCGCCTGATCGGGGTTAGAAAAAATATTAGCGGCAATCACTTCGGCCACTTCCGGCGACAACCGCTTTCCTGCGGCGAGCGGGAATAGCAGCTTCGCCCCTTCCGGATCACGTGCAAGCGCTGCGGCAGCCGCTTTCTGCTCCCGCAATGGCGTATTTGAAGAGGTGATCTTCTGGCGCCATGCCTTAACATCTTCAGAAAGCTCTTCCACCTGCTTTTTAACTTCGTAGAATCCTGCCCAATCATTCCCTGCCCTGAAAGTAAGCCACCAGTCGGCATACGCAGCTACTTCCGGGTTCTGAGCCTGCTTCCTGATATCGATCATCGACTCTGCCGCCGGCTTACCCGGTATAAACGCTAAAGCTACGATCATTTCATTTCTCTCTTCTACCGTCAGCTTATCGAGGAGCGCGCGTTTCTGAAGCGCGCCGGCAGATTCCGGGGGATGCAGGCGCCATACCAACGATGTCATCCTGCGGTCCCACTGCTCCGGGTCTTTCCCGAAACGCTCCATCAACACGGGATAGATCGCTGACTCCTTACCTTCCATACCGGCTCCAAGCGCCTCCAGGTACCAGCGGTCCCTGCCGTCATACCGGTCAGCCAGACGGAGCAAAAGGTCCTGGCAGGAAGACAAAGGGATATCCCTCAGAGAGAGCGCTACTTCTCTGCGGACAGCCGGAGAAGAATCGTCCGCCAGCATCCTGGCATACGGCAAAACATCCTTTGAAGCAGAACGCAGCGACCTATACGCCACCAAACGGATCCCCGGATCTTTGTCGCGGAGCATTTCTTCCGCCTTTGCCATGCCGCGGCTGCCGAGTTGTGGCAACAACCAAATGATCCTCGCGCGATGATAGGGATTTGAAGTTTTAGCCAGTACCCGTAATACATCCGGCAGCACCCGGTCTCCCTGGCTTGCCAACCTGCTGAACCCTGAATTACGCACATTGACCGCCGGGCTCAGAAGCGCCCGGATCTGTCCTTCCGTCTTATCCAGGTCGAGTACCGGTGCTTTAAGACGTCTGTTTTTAGGAGCAACCTGGTATATCCGGCCGTAACCAGTAGTATCGTGCATAGCGTGCCCGCCCACGATAGGGTCATACCAGTCTACTACATAAACGGCGCCATCGGTGCCGACCGCTACGTCGCTGGGCCTGAACCATTTTCTTTTATCGTTATCCAAAGCATCCCACCTGTAGTTTTCCGTAGATTCGCTGAGGGAAGAAGCGAAATTGAAACGGTGGGACAAATCAAATCCCGCCCCCTCAGGTGCCGGCTTAAATCCGAATACCACATTCCGGCCTGCATCTGCGCTTAATACCATCCCGCGGTACTCCTTCCCGAGATAGTCGTCTTCGTAAAAAGCGACTCCTGTCGGTGCGCCCGACCCGGTGATATGTCCCGATGGTATGACGCCGGGATCTTCCTGGTGCCAGTGCGCAGTGGAGATATCCTGCCCCGGACGCTGATCCGCCCGCCAGGTGCGGCTGCCGTCGGTGCTGAAAAAGCCGGCGTTGCCGGTTTCCATAAGCCAGGAGGTGCGGCAGGCAGCGACTTCATCGTCGTTATCATTCTGCCACATATTGCCGTAGGAGTCTACGGCAAATTCATAGGCATTCCGGAAATTATGAGCAAGTACTTTCAATCCTTTACCATCAGGATCGACGCGAAGCGCCAGCCCGCCGGTCCAGATCCGCCCGTCGTCGCTTACCAGGCCGGGTTTGTTATCTTTGTTATAAGGAGTTCCGCCGTTATAAACGCTTCCCGAGCGCAGCGTCCACCCGGCACGATCCGTAACGACATGCGGACCGGCGTTTCCCGTATTGAAATACCATTTCCCGTCCGGGCCGGCTATGACCGAATGCAGCGAATGGTCGTGATCATAACCACCGAAGCCGGTCAGGAAAACTTCTTTCTTATCGGGTTTGTCGTCGCCGTCTTCATCGGTATAGACGACGATCGAAGGAGCGGAAGAAACGATGACCTTATTGCCGATTACCGCTATTCCGACAGGAGACTGCAGATCTTTATCCTGGACGAAGACAGTCGATTTATCCGCCTTTCCGTCGCCGTCAGTATCCTCCAGGATGACTACGCGGTCGCCTTCCGGGTGACTCAGCTTACCGGGAGAATTATTCTTAAAACTGCGGTAATTGACTGCCTCCGCTACCCAGATACGTCCGCGGTGATCGATATCAATGCTCGTCGGGTTATAAAACATCGGGCTTTCCGCCCACAGGCGTGATTCAAGCCCGTCGGGCACATGCAGGTCATCGCCCGCCCCGCCTGATGGAGCCATGCCGGAATAGCCGCTGAGCAATACAATAAAAAAAATGCCGAACCCCTGCGCAACCCGGGTTCTTTGCTTTGGCCATTTGATGGAAGTAGTATTGTGCTGCATGTTATCGGCCGTTCTCTGATCGTTTTAAGTTTCCGGAAATATCTTCCTCAGGTATTGGCGGTTGGCTACATAGCTTTCCAGCATATCACCCCCTTTCGGCACTGCTCCTTCTATATGGATCCACCCGCGGTAACCTATTTTGTCGAGCACTTTTCGTACTCTGGGAAAATCGACGACTCCCTGTCCGAGCAAGGCGTCATTTTCCTTCATATGCACCTCACAGATATGTTTATTCAGCCAGGGGATTTCACGATAAATGTCGTAGCCCATTTTCGTTGAATTAGCCACATCATAGTACACTTTCAGATGGCTTGACCCTACTGCCTGGATGATATCCATGTGTTCTTCCGCGCTCAGCCAGGATTCAATTCCCAGGAAGACATCGGCGGCCTCCGCTTTCGGTGCGACACGTTTCAAACGTCTGATCACTTCCTTTTGCCCTGCGGGATCGTTTTTCAAATCCCCGTTTCCAAAAAAAGCAAGCAGGACAACCTTGCATCCCATTGCTTTTGCCACGTCGATGCTGTCGCTTACCCAGGCTTCCGTTCTCGGATCGGATTTATAAGGTATGCTGTTCATTTCGCCGATCGCCAATCCGCCGAACTTAACACCGGTCGCCGCTGAGGCCTCCCGGTATGCATTTTGTACCTCGGGCTTCCTGAGGTGCATGTCATTGGCAACGGTACCCAGGCTCAATTGCACGCCGTCCAGGCCGATTTTCTGCGCGGTATACAGAGCCTCAATTTTACTATGTCCGCCAATCGACCAGTCGCAGGCGCCTATGCTGAATCCCCGCTCTTCCTTTCCTTCCTCCCTGGCCAGGGGCAGAGAAACAGACGCGGTCAGAAGCGTCAGGTCCCGGATCGCCCGGCGACGACTGATTCTTTGTGTTTCCATCAATCTGAGATCTTTATATATCTTCACCCGGTAGATCGGGATTATCTCCAGGCTGCTTTTCCACCTCGATAATCCTGCCTGTCTGCTTTTCTTTCAATATCAGCTTCACTGTACCGTAATGTGTCATTTCCTCTTTAATCAGGTAATGACGGTCATCATATTCTTTTGCCAGGCCACGCTTTTCCGCTGATTCTTTTCCCCGCCATACCTCCAACTGCACCGGCTCCCACTGTCCGGTCCCAGCCGACCGGTAGGCTGCATCCATTACGGCATTTACAATATAGCCGTCGTAAAAGGTCTCGGCCGGCGCAGCGCCACTTTCCATACAATTGAACATCTCCGCAAACATGGTGTTATACCCGAGCTCATGGACCTCATCCCCTACCGGAAAGACCCAGCCCTGGCTGCTTTCCGCCTTTTCCGCCACATAACCGCTGCCTTGCCCGGAAGTAAAGATCTCGAAACCGGTACGAAGAAAATTATTGACCCAGATGGTCCCCTCCGATCCCATTACTTCATCCCTGAGGTCCAGCCCGCCGCGAAATGTCCAGCTCACCTCGAACTGGCTGACGGCCCCGTTTGCATACCGCACCAGTCCGACGGCATTGTCCTCGGCCTCAATGGGCTTCACCAGCGTATCGGCCCAGCACATTACCTCTACAGGCTTTATGTCTTTTCCTATGTAAGCTCTTCCGATTTCTATGCAATGGCATCCCAGGTCGACGATCGCTCCCCCGCCCGCGGCTTCACTATCCCAGAACCAGTCGCTGTGCGGCCCGGGATGGGCTTCGCGCGAACGGGTCCAGAGCACCTCTCCCAATGCTCCTTTCCTTACTGTCTCCAGCGCCTTCAGCGTTTTGGGCGTATAGAGCAGGTCTTCGAGATACCCGTGAAACAGGCCGGCGTTTTCCACTGCCCGGAGCATACGCAACGCCTCCGCGGCGTTCCTGCCGAGCGGTTTGGTGCATAGGATTGCTTTTTTTGCCTTTACACAAGCCATTACCGCCTCTTCATGCAGGTAGTTGGGCAGGGCTATCACCGCAGCATCGGCCTCGGGATCATTGATCGCTTCTTCCAGCGATGTAGTCCATCCGGGCACCTGGTAGTCCCTGGCCAGTTGCTCTGCGCTTTCTTTGCGTCGCCCGTAAACAGTGACAATACGGTCCCTGCTTCTCAACCCGTGCAGGGAGTCTGCATAAAACCTGGCGATGAATCCTGAACCTAAAAGGGCAATTTTTGCCATAGCATTCTCTTTATATAAAATTCGCAACTTATCTGCTTTAAATCCTTCTTAACTATTCTTAATCTCTTAATGGTTCGGAAAACAATATACCATTAAGAGATTAAGGGCATTAAGCGCCGCCTTAAAACTCCTGCAGAAACTGCCTCCTGAACTGCCGGGGCTGCATCTGGTAAATGTTCTTGAAATACCGGTTAAAATTCGACAGGTTGTTAAAGCCGCTTTCGTAGCAGATGTCACCGATGCCTTTTTCGGTCTGCATCAGGAGACCGGCGGCATGCCCTACCCTGAGCTCAAGCACGAAAGAAGAAAAAGTCTTGCGCGTCCGTTGCTTGAAATATCTCGAAAAGGCCGAAGGCGTCATATGAGCCAATCCTGCTGCCTTCTCTAATGTTATATCTTCCCTGAAATGCCTTCCTATATATGCCATTACGCCCTGAAGCCGCTCCTCGTCAATTTCATGATGCTCCGCGATCCCCGCTGATGAAACCATACGAAAGTCCGAACGCTGACAGGATGCCATGATGTCAAGTATTTCCATGAACTTCATCCAGCGTTTAAATCCCTTCAGGTCCGGGAGCTCATGGAGCGCCGCGGATGCCTGCCGGTTGGCTTCTCCGAAAAATTCCAACCCGTACCTGCTGCGATTGAGCATATTCCGGATGTGCTCCATTTCAGGCAGGTCGAGCAGGTTATCGCTGATCGAATCTTTCCGGAAATGAACCACGATCGAGCGCGCCCTGAGCATCGACTGCGCCTGGTAGTGCTCTTCGCTGTTGCGATAGGTATGAGGAAGATCGGGACCGATCAGCACCAGGTCTCCCTCCTTAAAATCAGTAACGCTGTCGCCTATAAACCGCTTTCCCCTGCTTTCGGTCACCAGCACGATTTCGTACTCGGGATGGTAATGCCACGGAGTAGGGTAATAGCCGTATTCGAAGTTGCATACAACAAAAGAATGCCCCTTTTCTCTCGGCAGATGTTCCAGCATTGGCTTCATCCTTTCAACAAACGGATAGTGTACGTCCTAAAGACAAATATTTTATTGCACCTGTATGGTAGCGGCAAACCGGAATGTCGCCGATACCGATGTGAAGGTACTGGCAAAGCCGATACTATTCTAGCAAAATTTTTATAATATTTGATACTTTTTTGACCAAAGAGACCTAACCTATCCTTTGTAGGTCCTGTTTTTCCTCCAAAAGAGGGAAGCTCAGCGTAAATGTAGTCCCCGAACCCGTCTCCGACTGGACGTCTATTCTGCCGCCATGGGAGTGGACAATGCTCAGCGTGGTGGCCAGCCCGATGCCCATCCCGGTTTTCTTACCGGTAAAATAAGGCTCGAAAATCTGCTGCATGACTTCTTCGCTGATGCCGCATCCGTTATCGGCGATCAGCACTTTCAGCTCCTCTCCCTGTATCTGCAGGCTGATGGTCAATACACCGTCGGCCTCTTCAACCGCTTCTATGGCATTGTTGATCAGGTTCAGGTAGGCAAGCTGAAGAGATGTCTTATCCAACCCGATCTTGGGAATATTGGGGGCATACCGCTTCAGCACGGTAATTTTCTTTAATTGCAGACGGTCGTCGGCCGCCGCGAGCGCTTCATCCATCACTTCGCTCATGTCTCCGGGGACAAGGTTTACTTCCCCGGGCCTCGACGACTGGAGCAGCTGTGTAATAAGCTCGTTGATCCGGCTGCAATTCCGCTTGATGATCTGGGTATAAAAACGATACTCGTCGTCGTCTAATTCCGATTCCAGCTGCTCCGCAGACAGCGTTATATTGGTCAGGGGGTTTCGTACTTCATGGGCAAGCATCCTTATCAGGCGCCCCGACACGGCGATCTTTTCGGAAAACAGGCGCTCTCTCTCAGATTGCCGCCTGGAGGTAATATCGCTCATCCGGCACTGCACATATTCCCGTTCGCCGTCTCTTTCCACGCTCCCTGAGAATATACAGATCCGTTTGTCGCCGCTGCCCGTTTTCAGGATCACCTCCGCGTTGGCTACTTCACCGCCGGCCATCAGCGTTTTCCATATTTCCCTGAAGTTTGAAGAGACGATCAGGACCGGCAGGCCGAGCCCTTTCAGCTGCCAGGAGTTATAGCCCGAAAGCTCCTGTGCAGAATGGTTGAAATCGAGAATAGATCCCTGTGTATCGGTCGTAAAAAGCATATCGCCCGATTCCTCGAAGATCTTCCGGTACCTTCTCTCACTTTGCTGGATCGCTTTTGTGAATGAGGTGCGCTCCAGCGAATACCGGATGCTCCTCTGCAGCGACTGCGCGTTCAGCTCACTTTTTACCAGGTAGTCGGTTGCGCCCGTCCTGAGGCTCTGGACAGCCGCCGATTCGTCATTTCTGCCGGTCAGGAGTATAATAGGAACTTCGCATTGATACTGAAAAGCTTTTTTGATCAGGTCAATGCCGGTATACTCCCCGAGGTAAAAATCAAAAAGATAGAGATCATGCTCTTTCTTTTTCAGGTATGACAGCGCTTTCTTATAGTTTGAGCACCAGGTAAGCTCAAAATCCAGGTTGGGTATTTCCCGGAAACAGGCTTCCGCCAGGAAAAAATCGTCTTCATCGTCGTCGACGTAAAGAATCCGGAGCGGACTGTCTGGCATATTGATCTGGGGTGTTAGCTGGAAGAAGTTTTAGCCATTGCCCTGGCTCAGCGGTAGCATGATTTCTATCGTGGTCCCCTTACCCGGCGCACTATAGGCCTTTATTTCCCCGGAATGCACTTCCGCGATCTTTTTCGCAACCGCAAGCCCTATTCCCGCACCTTCGTATTCGGCCCGGCCATTCAGCCGGTGGAACAGCAAAAAGACCCGGTCGGCATGCCCGTTATCGAAGCCAATGCCATTATCGATCACGCTTATTTTTGCTTTCTTATGGAGAAGATCGATTTCGCTGGTCACTACGATCCCGGCCGCGCTATCTGCCGGCTGGAATTTCAGAGCATTCGAAAAAACTTCCCTGAATAACTGGTGCAGCAAGCTCCTGTTGGCCTCTACTACAGGCAATTTCCCTGGAGAAAATTTTACCTTCTGCCGGCCGGAAGCCTGCATGGCGCTCTGAAACGCATCTTGTACGATTTCGGAAAGGTCACATTCCGTAAACGCACCCGTCTGCTGTCCTATCCGCGAAAACGAAAGCAACCCGGTCAGCATGTTCTGCATCCGGCCCGTCGCGCTCATCATCCGCGTGAGGTACATGCTGTTT
>MEDT01000122.1 GCA_001724175.1 Cytophagaceae bacterium SCN 52-12 | reverse complement strand
CACGCCCTTGTCCACGCCGGTCAGCACCGAGATCGTCGCCGCCCCCATCACCACGGCGATCAACCCGACCTGCATGATCACGCCGTATTTTCTGGCCGCTTCTATCATTTTGCGGCCTTCATAGATGTTGTGGCTGGCAGGCTTTTCTACATACACATGCTTGCCTGCCTGAGCGGCCCAAATGGCGCCCAGCGCATGCCAATGGTTCGGAGTAGCAAAGGAAACAGCATCTATTTCCTTATCTTCAAACACCTTGCGCATGTCATAGGTAGTTCCCGGCCGGTCGCCTGTCTGGTCTTGTACCAATTTCACCTTTTCCGCCCAGGTGTTTTCATCAACGTCACAAAGCGTTTTGATAACGACATTTCTGCTGCCTTTTAGTTTACAAAACTGGTTGATGTGGTTGGTTCCTTGTCCCCGGATCCCGATCACAGAAAGGAGGATCCGGTCATTAGCGCCCAGGATGTTGCCATAAGACTTCGCACTCATGGACATACCGGTAATGGCTATCCCGGCCCCTCCCAACAAACTCTTTTTAATAAAATCTCTACGTTGTGTCATTACCTGTTATAGGGTTACAGTTGATTGCTGTTTTTTTATGCTGATATATGCCGGATCAGATACGGCTTATCAACTCGTCAAATATCTTTTTCTCCCCGGCCATTGCCGCAATTTTATCATCCGGATCGGTGTGGGCTTCCAACAAGATCCATCCGTTGTAATCTGCTCCCTTGAGTAATCTGAAAAGGTCCTGATAAGGATAATCTAATGTGCTGAAAGCCCGGCAATGGGTGGTATCTCCCAGCCATTGCCTGACCATGTTGAAATTGGCTTCCAGCCCGGGTTCGTTCAGGTCGGAGTCATTGCTGTTCCAGCAGATAACGACGTTCTTTTCGGTTACCTGGTCGAAGATGGCTTTCATCACCGGCAATTCCCGCGTAATGACACCGTGTACTTCCACCCGGATAAGCTGGCCGTAATCCTGTGCAAATTTGCCTACTTCATTAAAGGAAGCGGCAATTTGGGCGATCGTCTTTTCTTTTGGAACACCGTCCGGGATGGTGTTGGGCTTTACCTTTAATCCGGTAGCCCCGATGTCTTTGCAAAGTTTGATATAGTCCTTTGTACCGTCGATGTTCTTTTTCAATACGGCCGGGTCAGGACTGTGGTATTCGTAGTTGCTCCCATATCCGATGCAGGTGACGGAACTATCTGCAAATCTTTTCTTCACTTCCTTTCTTTCGTTTTTTGAAAGCGCGCTTTCTACACCGTGGGCGTGTTGGGTTCGAAGTTCCACTCCGAGGTAACCGGTTTTTTCACAGTTGGCTATCAGCTCGGAGAGGTTCCAGCTCTTACCCCACTGATACGTAACGAAGCCTAGTTTCATTCCGGAATTTTGCGCAAACAAGGGTGGAAGTGACAAACTCCCCAATGCGCCAAGGGACAAACTCGTTGCCAGGGATTTCTTCACAAAACCCCTCCGTGTCAGCTGGTTGTTCATTTATCGAGTTTTAATGTAAAATTTCGTTCAAATGGTAAGGTACAGCTATTTTCCGAAGATACCGCATAAGAGGTGCTTCTACCTGGCGCGCATTCTCCTGCACCCTATGAAGGACTGGCATCTGCGTTCCGGCTGGCAAAACGGGACTATGAAAATGTGAACTTTTCGGGCGGTATGAAATGGAAAAAGCGTATTCAGGTGTGTGTGGCACTTTATCCATTCGAATGCCTCCGGGATTGATCCAAATTGTTTCACCTTTTAAAAATAGGCTAAAGGTTTGGGTTTCCTAACAAAGCATCATTTTTCTGAAGTTTTAACTCTAATCATTTTTGAAAAGCTCATCCATTGTAAGTGTTTTCTGAACCAGGCCAGGATATTGGTCAGCATTGCGTACTCCGAAGGAGGTAATCATGGTGAGAAATAGTGTTTTCCTTGTTTTGGAAGCCGCTTTAAATGCAAAAAGCTTTGTGCGGAGGTTTTCCGCATAAGATTTCGTTATTTCGAAGGGGGTAGTGGAAAACTTCATTTCGCATACATTGATACATAGATCTTGCCGGTCGATGAGCAAATCGATCTGTGTGCCTGTATCTTCTTTGGTACCACGTTGGCGCCAGGCCGATATCTCGGTATAGACGCCTTCAATTCCTAATGCCTTTTTTATTTGTTGGATATGTTTGGCGCATATCGATTCAAAAGCATAACCGCTCCAGCTTTTCCAGGTCGGCTTATCGGCAAGTTTCATCCAGGATCCTGGTGTTTTGGCCCGGCTGTTGGCGATAAAATGAAGGTAGAATAGCGAGTATTCGTCAGTGAGCTTATAAATGCTGTCTTTGGATTGCTTTCCAAATGGAATGAAAGGGCGAATGAATCCCGATTCGGAAAGCTCTTCCAGCAATTGAGTCGCATGACCACCTGAAGTCAGGTTACAGGTATCAATGATTTGCTGACGTGTAAGCCCTGAAGGCTTCCGGGCCAGTGTACGTACGATCTCCATGTGGCCTGTTGCGTTATCGAATAGCGAATGATAGAGACTGCTGAACTCTTCGTGTAAAAATCCGTCTTTCTGAAAGCATAGCCTGTCAATTGTTTGAGCAGTACTTTCACCGGGTTCTACAGCTTTGAGATATTGGGGAATACCGCCTACTGCCATGTAAAGCTGGATAAGCTGGAAGCGGTCCAGGTTCACTTTCCGGCTTTTCAGGAAAGTTTCAGTTTCTGAAAGATTGAACGGTAGCAAACGGATCCGCTGCGTTACCCGGTTGTGAAGCCCTCCCCGGTTTCGGACTACATTTTTGATCATCCACGCTGCCGAAGAGCCGCATATTACTACTACAAGGTTTTTTTGCCGGCTTGCCCAAGTGTTCCAGAAGTTTTCGAAAGCAGGTAAGAAACCCGAACGGGGAGTATTAATCCAGGGGAACTCGTCAAGGAATATGATTCTTCTTTGTTTTTTCAATAAAGGGTTAAGGTAGTTTTCCAGCATGTCAAATGCCTGGAGCCAATTTTTGGGTGCCGCCAGGGGAACGTTGCCCATTACTTTGCCCAGTGCCAGGCCGAAGCTTTCCAGGTGTTGTTTCAGGGTTGCATAGTGAGACCCTGTAAACTCGAAGTCGGGAGGCTGCCGGAATCCATTCCGAATCAGGTATGTCTTCCCGACCCGTCTGCGGCCATAGACAGCAACAAGCTCCGTTTCGCCGGATTGTTCGATTTTACGAAAAAGCTTGATTTCCTCAAGCCTGCCGATAACAACTTCCATAGCGTTGGCTTATGTTACGCCAAAAATAGAAAAAAAAATACGTTTTGGCGCAATATAAAAATTTATATCACGCCAAAAGTGCATTTTTAAGATAGTTTTGGCGCGATATAGTCAAAGCTAAAGTTAGTAGAAAATTATGACCGGGTGGCCCCGACCGTGGGGCATGAGAAATGAGGTTTACCGCTCTACAAGCTCCTTGACCTGCTCGCCGTAGTAATCGGTTTTAACAGTATCGATTTTCAGCAACTGGTACCACTTTTTGAATGCCCCGACGAAAACCACCAGCATGAGCACCATGGCGACAACAGCCAGGCCTGCCAGCAGGTACTGCCCTTTGGGGATATAAATAGAAGTGACCTGCAGGTAGCCCGCCCAGAAAGTGATAAGCGCCATAAAAACACCCGGTATAGCCGCGCACAGAGCGTATTTGCCGCGGTTCATGCGTATCAGCATAGTGGTGCACACGATAAGCCCGCAGGCGGCCAGCAATTGGTTGCTGATCCCAAAAAGAGGCCAGATGCTGCTCACATTGCCGGTAAAGACCAGGTAACCCCATGCGAAGGTAAACGCCGCGCTGCTGATGATAATGCCCGGCACCCAGTTCTTGTCGTTGAACTTCGGCATGACCGAGCCCAGCATTTCCTGGAGGAAGAAACGCCCGACCCTTGTTCCGGCATCGATCGCCGTAAGGATGAACACGGCTTCGAACATAATGGCAAAATTGTACCAGTAGGCGGTAAGCTCGTCCATGTACGGCACTTTAGCGAAGATATGCGCCATTCCTACCGCCAGCGAAACGGCGCCGCCGGTCCGGCCGTGCAGGTCGATCCCGATCACATCGGAGTAATGCTGCAGATCGACCGTCTGCAGGCCGGGATACGCGGCCAGGAAGGCGTCATAGGCTTCTTTCGGGGTATTGATAGCAAAATAGTCGCCCGGCATCAGCGTACAGGCTGCGATCAGCGCCATCAAAGCCACGAAGCCTTCCACCAGCATGGCGCCGTAGCCTACGAACAGGATCTGCCGCTCTTCTTCGATCATTTTAGGGGTGGTTCCGGTCGCAATGACCACATGAAACCCGGAGATAGCACCGCAGGCGATCACGATAAAGATAAACGGCAGGACGGGGCCTCCGACTATCGGGCCGCCGCCGTGGATAAAATCCGTAAGCGCCGGCATCTGGACGGTAGGGTGAATGACGATCACGCCGATCGCCAGCATGACGATGGTCCCGATTTTGAGGTAAGTGGAAAGATAATCCCTCGGAACCAGCAGCAGCCATACCGGGAGCACCGACGCCAGGAAGCCGTAAAGCGGGATGGCGACGGAAATAGTTTTGATGTCCCAGGTAAAAAGGTCATTCATGAATTCGTTCTGCATCAGGCTGTGCCCGCCGATGATCCCGGCGATCAGCAGCACGCCTCCCAGGATGCTGGCAAAGGTGACGCTGTTTGCGCGGTAACGCATGATCAGCCCCATGATGACGGCGATAGGCATCGTGATGACCACGGTAAACAGCGACCAGGAAGCTTCGTGCATCGCATTGATGCAGGCCAGTGAAAGCCCGGCCAGCGTCAGGATCAGGATAAAGAGAACGGCGAACCCGGCTACAGTCCCGGTGGCTTTCCCGATCTCTTTCGATGCGATGGTGGCGAGGCTTTGCCCTTTATGGCGCACGGAGGCGAACATCACGATCATATCGTGGACCCCGCCGGCCAGGACGCAGCCTATCAGGATCCACAAGGCCCCGGGCAGGTAGCCGAACTGGGCGGCGAGAACAGGCCCGACCAAAGGCCCCGCTGCCGCAATGGCTGCAAAATGATGCCCGAAAAGGACATTTTTATTGGTGGCCACGTAGTCCTTGCCGTCAGCAAATTCTATGGCGGGAGTAGTGTGCCTGTTGTTGAGTTTCAGTACTTTATTTGCTACAAAAAGGCCATAGAAGCGGTAGGCAATAGCAAAAATAAGCAGGGCGGCGAATACGAGTGTTAAGGCGTTTATATTGTCAAGCGATTCCATACCGGGTTTTTTAAACCGCTAAAAGTAAGGAAAAAATGGATAGGGCTATATTTCAAAGGGGCTCAATCTGTTCGAAAAATACAGATGCGGGTATCATATGAATAATCTTTCCGTCTTTTTCGAACGTATCGCTCTGGTTGAGCGTTACGATAATCCCGCTGTTTATACCGGCTTCCTGCATGGCTTCTGACAGTCCGTCATACTCTCTGTCGAAATTTTCGTCATTTATATCAAAACAAACCTGTACTGCCCTTTTTACAGTGTTTTTTTCCATGATAATAAAATCACATTCCCCGCGATTTTTGTAATAAAACACATGCTTGTACTTCCGGCGCAGATGTAGAAAAACAAGGTTTTCCAGGCGCCTGCCGAAGTTATTGCTCGTAGATACAGAATTCTCTGTATACAGTCCCGTATCCATCACGTATACTTTCTTCGGATTGCGGGCCTGAACTTTCAGGGAATGGCTGAACATGGGGACGAAGTCAAGCAGGTAAGCGTTTTGAAGGAAGGAAAAATATTCCAGGATGGTAGCAGGGGACTTTATGCCAAACATTCCGGCGAGTTTATTGGCCGATACCGGATTTCCGATGTTTGTAATCAGGAAGCCGGTTAGCTGACGTAGTGAAACTACATCCCTGAGGGCATGTCTGACGGCAATATCCCTTATAAGTATATCATCCGCAAGTGTGTTCAAAATGACAGGTATACCGGTTTTGACATATTCCGGAATTCCTCCTGTTTTGAGATAATCCATTACGGCGCTGTCTCCGGTAGTCTTTCCCTTGAAGCGTATAAATTCCGGGTAGGAAAATGGAAAAAGCTCCATCGATAAGTGCCTGCCGGTCAGGTGCGTTCCTAATTCCTTACTGAGCATGGATGCGTTCGAACCAGTAATAAATACCTTATACTCTTCACGAAGGAGCTGATTTATATATCTTTCCCAGCCCCGGATGATCTGGATTTCATCAAAGAAAAGGACCTTTATTTTTCTTTTCTCTATATCTTTCTGAAGGCGTGGGAAATCGGAAGTCTCGAAACCGGCGAGGCGTATGTCATCAAAATTAAGATATAGGGCATCCTGGTAGTCTCTGCGAAGCAACTGTAAGAGCAGCGTACTCTTCCCGCAACGACGTATACCGGTTATGATGGTAGCAAATGAAGCTGCGACAGGGATAGTGGAAAGAGCGTCACGTATCAATCCGGTGTCTTTGTTTAGAAAAGCTTCCCTCTGAGAATCTATAACGATCCCTATAGTTTCCTGTCTTATCATATCAGATACCGAATTTAACGCATGCAATTTTAACTTAAATATAAATATCTTTTATTATTAACAAAAGATATCATTCATTATAAGTGGAAAATATCTTTTGTTTTAAGTTCAAAGTAATTTCCATACTGCTTCACGGCGAAGCTGTCCGGAACCGCACAGCAAGTGCGCACCGGTTGATACTTAACACTTTGATTATCAGTTGCTTGCCGAACTGGTATGCTATTAGGATACATTGAGCAGCGTACAGATTGTATCAGGAAAGTGCTGGGTGCATCGGCTGCAGGCATCTTCCGGCTGCTGTCCGGCAACTTCGTCAAGCTGGTTTTGCTGGCGCTGGCCATCGCTTCTCCCATAGCATGGTGGGCCATGAGCAGGTGGCTGCTCGATTTTGCCTACCGTATCGAGATCGAATGGTGGATGTTTGCTGTGGCAGGATTGACCGCGATCGCCATTGCACTGCTGACGGTAAGCTGGCAGGCCATTAAAGCGGCAGTGGTAAACTCCGTGAAGTCGTTGCGTACCGAATAACTCCCCGGGACTTACTTCTTTTTCAGCATCAGTATTTTTCCCGAGGCGTAATCGCAGATAAGGATCTCCTGGTTTTCATCCACCCCAAAAGAAGATATATTGCCGGCATTTTCGGTCAGGATCTCGTTTTTGACGGCCTTGCCGTTTTTGAAGGTAAGCGCGAAGATCCTCCTGCTCACATAATCGCCAAAGATGTACTTTCCATAGAGCTCAGGCCACTTTTTGCCTCTATACACGAACCCGCCCGTAACCGAATGCTCACCTTTATCCTGGGGGAGGTCTAATATAGGGTCGATCAGGTCGGGAACTTCGCAATTCTTGTTAGGTTTATAGCAGTCGATGCTCTCTTTGAGCCGCCATCCGTAATTGCCGCCTTTTACAACCACGTCGATTTCTTCCCTTTTATTTTGCCCGACATCGCCTACCCATAATGCGCCGGTCTCAATGTCAACGCTCATCCGCCAGGGATTGCGGAGGCCATAGGCGAAGATCTCTTCAGCAGCCCCGGCGGGATCTCCGGCAAACGGGTTGTCTGCCGGGATACCGTAGTTGCCTTTTGAGGTCGCGTCGACATCTATCCTGAGGATTTTCCCAAGCAGTGATTTCTTGTTCTGTCCGTTGTCGAAAGGGTCGCCCCACGCGCCGCCGTCGCCGACGCCAATGTACAGGAAGCCATCTTTGCCGAACTGGAGGCTGCCGCCGTTGTGGTTATCATACGGCTGATAAAACCGGAGCAGCAGAGTTTCGGAATCAGGATCGGCGGTATAATCGGCCAGGTCGACCTGGTAGCGCACTACAACTGTCTCGAGGCTATCTACATCATCTTTCCGGGTATAGTTCAGGAAAATGAAGCCGTTTTCTCGAAATTCAGGATGAAGGGCCAGTCCGAGCAGACCCGCTTCGCCGCCGTAGCTCACGCGCGACCGGATATCGAGCACCGTCCGGGCAGTATCGGTATCGTATCGGTTCGAAAAGATCCGGACGACGCCCGGTTGTTCGAGGATCATCAGCTGCCGGCTCCCGTCGGGTACGTAGGTGAGATCGACCGGGTAGCTAAACGTGAGCTTGGGAAACGCCTCCTCCACGCCCCAGCCGCCTGCAGGATGACCCGGTACGTAGTTCAGGAAAAGAATGAGCAGTAAATGGAACATCATTTTTAAAGCGGCAGGAAGTTGTATCAATACAGGAGTTACCGGGCTCAGTAACCAAATATACTGCCCGGGTACGATATTTCTTATGGAAAGGAAGTCCTGCTGTCCGTTTTTGTTCGTCAGCCTGTTCATTTTCGTACAGTACGAATGGATGAGTATTGATTAATTTACTGGATTACAGAAGGTTACATTTCTGGTATAGAATATGCACAGGTTAAGCCAAACAGGGGCGCAGCATGCTGAACCTTACCGGGTGTTATCATTGCGTGACAAAAACATAACGCACGTGGATGTCGAGCAGCGGTACAGGCAAAGGCATTGCGTGGCGAGGTAAAACTGATTTTCCAATAGTGATACGATATTTTGCCGCTATAAAGACAACAAAATGGTATGATGCAAAATTATTTAAAAACTGCCTGGCGGAATGTCTCCCACGACAAAAGGACACTGTTACTTAACATCACCGGGTTGTCTGTCGGGATTGCAGCTGTATTCCTGCTATTTACCGTCGTCAGGTTTGAGACCAGTTATGATACTTTCCATGCCAATGCACGGCAGATCTACCGGGTAGTCACGCTGGAGAAATTCGATAGCGGTATAGATTATAATGCAGGTGTGCCTAATCCTTTACCGGAAGCATTGAAGACAGACCTTCCGAATCTCAGAAAAGTTGTTCCGTTAAAGAAGTTTGACGACTGCCAGCTGACGATTGCCGAGGCAGGTTCCGGCCAGCCGCGGAAGTTCAGGGAAGAAGCCGTCTATTTCACAGAACCAGGCTATTTTGACCTGTTCGACAGCAAATGGCTGAGCGGGGGCCCGGAGGCTCTGAACGATCCGGGAGTGATCGTGCTGGACCGCTCCATGGCCGATAAATTTTTCGGTAACTGGAACGAGGCAACCGGGCAGACCATACTGGTTGAAAACGTGCTGCCGGTAAAAGTAGGAGGGGTGATAGAAAGTATCCCGTCAAATACCAATCTCCCTCTCGATCTCATTATCTCTTTTGCCACTGTCAAAGCTAACGCTGATCTGCTGAACTATGATCCGGCTCATTGGGGAGCTACCAGCAGTAATTTCCAAACCTATATCCTGCTGGATAAACAGACTTCCAGGGCTGCTATAGATAAGCAGCGCCCTGAAGAAGCTCTTGGTAAAACGATACGGATCGGCGGGCATGACAGATGGATGGAAATCACAGGCGTTGTGAAAGACTTTGCCACCCACTCGCTGCGCGAGGAGATAAAGCCGGTTCTTATCGCCTCTAACCACGCGTGGTACCAGGTGGCAGGTATTAAGTTGCGTAGTGACGGCACACGGCAGGCGCTGGCCACCATACAGGAATTGTGGGAAAGTCTTTTTCCCGACCATGTATATAACGGCAATTTCCTGGATGACACCATTGCCGGTTTTTACCGCCATGAAAGCCAGTTGGTGCGGGTGTACCGGGTCTTCGCTCTACTGGCTGTTTTTATTTCCTGCATGGGGCTTTTTGGCATCGTTTCGTTTATTACAGTCCAGAAGACCAGGGAAATCGGCATTCGAAAAGTGCTGGGCGCATCGGTATCCGGTATTGTAGCGATGCTGTCAAAAGACTTTGCGACGCTTGTGCTGATAGCCGTTGCCATCGCTTCTCCTATAGCGTGGTGGGCCATGAACCAATGGCTGCTCGATTTTGCCTACCGCATCAGGATCGAATGGTGGATGTTTGCTGCCACAGGATTAGCAGCGATTGCCATTGCATTGCTGACCGTCAGCTACGAATCGGTCCGGGCGGCGCTGGCCAACCCGGTGGAAAGCTTGAGAAATGAGTAAATTACCTGAAAGAAATGTTTAAGAACTATTTCAAAACTGCCTGGCGCAGTTTCCGTAAAAACAAGCTGTACAGCAGCGTTAACGTCGTCGGACTGACTACCAGCCTGGCGGCATGCCTGCTCATAGGGTTGTACATTGGGAATGAATTGACCTATGATCAATTCCATGTCAACGCCGACCGGATCGTAAGGGTGACCTCCGACCTCAGCATTTCCGGCACCCGGCGGCAGTTTGCGCAGACGGGCAGCAAAGTGGGCCCGCAGTTCGAAAGAACGTTCCCGCAGGTGGAGCGCTATGTCCGCACAATGAAAGATGTCCGCTCAGTGTTTGTCGGGCAGCAATCTTTTGAAGAAAGCGGGATATTGTATGCCGATGCCGGTTTTTTCAATATCTTTTCGTTTCCGCTGCTGCAGGGCAATCCGGGCACCGCCCTTGATGCACCGCAAAAGGTTGTCCTTTCCGAAACTGCTGCACGAAAATATTTCGGGGATACGGACCCTATCGGTAAAATAATCCGTCTCGACGGGGCTGAAAGGAACTATGAAATTACGGGCGTGGCGGCGGATGCACCGCTCAATTCGCAGATCCAATACGACTTCATCATCTCGTTCTCCAGTCTCAATGCGGCCAAAACTGAAATCTGGAGCTCGGCGAATTACATCACCTACCTGCTGCTCCGGGATGCGGGGCAGATCCATGGGCTGGCTGCTGCGATTACTGACTATATGAAGCGGATCAACCGGGACGAGATGAGCACCCCCGATGGCGATTACTGGACATTCCATCTGGAGCCGCTCAAAATGGTACATCTCCGGTCGCCCCTGGTCGGATTGGAACCCAACGGCAATATGACCTATATCTATGTCCTGAGCGTGGTAGCCCTGCTGATCTTGTTGATCGCCTGCGGAAATTATACTAACCTCGCTGTAGCCCAGTCGGTGAACCGTAGTGTTGAAATCGGTGTCCGTCAGGTGATGGGCGCGGATAAACGGCAGCTGTTGAACCAGTTCCTGGGCGAGTCGCTGCTCGTTACCACGCTTGCCCTGGTGCTGGCGGTGCTTGTCAGCATTGCCCTGCTGCCGGTCTTCAACGCGATAACGGGTAAAGCGTTTACAACTGCTGTACTGCTGGCGCCGCGTCTTCTGCTCTGCGCCTTGCTGTTAAGCGCAATCATCAGCTTACTTGCAGGCGCATATCCCGCAATCGTGCTGAGCAGCAAAAAGCTGGTCAATATCCTGAAATCAGGCGTGCGCATGTCGCATTCAGGTGGTGGATTAAGGCAGGGATTGATTGTTTTCCAGTTTGTTATCGCCATTTTTCTGATGGCCACGACGCTGATCGTGCTTAACCAGCTCTCGTATATCCAGCGCAAGGAACTGGGGTACGACCGGTCGCGCGTGCTGGTACTGCCGGTCGACGGCAAAACGACTCCCGTATACGACCAGTTGAAGGATGCTTTTCGTGCCATCCCTCATGTAGTAAGCGTTACGGGGGCCTATGAAGACCCCACATCCATCGGATGGGGAGACCTGATCAGGACAGACGACGGATCCGGTCCGAAGGAATTGACTTTGAATGCTACGCCGGTGGATCTGGATTATCTCCGGACCATGGGGATGGAGCTGGTGGCGGGGCGGGATTTTACCCGGTCGGATTTTGCGCTGCAGGACACGGCGAATAACAATTTGAATTACAAGGGTTCTTATATCCTGAACGAAAAGGCGGTAAGGGAACTGGGCTGGACATCCGGGCAGGCAATAGGGAAAACCATTTCAAGAGACGTCCCTGGAACCGTCGTAGGCGTGGTGAAAGATTTCCATTTTGCATCGCTGCACGAACCGATAGGCGCCTTGCTGGTATTCCTGGATACCACGCTTGTCAGGCAGTTGTTTGTCAAGATCGAGGGAGACGACCTGCCGTCTACGCTTGCCGCATTGGAAAGTGCCTGGAAGGCGCGAGTGGGCCATCGTCCGTTTGATTACCATTTCATGGACGAGGATTTCAACGCGCTTTACCGGAGGGAAGAACGTATGGCGGGGCTATTTTCCGCGTTTTCTGTTATCGCCATTGTATTGGCCTGCTTAGGATTGTTTGCATTGGCTGCATTTGCGACTGCCCAACGGACCAAAGAGATCGGAATCCGGAAAGTGCTCGGTGCAAATGTAATCAGTATCACCGCTTTGTTTTCGAAGCAGTTCCTTGTGCTGGTGGGTATTGCATTGCTGGTCGCAACGCCGCTGGCCTGGCTGGCAGGCAACAGTTGGCTGACCAATTTTGCCTATCGAGTCGACATCCGATGGTGGATGTTTGTCCTGGCCGGGTTAGCTGCCGCGGTGGTGGCGCTGCTTACGGTGAGCTGGCAGGCGATCCGGGCGGCGCTGGCCAACCCGGTGGAGAGCCTGAGAAACGAGTAATTATCTGAAAGCTATGTTCAAAAACCATCTTAACATCGCCTGGCGCAACCTGGTTAAAAGCAAAGGATACAGCGCCATCAATATCGGGGGCCTCGCGGTAGGCATGGCCGTGGCCATGCTGATCGGCTTATGGGTGTATGATGAGCTTACCTTTGACAGGTACCATCAAAACTATGACCGTATTGCCCAGGTAATGCAGCATGCCAACTTTAATGGCAGGATAGCAAGCCAGACTTCCAATCCCGTGGTAATGGGCTCCGAGCTGCGGGCAAAGTACGGGAGTGATTTCAAATATGTGGTGCAGGCGTCGTGGAATGGCAGCCATATGCTGTCAGTCGGGGATAAGCATCTCGTCAAGGATGGGATTTTTTTTGAACCGGATGCGCCGGAAATGCTTACGCTAAGCATGCTGAAAGGGACACGGTCAGGATTGAAAGACCCGTATTCCATCCTGCTGTCGGCCTCGGCTGCCGGATCGCTGTTTGGAAAAGAAGACCCTATGGGTAAAACCATTACGTTCGACAGGAATTACGAGGTAAAGGTGACGGGTGTTTACGAAGACCTGCCCGATAATACTTCTTTCAGCGAAGTAAAAATCATGATGCCCTGGGAATTATGGTTGGTTCAGAATCCCTGGGCCAGAAATATGAAGAATCCGTGGGGGAACAATAACTCCCAGACGTTTGTGCAGGTGGCCGATCATGTTGATATGGAAAAGGTATCTGCAAAGATCAAAAATGTAAAACTGGACAATGTAAACGAAGGAGGAAAAAAATACCAATGGGCTGTTTTCCTGCATCCTATGGGCAAGTGGAACCTATATAGCGAATTCAGGGACGGGGTCAATACGGGTGGGAACATCCGGTACATCCGGTTGTTCGGCATCATCGGTATATTCGTGCTGTTGCTGGCCTGCATCAATTTCATGAACCTGGCCACGGCCCGGAGCGAAAAACGGGCCAGGGAAGTAGGCATCCGCAAAACGGTAGGCTCTTATCGCTGGCAGTTGGTAAGCCGGTTCTTCGCCGAATCTTATCTGGTCGTACTGCTGGCCTTTGCGTTGTCTTTGGGATTGGTCATCGCGTTGTTGCCGCTGTTTAACGAAGTAGCCGGGAAAAAAATCGGGATTTCCTGGCAGAGCCCGCTGTTTTGGTTCTTTAACCTGGCCTTTATTTTCATTACCGGCTTGCTGGCGGGAAGCTATCCGGCGCTTTACCTGTCGTCGTTTCAGCCATTGAAAGTGCTGAAAGGAACCTTTCGCGCAGGCAGGTTTGCGACTGTTCCGCGTAAGGTCCTGGTGGTAACGCAATTTACCGTTTCCGTGATGCTCATCATCGGGACCATCGTTGTTTACCAGCAGATCCAGTATGCCAGAAACCGCCCGGTGGGCTATACGAAACAGGGGCTGATAAACCTGAGCCTGCAGGAGGAAATCAAGAGCCATTTTGAAGCGATAAGGACGGAACTGAAAACCGCCGGCGCCATCGAGGAAATGGCCGCGTGCTACAGCCCGCTGACCAGTGTCTGGAACACCAATGGCGGTTTTGAGTGGGAAGGCAAAGACCCCAACCTGGGGGTCGACTTTCCCAGCAACAGCGTGTCGTATGATTTTGGTAAAACCGTGCAATGGAGCATCAACAAAGGCAGAGACTTTTCAAGGGATTTTGCGACGGATTCCCTGGCCTTTGTCATCAATGAATCGGCCGCCAGGTTTATCGGGTTTGAAGAGCCCGTAGGCAAAACGCTGACATGGGAGGGCCGTGCCTATACGATTATCGGTGTCGTCGATGATATTTTGCAGGAATCGCCTTTTTTCCCGGTCCGGCCCACCATATATCACATACAGCCACACCAGAATCTGATAAATCTCGTGATAAAGCTTAACCCCGGCCAAAGCACCAGCCAATCCGTCGGCATCATCGAAAAGGTCTGGAAAAAATATGTGCCCGCCGTGCCGTTTGGCTATACCTTTGTGGATGAGGCGTTTGGCGGCAAATTCAGGGCCGAAGAACGCATCGGCAAGCTGTCTTCTTATTTCGCGATGCTCGCCATATTCATTTCCTGCCTGGGACTGTTCGGCATGGCCAGCTTTGTGGCCGAGCAGCGCACCAAAGAGATCGGCATCCGCAAGGTGCTCGGCGCCAGCGTGGCGAACCTGTGGCGGCTGCTTTCCAGGGAATTCATACTCCTGGTGGCAGTTTCCTGCATCATCGCCGTACCCATTGCCTGGTATTATCTCGACGGATGGCTGGCTAATTACGACTACCGGATCGCGATCGACTGGGTGGTTTTCGCAGCATCAGCCCTATTGGCGCTTGTGATCACTGTTATGACCGTCAGCTTCCAGACGATCAAAGCTGCTATGACGAACCCGACGCAGAGTTTGAGAACAGAGTAAATGCAATTCTGCCGAAAAATTATTACTTTATACAGCAATTCTTTAATTTTACCAGCCGCTGACAGCTGGTAAAAGTGATCGAAAAGGATACCGAAATATGGCAGGCATTCCGGCAGGGAGACAAAAGCGCCTTTGAGCGGCTATTATATCGTTACTATCGTCCGCTGTTCGATTACGGGCTGAAATTCCAGAAAGATCCCGATATACTGCGCGACAATCTGCATGACCTGATGCTGAGCCTTTGGGAAAGAAGGGCTTTCCTGAACGATACCGACAATTTGAAGCTGTACCTGTTTGCTGCCCTCCGGCACCAGATTTTCCGTGGAAAGCAGTCGGCAAAGCTGCTCATCGAAATTTCCGGGGAGTTTGACGATGCGTCGGTCGGGCAGGCCGCAGAGGAGAAAATGATACAGGCCGAAAGCGCCAGGGCGCAGTCGGTACAGATCTCGCATGTCATGCAGAAGCTGTCGAGACGCCAGCAGGAAGTACTCCATCTGAAATTTTTCGAAGAGCTTTCCAACGAGCAGATCGCCGGGCTTCTGGGCATATCCCGCCCTGCGGTAGCCAACCTGCTTTATTCAGCGCTGAGGGCATTCAAGCTTTGCTGGAAGACGGAGTTTACGCTGGTTTTTTTAATGATCATAATGTCAAGGTGAACCTCATCTCCCGGGGGGACGGTACTCATTCTGACGAGCCGTATGTATCGTCCCTGCGGGACTAGATCCGGCCTGGCGGGCGTCTGCCGCCGGTGTAACCGGCGGTTATGAAAATATCGTCCCTGCGGGACTTGCGTAGCGTAAATAACCGCTCTGTACCAGCGCTATTTCAAGCTACAGCCATGATTTTAAAAAAAAGTCATTCATCTTTCATTATTTCTCCCCTCAAAATCTACTATATAGGTATCCTGGCGAAAGCGAGATCGCTAACGACGGATTCCCGGCGACGGGCAGGTGACATGTATGCATATGGCGGCTTATGGAAAGATATAAAAATTACAGGTTCGAAGATTTCCTGAACGACGACGAATTCCGCGAATGGGCATTGTCCCGGTCTGCTGATGCGGACAGTAAATGGGCGGAAATTCCGCTCCGTTATCCCGACAAAGCCGAAGACCTGGAACGGGCCGCCGCCATCGTAAGAGAATGGAAGAAGCAGCCCTCCGCGCTTTCCGATACGCAGATGGTAAGCGATATCAGGCGGATCATGCGCAGTATCGGGGAGCCGGAGAAAAAGCATATGCCGCAGACCTACACCCCGTTTGTGCGGTACGCTGCTGCTGTCGTACTGATACTGGGGATCGGGTGGCTGGCCTGGCACCAAACCCGCCCGGCGGGGGCCGGAGCTCCCACTGCGTACCGGTCCGGAGAGAGCGATACAGAAATTGTGAACGACCGCTCTTCCGACCTGGAGCAGACATTGCCCGACGGCAGCGTGGTCAGGCTATCTCCCGGAAGCCGCATCAGCTATGCCGCATCTTTTACCGGATCGGACAGCAGGAATGTGTCTTTGTCGGGAGAGGCCTTCTTCCAGGTTGTGAAGGACAGCCTGAGGCCGTTTTTTGTTTATTCGGGAGGAATTGCCACGCGTGTGCTTGGAACGAGCTTCACTGTGAGGTCGGGCGCGGATGATGTATCGGTAACGGTCAGGACAGGTAAGGTCGCCGTCTACGTGCTGGATGAAAAAAAGGAAAATATAGTGCTCACTCCTAACCAGAAAGCAGTTTATACTTCTTCCGACAAGACCATAACCCGCACGTTGGCGGAAGAGCCCCTGATGGTCCGTCGCCAGGAGCTGGACAGCCGGTTCCATTTCGATGAAGTACCGGCCGCCGCTATTTTCGAGGCGCTTGAGAAAGCTTACGGGATACCGATACGTTTTGACAAAACGATCATGCAGCATTGCCTGCTGACGCTGCCATTCCGCGAAGAGCCGTTTTACCAGAAGCTGGACATCCTTTGTCGTACGATCGGGGCGACCTACCGGGTAGATGGTAACCAGATCATGATCGAAAGCAATGGCTGTGAATAGCGGTTCAACCGGCAGAAAATCATTTACCATCACTAAACCGAAGCGCCTATGAGGATACGGTAATTACTCATAAAAAAAGACCGGCGATGGGTCGAGCACCGCCGGTCCTGCTCCCTTTGTCAATATTACATGACCCGCTCCTTTAAAGGGAGCGAAAGGGGGTTTTTGTTCCTGATTTCAAAAACCAAATGTTAAATTATGAAAAAAAGAGCTTTAGGGCGAAACTACATTCATATAATTATGAAAGTGAGCTTTCCATTGGTACTGGTCTTCCTGCTGGGGGGTATGGTGTATGCCAGCCTCGGGTCAGCACAGAACCTGCTGAACAGAAAGGTGACTATCCACGCTGAAAAGGAAGAACTTAAAAGCGTGCTTCAGCGTCTTGAAAAATCGGCGAAGGTAAGGTTCACCTATACTTCGTCGATGGTAAGAGGCCGTAAGGTGAGCCTCGACGCCCGCGACCAGGCCCTGGATCAGGTGTTGAAGGCGTTGCTGTCGCCGCTGCGTATACAATATTCCGTTTCCCAGGATTTCATTATCCTGGAGCGGCACAGGGAGCGGGAAGATAATAGCATACCCGATTCTGCCGGGTCTGTGCCTGACGAAACCGCTTTCCCGGAAAGCGGCCCTNTGTCCCTGACGAACCCGTTTTCCCGAAAAGCGGCCCTCCGGACATGGTGGTGAAAGGCAATGTGAAGGACGAAAATAACGAGCCTCTGCCCGGCGTAAACATTATCCTGAAAGGAACCCAGCAAGGGACCATTACCGACGCCGACGGCGAATTCAGCATATCGGTACCCGACGAGGAGTCGGTGATCGTGTGCTCATTTGTGGGCTATGCAAGCCGGGAAGTCGTTGTCGGCAACAGGAACTACCTGGAAATTTTGCTGCATGAGGATAAAAAGGCGCTGGAAGAGATAGTAGTCGTCGGTTACGGCACATCCAAAAAGGGCGACCTGACGGGAGCGATCTCGAGCATCAGGGCCGAGGAGCTGTCTGCCCAGGCCCCGCGCAATGTACAGGATATCCTGAGGGCTAATGCGCCCGGGCTCAATATCGGGATAGCAACCGATGCGAAGGCGGAGGCTTCCTTGTCTATCAGGGGGAAAGGCACGCTGACCGCAGGCAACAGCCCGCTTATTGTACTCAATAATGTCATTTACGAAGGCGCCCTGGCCGATATCAACCCGACGGATATCGCCGCTATCGATGTTCTGAAGGATGCAAGCGCCGCTGCAGTATATGGCTCGCGCTCGTCCAACGGGGTGATCGTCATCACGACTAAGAAAGGGAAAAAAGGGAAGCCTGTCATCACCCTGGCGTCGAATACCGGGCTGGCGTTTTCTGCCAGTCAGCCGAAAATCCTGGACAAGGACAGTTTCCTCAAATTCAGGCAGGACTACAATGAAGGGCGTAATTCGGAATCTTACCTGGCGACTTATCCCCAGATATTTGTAAACCCTTTCGACCTGAACGGCATCAACCAGCTCGACTGGTATAACTACGACCAGAAGACACCGGTAACCTCGGTCAACGACGAGCAGCTGACGACCAAATGGCTCTCCCGGCTCAACCTGACCACACCGGAAATCGCCAATTATTTCGCAGGCAACATCACCCGATGGGATAAGCTTGTTTTCCAGCGTGCGCTGCAGCAGGATTATAATATCAGCGTCTCCAACGCTACCGACCGCGTGTCGCAGTATTTCTCGCTCGGCTATACCGACCGGGAAGGGGTGATTGTCGGGGACCGGTATAAAAATATCAGGGTACGGCTGAACGTAGAATCGAAGATTACTTCATTTTTAACAGCCGGTATCAATACGCAGTTTGCCACGCGGAACGAAGGTTACCTGAAATCGGACTGGGGACAGATGACGATGATATCCCCCTACGGATCGAATAATATCGACGATCCGGAGAGCGGGTACAGGCGGCGTCCTACGGGTCTGGATCCTGTCAATCCCTTCTACGATAATCTATATACGGAGAGGATCGACAGGCGGCAGAATGTGATTACCACGCTTTATTCCAAAATCAACCTTCCTTTCGGAATTGAATATAACCTCAACTTCTCGCCTTACTACAACTGGTACGAATATTACAACCATTATTCATCCCGGGGCGACAACTGGGCGTCGGTCGGTGGGTCGTCTACCAGGACGCTGAGCAAGCGCTATAACTGGCAGCTGGATAATATTGTCCGCTGGAAGCGCGAATTTGCCAATATGCACCGGGTGGAGGTCACCCTGCTGGCCAATGCAGAAAAAGCGCAGTTCTGGCAGACAACGGCCAATGCGTCCAATTATTCTCCCAACGATATCCTGGGATACCACCGTCTCGAGGCTGGTGCTGTGTCTACCGTATCCAGCGAAGATACCTATCAGACGGGTAATGCGCTAATGGGGAGGGTATTTTACTCCCTGAAAGACAGGTATATGCTGACGGCGTCGGTTCGTCGTGACGGGTATTCGGCGTTTGGCAAGAAAAACCCGTATGCGGTGTTCCCCTCCCTTGCGGCGGGATGGGTGTTTTCCGAAGAAGCGTTCATTAACACCGGCAAGTGGTTCAACTACGGAAAGCTGCGTTTTTCATGGGGTGAAAATGGTAACCGCGAGATCGGGCAGTACGCCGCGCTTTCACAGATGAGCTCAAGCCTGACCCCCTACATCGACCAGAACGGCAATGTGTACAGCACCTCGCAGATCTATGTAACGACCATGGCCAACCACAACCTGAAGTGGGAACGTACCGCCTCCTATAACCTCGGGCTTGATTTCGGATTGCTCAACAACCTGCTGAACGGCTCGGCGGAAGCCTATGTGGCGACGACAAACGACCTGCTGGTTTCGCGGGCGCTGCCGGATATTACCGGCTACCGGAGCGTAATGAGCAATCTGGGACAAATTCAGAACAAGGGCTTTGAGTTTACCCTGACCGCCCATATTTTAAAATCGGGCGACTACCACTGGACCGCCACGGGGAACTTCAGCATGAACCGACGGAAAATCGTTTCGCTGTATGGCGATATGGTCAACGTATTCGACGGCCAGGGCAATATTACCGGCCGGAAAGAGGCCGATGACCCTACCAACGGCTGGTTTATCGGGCAGGATCCCGACCGGATCTGGGCATATGAGCGGGCGGGAGTCTGGCAGCAAAGCGAAAAGGAAACGGCGGCAATCTACGGCCTGCAGCCCGGCGATTTCAAATACATCGATCAGAATGGCGACGGGATCATGAACAACCAGGACCGGGTGTTCCAGGGATACCAGACACCCCGTTCCCGCTGGTCGCTGCGGAATGAAGCGGGCTTCAGAGGAATCACGCTTTCCTGCATGATCTACTCCAATATGAATTACTACGGCGCCTTCCAGCGGGCAGCCAATAACTACGCGTTCCCCGACCGTACCTCAGACTATGATTTCCCACGGTGGACATCTGCGACGCCTGTCAACGATTACGCACGCATCGGCTCCAAAAATATCGGGACCAATTGGGTAAACAAATCATTTGTCCGCCTGGAGAATATCACTTTGTCGTATAACCTGCCCAAAAGAATGCTGGAATCGGCACGGATACAGGACATCCGGGTATCGGCGAGCCTGCAGAATGCCGGAGTCTTTATGACCCGCTGGAACTTCTGGGATCCTGAAAGCGGGACGGTGACTCCGCGCACATTGAATTTCGGTATTAATGTAACATTGTAATTGACAGAAGGATGAAAGCGATCAGATACATTGAAACACCTACATGCGCCAGGATTATCGCCGGCATTTTCCTGGTTTCGCTAAACGGATGCAGCGACGCTTGGCTGGAGCCCCGGCCTTTGTCATTCTACACACCCGAAAATACTTATGTGGATGCAGAAGGCTTTGATGCGGCCCTGGCAGCCTGTGAAAAAATAATGTTCACCGAATACAACGGCGACGGAATGCCGGCTTTGACCGAAATGGTCTTGTCCGATATCGCCGTGGAAGGCACGACGGATAAGGCCGGGCCTCAGATGGATATCGACAAATCGCTCCTGCCCGACGCAAACCTCAACAGCCCGGATTTTACCCGCGTAGGCTGGTACTGGACCAACGGGTACAAGGCCATCCAGTATGCAAACATCGTGATCTCGCGCATCGACCAGGCTACCTTTTCAAGCGCGGCCGAGCGGGACAGGATATTGGGTCAGGCTTATTTCCATCGTGCTTACTGGTATTACAAGCTGGTGCACCAGTTCGGCGATATTCCTTTCCTGGACGAAGAGGTGGCAGACCCGAAGACGGATTACTACTCCACCGATCGCTGGAGCATTCTGTCCCGTTTGAAAAAGGACCTGGACTGGGCATACGAACAAGTGCCTGATGCCGTACACCGGGGCCGGGTAAGCAAGAGCGCCTGCGGGACCCTGCTGATGAAAATCGATATTTCCCTTGGCTTTTTCGACGACGCCATCCGGATCGGCGAGCAGATCGTGGCCGCCCACCCCCTCATGACCTCCCGGTTTACCGCCAACAGGACAAAACCCGGCACTAACCTGATGCACGATCTGCACAGCGTAGAGGCCAAGCTGGACGTAAGCAATACAGAGGGCCTGATGTACATAGTGTCTTACCCGAACGCCCAGGGATCTGCCCGTTCGCAGCTTTGCCGGCAGTTGCTTCCACGTATCGTGGGGGTCAATACGCCTGATGGTTTTGCCGGTATCGTTTTCACTTCCAACGTAGAGCCGCAGTATGAGATCAATTCGGTATACGGGCGGGGAATAGGCCGCGCACGCTCCACAAACTATTATCAATATACCGTCTGGACCGACAAAGAGAAGGAAGACATGCGCGGCGTGCATAACCGGGACAGCTGGAAAAGCCCTGCCGATATGTGGTACAATGACCCGGCTCTTAAATCAAGAGGCAATAGCTACTATGGTCAGCATTTAATTAAAAATCCCGCTATGTCGGTGGAAGACTCGATACGTGCATGGTACCAGTGGCCGCATTTTAAAACATTCGTTCCCGATCCGCTGTCAGCGGACTGGAATTGGGGTGGTGAAACACCTATGTATATTTACCGGTCGGCAGAAGTGTACCTGCTGATGGGAGAGGCCTATTACTGGAAGGGCGCCAACGGGCAGGCTGCGGAAATGCTGAATGTGGTACGAAGACGCGCCGGAGCAGTGCCGTATACCGCGGCAGATATTTCTATCGGCGCTATCGTGGATGAGCGGGCACGTGAATTGTACTTCGAGGAAAACCGTCATATCGAGCTGACCAGGATTGCCTATACCTTTGCTAAAACAGGTAAGACCTGCGAGTATTTCGGAAGGAGCTATAGCCTGAACACCATTTCCGGTCCCGGCGGTACTGGAGCCAACATCAAGCAGGAAGGCTACAATTTTTATTATGACTGGGTAACGGCCAAGAGCAATTTCTATAACAAGGGAGTTGCCCACAGATGGGCAGAATACAAAATAAGCGTGCACCATATGCTGTGGCCCGTCCCGGCGGCTGCGATCAATGCCAATACCAAAGGGATCATCAATCAGAATATCGGCTACCCGGGCGCGGAGCATAACGTTCCTCCTTTGCAAATGCCTACGGAATAGCACATCCTGACGCAGGTCGTCGATGAATAAAGGCGGACCCTGCTGATTTCCGATAGCTATCGCGGACCGATAGCCTTTTTATGTGGATGAAATTTTGCCACGAATTCTAAAGAAGCGGCGCTTGCTTGCTTTGATTTAAGAAAACAACTTAGCTTCGGAGAAACTTTCAGAAGAAGCCCATCGTGCCATTGGTGC
>MEDT01000121.1 GCA_001724175.1 Cytophagaceae bacterium SCN 52-12 | reverse complement strand
ATCCTGACGACGCTGCTGACTGCAGACAGCGGAACTGCTACGGTAGAGGGATTTGATGTGGTAAAAGATTACAGGGAGATCCGCAATATCGTCGGGTATATGCCCGGCCGTTTTTCGCATTACCAGGATTTAACGGTCGAAGAGAACCTGTCGTTCTTTGCAACTGTATTCAAAACAACCATCAGCAAAAATTACGAGCTTATAAAAGACATATACGAGCAGATAAAACCCTTCAGCAACCGGCGGGCGGGAAAGCTTTCAGGCGGTATGAAACAGAAGCTGGCTTTGTGCTGCGCCCTGATCCATAAGCCGGTCGTTCTCTTCCTGGACGAACCGACGACGGGCGTAGACGTGGTTTCAAGGAAAGAATTCTGGGAAATGCTCCGCAAGCTGAAAAAGCAGGGCATTACAATTGTGGTTTCTACGCCTTATATGGACGAAGCCACGCTCTGCGACCGCATAGCGCTGATAGCGAACGGCAGTATCATGTCCATTGATACGCCCGGTAACATCGTACAGAGCTTTCCCAGGCCGTTGTTTGCAGCCAAAGCCGATAATATCTATAAGCTCTTACAGGATCTACGTCCCGATACCAGGGTAGAGAGCTGCTATCCTTTTGGCGAATACCTTCACCTTACGCTGAAGGCGGATGATGCGGATGCGTTCAATACGATCCGGCTTGCAGGCGGGGATAATGCCGAGGGATTCGAGGTAAAAACTGTCACCCCGACCATTGAAGACAGTTTTATCCGCCTGATGAACGAGCAGAACAATAGTCAACTATGAAGAGAAACGGGTAATGGAAAATAAGGCGATCACGTGTAAAGATCTGACCAAGAGATTTGGAGATTTTAAAGCTGTCGACGGTATATCCTTTGATGTGGAACCCGGCGAAATATTCGGCTTCCTTGGTGCCAACGGAGCAGGAAAAACAACCGCAATGCGTATTCTGTGCGGGCTTTCCTATCCTACATCGGGCCAGGCCACGGTAGCTGGCTTTGATGTGTACAGGCAGCAGGAAAAGATCAAAAAGAACATCGGCTATATGAGCCAGAAATTCTCCCTGTATGATAACCTGACCGTATGGGAGAATATCAGGTTTTACGGCGGCGTATACGGCGTTTCAAGACCTGAAATAAAAAAACGCAGCAACGAGCTGATCGCTACGCTGGGCCTGGAAAAGGAAGCCGGAAAGCTCGTCGGCGGGCTGCCTTTGGGATGGAAGCAGAAACTGGCGTTCTCAGTTGCTATTTTCCACCGCCCTAAAATTGTGTTTCTGGACGAGCCTACGGGAGGTGTGGATCCTGTCACCAGGAGGCAGTTCTGGGACATGATCTATGAGGCCGCCGCCAGCGGCATTACCGTGTTCGTAACCACACATTATATGGACGAAGCCGAGTATTGCAACCGGATCAGCGTGATGGTCGACGGCCGCGTAGAGGCGCTGGATACGCCTGCAAATCTTAAAAACCGGTATCACGCCAATACCATGGACGATGTGTTTTACCAACTAGCCAGAGGGGCCAAAAGAAAATCGGATTAGAATGAAACAGTTACTGGCTTTCATACGCAAAGAGTTTTACCACGTATTCAGGGACAGGCGTACTTTGCTGATTCTCTTCGGAATGCCCATCGTGCAGATCCTGCTTTTCGGCTTCGCGTTAAGCAGCGAAGTAAAAAATATCGGCATTGCCGTTCTCGATAACGCCCGTGACGTTCAGTCGGAGCAGATCATTTCGAAAATACGGTCGAGCTCCTATTTCCAGGTTAAGACGCCTGCATTGAATTATAAAGATATCGGGGAACGGTTTAAAAGAGGCGAAATAAAGTGCGCCATATTATTCCCGGTAAATTTCGGCTCCGACCTTTATAAAACAGGCGGAGCACAGATCCAGGTCATAGCCGATGCTTCCGATCCTAACACGGCAACTACCGTAACCAATTACCTGAACAGCATCGTTAACAATTACCAGCAGGAGCTTAACCCCAATGCCACGCCGTCTTACAGGATCATCCCTGAAATGAGACAGCTGTACAATGAAGAGCAGAACGGTTCGCTCAACTTTATTCCCGGCGTTATCGCTTTGGTGTTCATGATCGTGAGCACGGCGCTTACATCCGTGGCGGTAGTGCGCGAGAAAGAGCTGGGAACAATGGAAATATTGCTAGTATCGCCCTTTAAACCGATTATGGTGCTCATTGCAAAGGCTGTCCCCTACCTGGTGCTGTCTGTTATCGATTTCATTGTCATATTGCTGCTGTCGGTATTCCTGTTGAATGTAGAGATAAGGGGCAGTCTTATCCTGATCTTTGCAGAAAGCATCCTGTTCATTGTGACCTGCCTTTCGCTGGGGTTAATGATATCCAATATTACGGCTTCGCAACAAACGGCAATGATGATCTCGATGATGGGGATGATGCTGCCGACCATATTGCTGACCGGATTTATGTTCCCTCTGGAAAATATGCCCAAAGTGTTTCAATGGGTTTCCTACATCATACCGTCAAAATACTATTACGCTATTATGAAGGGCGTCATGCTGAAGGGACTTGGTTTCGGGTACGTGTGGAAGGAAACGCTCGTTCTGGCGGGAATGTCTTCCGGATTGCTGCTCATCGCATTAAGGAATTTCAAAATCAGGCTACAATGAAGACACTAGGTTTTATACTTCAAAAAGAGTTTCGCCAGATTTTAAGGGATAAGACCATACTGGCCATGATGTTTGTGATGCCGACCTTTCAGCTGGTGATCCTGCCGCTGGCTGCCAACTTCGAGGTAAAGAGCATAAATGTAGCGTATGTTGACCACGACCACAGCAGCTATTCCCGGCAGCTGAGAAATAAAATCGCTTCATCCGGTTATTTCAGGATGATGGGCACCCCGGGCTCCTATAAGGAAGGACTGGGAATGGTCGAGTACGGCAAGGCGGATCTGATCGTAGAAATTCCGTCGGGGTTTGAAAGGAACCTTATGCGTGAAGGAAGCCAGAAAGTAAACCTGTCGGTCGATGCCATTAACGGGACAAAAGCCTCCCTGGGCGGCGCTTACCTGGTTGCTGTCCTGGCTGATTTCAACAATAATCTCGATATCAATATGAAGCTGGCCGGGAACCGGGCAACAGAGCCCCCGGCAAAAATTTCGGTAGCAAGCAGCAACTGGTATAATCCGAGAGCCGAATACAAATACTTTATGGTTCCCGGTATCCTGGTGATACTGCTTACGATGATCGGGGGCTTCATCACGGCGCTGAACATTGTGAAAGAAAAGGAGATAGGAACTATCGAGCAGATCAATGTAACACCGATTCAAAAATGGCAGTTCATACTTGGAAAGCTTATCCCTTTCTGGATTGTGGGAATGGTCGTATTTACAATAGGACTGCTGGTGATGTACATTGTTTACGGCATCTTTCCGAAAGGCAGCCTGGTTGTGCTGTACCTGTTCGCCGCCGTTTACCTGGTGGCCTTACTGGGCCTGGGATTGTTGATCTCGACCTTCGCCGACACACAGTTGCAGGCGATGTTCATTGCCTTTTTCTTCATGATGATATTTATGCTCATGAGCGGCTTGTTTACAAGCACAGACAGTATGCCTGAATGGGCCAGGATGCTATCGGACGCTACACCGGTAACGCATTTTATAAAGGTCGTCCGGCTTATTGTCTTAAAAGGAAGCGGGTTTTCCGAGATAAAAAATGAATTGGGCTACCTTGTCATATTCGCTGCTATATTGAACGGTCTGGCAATCTGGAATTACCGGAAAACGACGTAGAGGCGAAAGAAAAGTCAACTGCTAGTACAATCCCATACGGGTTTCCTGCACGATATAATCCACAACCGCTTTCAGGTCGCCGGTTTCTTCATATACGGCCAGCTGACGGTCCGCCCCGGTGCCGCGCTCCAGGATGGTATGCACATATTCTACCTCCTTCCGGCTCCCCAGCTCGTCTACCACATCGTCGATAAAGTCCAGCAGCTCATAAGCGAGCACCTTGTACTCTACTTCTTCCTGCTTTCCGAAATCGATCAGCCTGCTGTGTATGCCATACCTTGCCGCGCGCCATTTGTTTTCGTTCAGCAGCACCCGGCGGTACCCCCTGAAATTCAGGTTCTGCTTATGCAGCTTATGGATCTTTGCGATCAGCGCCTGCATGATTGCCGCCAGGCATATGGTTTCCTCCAGCCTGAGCGGCACGTCGCATATCCTGAACTCGATCGTATTGAATACCGGGTGAAGCCTGATGTCCCACCAGATCTTCTTGCCGTTGTCAATACATCTGGTTTTGATCAGCAGGTTGACGTAGTCGTCGTATTCATGTATGGAAGAAAAAAAATCGGGCAGGCCGGTCCTCGGGAATTTATCGAATACTTTTGAGCGGTAGGACTTAAAGCCCGTATTGCGCCCGCACCAGAAGGGGGAATTGGTGGACAGCGCATATACGTGCGGCAGGAAATACCGCACTGCATTCATGATATGGATGCCTTCGCCGCGGTTTTCCAGTCCTACATGCACATGCATCCCGAATATCAGGTTCCCGCGCGCCACATCCCGCATTTCGTCGATGATCTCGTTGTAACGCGGATCGTCCGTGATCAGCTGGTCCGCCCAGTCGGCAAACGGGTGGGTCCCGGCGGCGGCGACCCAGAGCCCCTGGTCATCCGCCAGCCCCAGGATCATCTTCCGCAGGTAATTCACTTCCTCGCGCGCTTCCTGTATGTTATGGCATATGTTCGTACCCACTTCCACCACGGCCTGATGCATTTCCGCTTTCACCCGTTCTTTTAAAAGTATCTTCCCGCCGTCCACAATCTTCGACATATGCGACCGCAGATTGCGCGTCACAGGGTCTATCGTCTGGAATTCTTCTTCGATTCCAAGGGTGAACATCGCCATAAATGCTACCGGTTAGTTAGTCTGGTATCGGTGTGTATAATGCCGGCTCAGCCTATTTCTTTGTTTTTTTAGCAGGTGTCCTGGCGGCAGTTTTTTCTGTTGCCGGCTTCGCAGCCCTGCTTTTCGCCGGAGCAGGTACTACCGCCGGCGCGGCCTCCTCCTGCGGGGCGGGCGCCGCGGCTTTCGCCTTGGCGGAACTGCTCTTTTTCGCAGCCGTCGCTTTCCGGGCCGTCTCCCCTTTCTGAAGCTCAGCGGCAGGCGGGTTCATCGCCGACGTGCGGATAAATGAGCCCCAGGTAAGGTTATTTTTGCCCGGTTTCTGCTGTTGCGCCCGCTCGATCGCCATATTGGCCGCAGCTTCCACTACCCATTCGAAGTTATCCTGTCCGACCGAATAGATATCCGCATCCGGGGCAGGATTACAGAAGTCTATGGCATAGGGTATACCGTCTCTCACCGCAAACTCGACCGTATTGAAGTCGTAGCCCAGGGCCTGGTTCAGCCGTAATACATAATCGTGGATAGTCTCCAGGAGCTTCTCTCCCGCCGGGCCGCCGGCTTTCATATTGGCGGCATAACGGAGGTGATGCGGGTTGCGCGGTTCATACGGCATGATGCGGACTTCTTTCCCGCCTATGCAATAGCAACGGAAATAATCATCAAAAACGATCTCCTCCTGCAGCATCATGACCAATTGGCCGGTTTCTTCATGCTTGTTCCAGAGGTCCTGCGGGTCTGCCACCCGGTAGACGCTCTTCCACCCGCCGCCCGCGTGAGGCTTCATATAGGCCGGGAACCGGACGTAATCGAACATCTGGTGCCAGTCCATCGGGAATTTCAGGTTCCGGAAAGAAGTCTCCGTCGTATCGGCCGGCCTTTCTTTCGACGGCAGCAGCACGGTCCTGGGCACCGGCACGCCGATAGTCTCGGCCAGGCAATTGTTAAAGAATTTCTCATCGGCGCTCCACCAGAAAGGGTTATTGATCACGGCAGTACCCATCAGCGCTGCATTTTTGAGATAGGCTCTGTAAAACGGCACGTCCTGCGAAATACGGTCGATGATGACGGCATAATCCGTAGCAACTGCCTGCTGAACGCTCCCTATCTGGACAGCCTCCGCAACTATGCCTTTTATGTTCTTTTTGTTGACCCTTTCTACAAAAGCATGCGGAAAGGTATTTTCCATGCCAAACAATATGCCTATTTTTTTCATTGGAATATGAAGTCTTTAGTGATCTGATATCGGTAAAGCTGCCCCTTGCGGGATCGTTAAGAAAACATACGGGAAAGATAAGTAGGAAACATCTTATTCCATAGCGGCCAGTCGTGCTTTTCCCATCCCCAGATGTTAAGCCAGTGGTCTACCCCTATCCGGTTGAGTATGCCCGACATCTGCACATTGCTGTTCAGGCATATGTCCCATTCCGAGGTCCCCAGCACGATCTTCATATGTCCGTACCTCCAGCCCTGCTCGTTGGCCATATAATCGACCGGGTTATTGAAATAAAAATTGTCGTCATAATAGCCGTCCATAAACGTCCGCATATCGAAAGCCCCGCTCATGCTCATCAGGCAAGACACCTTGTCGGGATGCCTGAAAGCAAAGTTTGCGGCGTGATACCCGCCGAAGCTGCAGCCTGCTACGGCTATCTTGTCGGCATTGCACTCGTTCTGGATAGCCGGAACCAACTCATGGGTGAGGAATTTGTCATACTGTACGTAGTTGAGCACCCTTTGGGAAGGGTGCAGGTGCTTGCCGTACCATGAATCCCCGTCGATCGAGTCGACACAGTATATCTTAAACTGGCCGGAATTGACAAAACCGCTTACGGAATCGATCAGCCCGAAATCCTTCGCCTGGTAATAGCGGCCCAGTGTTGAAGGGAACAGGATGATCGGGTATCCCCAGCTGCCGAATACGAGCATTTCAATTTCTTTCTCCAAATGCCTGGAGTAGTACTTAATATGTCTTTCTTCCAAAATCTTATTCTTTTAAAGTATAAAAAATCCGGACGGTGTGAATCGCCGCAGCAAACGCTCCGGGTGAGCGGCAGCATGTCGGAAAGGCGCCGCCCGACCGCCGGCCGGGAACATACCCAGTTGAAATATACAAAGAAATATTCAGTATGTGCAGTGTGAAAAGAGAGAGTTTTTTTGAAAATCCGCCTCAACCAGGCGCGAAATAAAGAAGCGGCCTGCCGGATTCTGATCCCGGGCAAGCCGCTTACGTTTTCCTGAACCAGGCCGGGTCTACCCGATAGTCGGCCTCGGCGCCCACCTGTCATAGGGGGCCATATCGAAATTGTTGACCTCTTCCATGCTCAGGCCAAGCGCATTCGCCACGCCTTCGCCGTATTCGGGATCGGCCCGGTAGCAGTTCCTGATATGCCGGATCTGGATGAATTTTTCGGCGCCGCCGACCTGCGCTGCCGTATTGCGAAACAGCAGGTCTGCTTTTCCGTCGGCCCTGATAATGCGGAAAAGGTCGCCCGGCTGCGTGAAATAATCCTCGTCATCATCTCTGAAATTATGGGCGTACGCTACACCCTGCAGCTCCAGCGGGGGCTCCTTGGCGCCCGGCTGCTCCTGCCATTCGCCGTAGCTGTTCGGCTCATAATGCAGCGTGCCGCCGTAGTTGCCGTCCACCCGCATGGCGCCGTCCCGGTGGAAGGCATGATAGGGACAGGTCGGTTTGTTGACCGGGATCTGGTAGTGGTTTACCCCGAGCCTGTACCGCTGCGCGTCGCCATAGGAAAACAGCCGCCCTTGCAGCATCTTATCAGGAGAAAAACCGATACCGGGGACGATATTCGTAGGATTGAAAGCGGCCTGTTCCACGTCCTGGAAATAGTTGTCGGGGTTCCGGTTCAGCTCGAACTCACCGACCGGGATAAGGGGAAAATCTTTTTTTGACCAGACTTTTGTCAGATCGAAAGGGTGAAAACGGTAGGTTTTGGCCTGCTCTTCGGTCATGATCTGCACGAACAGCTTCCATTTAGGAAAATCCCCCCGCTCGATGGCGTCAAAAAGATCCCGCTGCGACGATTCCCTGTCGGAGCCCACGACTTTTGCGGCTTCTTCGTCAGACAGGTTTTCGATCCCCTGCTGCGTGACGAAATGGAATTTTACCCAGTACCTTACGTTGTCGCTGTTGATGAAGCTGTAGGTATGGCTGCCGAAGCCGTGCATGTGCCGGTAGCCCCTGGGTATGCCGCGATCGCTCATCACGATCGTTACCTGGTGAAGGGATTCAGGCAGGAGCGTCCAGAAATCCCAGTTGTTGTTGGCGCTCCTGAGATTGGTCCTCGGATCCCGCTTGACGGCATGGTTCAGGTCCGGAAATTTCATCGGGTCCCGGAAAAAGAATACCGGGGTATTATTGCCGACCAGGTCCCATATCCCCTCATCCGTGTAAAACTTAAGCGCAAAGCCGCGGATGTCCCGTTCCGCATCGGCTGCGCCGCGCTCCCCGGCTACGGTCGAAAAACGGGCGAACATTTCCGTTTTCTTGCCTATCTCACTGAAAATGGAGGCTTTCGAAAACCGGGTAATGTCATGCGTAACGGTAAAGGTACCGAAGGCGCCCGAGCCTTTGGCATGCATCCGGCGCTCGGGAATCAGCTCCCGGTCGAAATTGGCCATTTTTTCCAGGAACCAGAAATCCTGCATGAGCATCGGACCGCGCGGGCCGGCCGTTTGTACATTCTGATTGTCGGGGACCGGCGCGCCCGTCTGCCTGGTCAGCTTTTTGTCATCCATGTTTGTTTATACGTTTATATGGTTTATTATGAGTGATTAATGTAAACCTTCCGCAGACGTATTTTGCCGGCTTGCGCTGCGTTGTAATTTGAAGGATCGTGAATTGACAGATGTCGGGACGTTTATAGGAACAGGATTGCCGGCCGGGCTCAGTACTCAGTCCGTCCGCGTATCTTTCAGGCGCAGCTCCACCTCTACTTCAAGGGCTTTGCACACGCGGGGAAACATGTTTTCGTAATGAGGCCGGCGTATCCCGTTCTCCCACTGGGCAATGAGAGATCTCGGAACTCCGACTTTTTCTGCTAATTCTTTTTGAGTAAAACCTCGTTTTTTACGCCATATGGCTATTTGCTCTCCTCTTTGCATCCGGAAATAAAAAAGTCAATCAAAGCCTGAACTATGCTAGCATAACGCATACATTTATTATGCACCAAATTAAATAAACTTTATGAAAATGCAAACTAAATTTAAATCCGTGCCCCGTAGCCTATGGACTTTTCTCACACTATGGGTAAGTTAACCCCCGACGGTTCCACACTACCGCTGCACCAGAAACGTAGTATTAGACCGTTCGGGCGCTCCTTCCGGCCTCTGGCACAATAATTTAAGCATATAAAGTACATACAGCTAAGCTCTTAATAATCACATTACCGCAGAATCATGATACGACTCAATGAAAAACTCAAAAGCCTGAGAAACAGGAAGCATACAAGGATCAGACGAGGCTCCAATGCACTGACTGAAGATTGCCCGCCGGTATCCCCGGATCCGACGGAAGCCTCACTTTATGAAGAAGGACGAAAGCAGGAGGAGGAATTTCTCGCGGGAGTCCGGGCGCAGTTGGAGAAAACCTACGCACTAAGGAAATCCCATTCACAGGGGTAACGTATGTAGCAGTTAAGCATAACTATCTGGTATATACTAAACACCCCGGTGTCTGAAAAGACGCCGGGTGTTTTTTTACTGGCTAAACGCCGCTCAGCAACGGGTCTTTCACCAGGGTAAGAAAAAAAAGCTTCCGGATATTAGGAAAATGTTAGCATAATGCATACATTTGTTAAACACCTCAATTACTAAAACCTTATCTTGAAAATTTACTCTAACTTTTATGAATATGCAAACTTCTCACTTGAACTCACTTCTCCCGGCCCGCGCAACAGTTAATGAAAATGGTATTTTATGGTTCGATTTTTCCTCCGGGCGCCTGCTTGGGCTTGACAAGCACAAGTACATGCGTATCGCGACTGAACAGGGAGATGCTTCCGGCGGGGTGCTGTACCTGGTCCCCTCAAAATCCCTCATTCCCAAATCAACGTTCAGGGTAGGCAAAAGCGGGCTGTATTACTACATTAACCTGAAAAGATTTTTCGGCTCGATTAACTTATGCTTCCACAGAAAGATGATCTCTTACAGCATACAGAACATTCTGTATGAGGGAAAGCGGATCTGGATGCTCAGGAAGAACAGCTATTAGCCTATTAATTTGTTTACTTATCATTCACTTATAATAATTTATAATACTATCATTATGGAATTTCAGAATATCAGACTCAAAAGTTATTGGAAAACAAGCAGCGGAAAGCTGACAAGGCGTTTTGCTGCTTCTTCGCTCACAAGCCAGTTTTCTGTAGAAGATTCGGATTACGAATTTTCAGGCAGGCTTTACAGAAGCATCACCAAAACCCGTGAAGAACTTGAAAACGAAACCGACAGCTATCTCCAGCCGGATTAGCCGAGGAATCGGAAAGAATGTAAATCTGGTTTACTCAGCTTATTACTACACCCACACTATACAATTTATCGCTACACCCACACTATACACTAAAAAACGCCCTATTGAGATCGTCAATAGGGCGTTTTTATTTTTAAGCTCTTTGAGAAGATCACCGGAGACAGGTACAAGCCGTCGCAAAGTCCCCGAGATCAGGCGACCCCGCCCTGCATCAGCTCCCTGAGCGTCTGCCTGATCACGGGGAACTGTTCCGAATCGCCTTTCATGAGCGCCTTAAAGTAATTGGAAAAATTCTCCATGCTTATGTGCGAAGGCACAAGCGGCACGTTGGGGTCGGTCACTACATCCAGTACGGCCGGCCGGTCGGCGTTGAGCAGGCGGCTGAGCGCGGGACTTATTTCTTCGCTGTTTTCGACACGCATCCCTTCCAGTCCCAACAGCTTTGCAAACGCCGCATAAGGCACATCAGGGATATCCTGGGACGCGTCGTATTTCGCTTCTCCCGAAAGAATGCGCTGCTCCCAGGTGACCATGCTAAGATCGCGGTTGTTAAAGACGACGACCAGCAGGCGCGGGTCTTTCCATTCTTTCCAGTATTTGGCTATCGTGATCAGCTCATTCATGCACAGCATCTGCATGGCGCCGTCGCCGACGAGCGCGACCGGGATCCTGTCGGGATAGGCAAATTTGGCAGCGATCGCATAGGGTACTGCCGGACACATGGATGCCAGGTTGCCCGAGAGCGATCCCTTCATACCTTCCCTGGAAGCGAGGTTTCTGGCATACCAGAAGGCGCTGGTGCCGGAGTCCGCAGATACGATGCACCGCTCGGGCAGCAGCTGCGACAATTCCATCACCACTCTTTGCGGGTTAACCGGGTCGGCCGGCTGCATGGCCCTGTCGTGAACGGTTTCCTTCCAGGCGGCTACCCCGCTTTCCACCGTTTTCCGCCAGGACCTGTCGGATTTATATTTAAGAAACGGGATAAGCGCCTGTAAAGTCGCTTTGCTGTCACCCAGGAGATTCACTTCCATCGGATACCTGATGCTCAGCATACGTGCGTCTGAATCGATCTGTACCCCCCGCGCCTTGCCGGGCTCGGGCAGGTATTCGGCATAAGGAAAGCTGCTGCCGATCATCAGCAGGCTGTCGCACCCTTCCATAAGCTCCCAGCTCGGCTTGGTGCCCAGCATACCGATAGACCCGGTTACGTAGGGAAGGTCGTCGGGAAGGACCATTTTCCCGAGCAATGCCTTTGCTACGCCTGCCCCCAGCAGCTCCGCCACCTCCTTCACTTCCGCCTCTGCGCCGAAGGCGCCCGCACCCACGAGCATGGCTACCCGCCCGCTTTCATTAAGGATCGCCGCAGCCTTTCTCAGCTCATCGGCGGAAGGGACCATTTTTGAAAACGAGTAGCCTACGCCGGTTACCACATTGCCGTGGGTCCGCTCCGGCGTCTGCACCGCCTTTTCTTCCTGCACATCCTGCGGAATGATGACGGCAGTGACGGTACGTTTCTCGTAAGCGATCCTGAAAGCCCTGTCGATGACCTGTCGCGCCTGGGCGGGGACGGTGATCATCTGGACATATTCGCCCGCCACATCTTTCAGAAGAGACACCAGGTCTACCTCCTGCTGGTAATTGCTGCCCAGGGCGGTCCTTTTCTGCTGCCCTACCAGGGCTACCACAGGCTGGTGGTCCATGCGGGCGTCATACAGCCCGTTGAGCAGGTGGATCGCGCCCGGCCCGGAAGTCGCAAGACATACGCCTGTTTTACCTGTAAATTTGGCATGGGCGCAGGCCATAAACGCAGCCGATTCCTCGTGACGTGCCTGGATAAAGCGGACGCGGTCCTGCCTGCTCATGGCGCCGAGTATCCCGTTGATCCCGTCGCCGGGGTAGCCGAACAGCCGTTCAACTCCCCATTCAGTCATCCGGGACAATATGAAGTCGCTTACTTTCACGAAATTCCTGTTTAAGGTGCTTGGGATATTTCTTGCCTGTCATCTGCCAATCCATGTCGTTTAAACCCTGCCGCCGTCGGCGGGCTCAGGCGCGGAGGCGTGGCTGCCGGCCAGGGCGTCCAGCTCCCGGGACAGCGCCTTCCGGAACCCGGAAGAGAAAAACTCCGCTACGTTTTTTCCCAGTCGGCCTGCCGGCGGAATGTAGCGGATCGATACCTCTACATCGGTACCACCGCCTTCGGCATCCCTAAACCTGACCTCGCCGGCATTCCCGATGTCGGAGCCTTCCGTCGATTGCCAGCTTATCCGTTCGCCGGGCACATTTTCGGTAATTTCCGCCTTCCACTGGATCTTCGCGAAGGTACCGGGAACACCCGCAGTCCAGGTAGAGTGGGTATTGTCTGTCACCTCGACCTTTTCTATATGAGGAAAAAGAGCGGGCATGTTTGCCGGATTCTTCCACAGTTTATATACCTTATTCCTGGGCTTGTCTACTTTTACATGCGCGGAGAGTTCCAGCGGGGTGAAATCCGCCTGCTCCGCCGTATTACGTCCTATCACATTGTTAAAGGCGCAATAGCCGGTAAGGCCCCTTTTCACAAGGTACATCCCTACCGGGAGTACCGCCAGCTGATACCATTTCTCATTTTTTGACAGGCGTTTTTCACGGGCTAAGAAAGCGCCGTAGGCAGTCAGGGCCACGCCTGCCAGCGCGGAAATGATCCGTTCGCCCGTGCCGATATTGATATAGCTGTAGTTCGAAGGATCCAGCACGATCTCTCTGTCGTTGTCGGAAATGCGCAAAAGGTTGTCGGAAGTTTTCATAGTCATAATGTTGGTTTTCAGGTAAAAGCTTTCAGCCTTTTATTACCGGTCTTATGCCATTCCTGTGCCAGGCCGGTAGCAGGAGCCGCGGATTGTCGTTCCAGACGGCATTATCGTCCCGGAAAATTTTGAAACGGGCAGACCGGGAAATATCAAAAGCCCGGGCCGCTGTTGTATTGTGGGGCTGCCTTCTCCCAGGTTGTTGAAAAGCTGGTCACTCCCTATCCTGCCGCCCGGCAGGGCTGTTATCCGGACGCTCCACCTCTCTCCGGATCATAAGAACCGCATGCTCATTGGGCGCGATCGCCGTTCCGTCCGATTTGGCATAGACCTTTGTAAACTCCGCACCGAAATACAGGATGATCGAGGAATAATAAACCCACGTCAGCAGGATCACGATGGAGGCGGATGCGCCGTAAGTGGCTCCCAGGTCGGACCTGCCCAGGTAAAAGCTGATCGCGAATTTCCCTATAGCAAACAATACCGACGTGAATGCTGCGCCGACCAGACACTCTTTCCATCGGAGCTGACCGTCGGGCAATATCTTGAAAATGACGGTGAAAAGCGCGGTGATGATGAGCAGGACTACGACCGTATTCAGCCCGGAAACCAGGATGACCGACAGGTCGGAGAAGTAACGCTCAAGCCTGGCGCTAAGCAGATCGACCAGTGTGTTGACACCCAGCGATACGATCAGCAGAAATCCTAGGGTGATGATAAGCGAAAATGACAGCAGCCTGTTTTTAAGGTACCCGAGCCAGCTTTTCCGGGGCTTGGATTTTATCGACCAGATGTAGTTGATCGAATCCTGGATCTCTGCAAAAACGCCTGTCGCCCCGACCAGCAAAGTGCCTCCGCCGATGATAGCAGCCGTTGTCGACTTGTTGCTTATTGCGGTATTTTTGATCAGCTCCTGGAGCTGTTCGGCAGCTTGTTTGCCTACCAACCCGCTGATCTGGGCGAACAGCTCGCCTTCAAACGCTTCGTCACCCAGAAAAATAGTAACCATCGAGATAATCAGCAGAAGCATCGGGGCCAGGGAGAATATGGTATAATACGACAGGGCCGCGCTAAGCTTGAGCGCATTGTCTTCCATAAAAGCAGAAAAGCTTTCCTTTAAAAGCGAAAGAATAAACTTGATACGATTCATATGACTTCCTGTTTTTTAATGAAAGATATCAAAATTATTCCAGTTAAGCCTTCAGCCGGGTTACGACGCGTGGGGAAATGCCCAGTCGTAACATTGCCGGAAAGAGACGGCAGAAGGCTGAAGAAAATTTACCCAAATGAGGCAGAGATATCCTCACTGCTCTACTATTTCGTCGCGACCGCCGGATCAGGGAGGCCTGCGCCGCAGAGGCATGATAATTTCCGGTGATGGCGTAACCTGAACCGCTTCCTGCCTATGAATCCGCCGAACAGCACCTACCGCATCCAGCTTCATCAGCAGTTTAATTTCAATGACCTTGAAGAACATGCCGCATACTTCGCAAAATTAGGCATAGGAACCTTGTATGCCTCTCCTGTTTTTAAAGCCGTACCGGGGAGCAGTCACGGATATGACGGAACGGACCCGGCTTTTATCAACCCTGAATTAGGCACCATGCAGCAGTTGGTCAGGCTGAAGAAGCGCCTCCGCAGCCTGGAGATTACATGGCTGCAGGACATAGTCCCCAACCACATGGCCTACCACCCGGATAACACCCGGCTGATGAGCATCCTCCGGCACGGGAGCGCTTCGCCTTACCGGTATCATTTTGATACGGCGCTGAGCTCCTCCTTTATGAAAGGGAAGCTGATGGTGCCGGTGCTGAAGCAAAACCTGGCCGGAAGCATTCTAACGGGAGAAGTCTTGCTTCGCCTTGCGCGCGGACAGCTTTATCTCACCTGCTCCGGCCAGGATTTCCCCGTATGCCCCTCGTCATACCGACGGGTGCTGTCGCACATAAATCCGGATAAAGTCACGCCCGGCCTGCCGGAGCTTCTTTCACAGCTCTATGAGCTGACGGAAAAAGAATACAATGCCGGACAGTGGGAAGAATGGTGCGTAAAGCTTTTTTCGGAGCCGGGCACACCTTTCCTCAGGAAGGCCGTTGAGGAAGCCGTCAGGGATATCAACGCCGATCCTGCATTGCTCTCAGACCTCATAGCCGACCAGCATTATGAATTATGTCATTGGGAGGAAACCGGCCGCCGGATCAATTTCAGGCGTTTCTTTACAGTTAGCAATCTTATCTGTCTCAATGTACAGGATGAAAAGGTATTCGACGATGTGCACGCATTGATCAAAAAACTCGTGGACCAGTCCATATTCGACGGACTTCGCATCGATCATATCGACGGACTTTATAACCCGTCAGCCTACCTCCGTAACCTCCGGAGGCTTTGCGGCCCCGATACCTACATCGTTGCGGAAAAAATTTTGGGAGAAGGTGAAAAGCTTCCCCGCGACTGGCCGGTGCAGGGCACTACCGGCTACGACTTCCTTTCGCTGAGCAACAACCTGTTCACCGACCCGGCGGGCAAAGGCACCCTCACCCGCTATTATGAAAAGAGAACTAACGCCGGCATTTCGATCGGGCAGCAGCAGCTCGAAAAAAAGGCCTTGATACTGTCCCGGTATATGCAGGGAGAAGCCGCTAACCTGTACCAGTATTTCACGGAGCTGGACCTTTACCAGGGTAAAAAGAAGATATCTCCTCAGAAGGTAAAGGAAGCGATTTCCGCATTCCTGGTCTATTTCCCGGTCTACAGGCTGTATGAAGAACAGTTTCCGCTCCGGGAAAAGGCATATAAAATGGTAAGATCTGTCTGGAGGACAATCCTCCGGGAGGCCTATGCCGACCCTCAGGCGGTCAGGATGATGAGGCGGGTTTTCAGGCATGCCCAGTACGGGGCGGATCCGGGCTACAGACGGAGAGCGGCATCCTTTCTTCTGAGATGTATGCAATTTACGGGACCGCTTATGGCCAAGGGAGTAGAAGATACCCTCATGTATACTTACCATCGCCTCATCGGGCGAAACGAGGTAGGCGACCATCCGGCGAATTTCGGCCTGGAGCCTGCCGACTTTCATAAAGCCATGAAACGGCGGCAGAAAAAATGGCCGCTTACGCTGAACGCCACCGCCACGCACGACACCAAGCGCGGGGAAGATGCCCGGGCCCGCCTCCAGGTGCTTGCCGCTATCCCGGATCGCTGGGTAGAACAGGTCGAAGATTGGGAAAAACTGCTCGACCATTACCCGGGAGAGCTGCCGCATCCCAACGACATCTATTTCATTTACCAGGCCATCACAGGCTCGCATCCTATGCCGGACCAACCCGATGATGACTTCGAAGAGCGCCTCCACGCCTACCTGGTCAAATACCTCCGGGAAGGCAAGCAGCATTCCGACTGGGCAAATATCAACGCCCCGTATGAAGAGGCCGTAAAAGCTTTCAGCTCTTTTCTGCTTGATAAAAACGGGAGGTTTTACGACTCCTTTTCTGATTTCCTGAAGAAGACGGCTGACTTCGGCATTGTCAATTCTCTCGCTCAACTGGTCCTGAAATTCACATCGCCGGGTATCCCCGACCTGTACCAGGGCACCGAGCTATGGGATCTCAGCTTTGTAGATCCCGACAACCGGCGGCCTGTCGATTATTCCCTGCGGACGGCATACCTGGATGAAATGGCAGGTCATGCGCCGCAGGCCGATCTCTCGCTGCTCTGGGCAGACCGGTATACCGGGAAGATCAAGCTCCGGCTGCTGCAGATGCTCCTGCAGTTGCGGAAAGAGGCAAAAGACCTTTTTCACAACGGAACGTATGTAGGACTTGAAGTAAAAGGCGCTTATAGCAGGCATGTCCTGGCATTCGCCAGGAAATACAGGGACGAATGGATAGTGACCGCGCTCCCCCTGTACCTTGCCGGTGCGGAAGGCATGGCCCCGGCCGCTATAACCGGCTTCGACTGGAAGGATACCCATATACTTCTCCCCGTCCGCGAGAGCGTGAAATGGCGGAATATCCTTGCGCCCGGGGAAGGCGAAGGCAAAGAAATAAAGCTAAACGACATCTTCGGGAGATTCCCGCTGGCCATCCTGCCGTTTACCGAGCCTCCGAAAGCCAGGACTGCCGGGATCCTGATGCATATTACATCACTGCCTTCGGCCTTCGGGATCGGGGATATGGGCGAAAATGCCTTCCGCTTTGCAGACCGGCTGCGCGCCGCAGGGCAGCATTGGTGGCAGATGCTTCCCGTAGCAGTACCTGGAGCGCTATGGCCGGGAACCCGCTCCTGATCAGCCCGGAAATGCTGGCGGCGGAAGGGCTGCTCGAAGCGCAGGAACTGAAAGATCATACCCTCCCGGCTACAGGGGAAATTGACTATGAGGCCGTTATTTCGCATAAGAATATGCTCCTGGACAAAGCATTCTCAAGAGCGGAACGGGGACGCACGTCGTCTTTCGGTAAATTCTGCCGCGAAGCGAAGCATTGGCTGGACGACTACGCCCTGTTCGTGGCGCTGCGCAAAGCGCATGGCGACCAGCCCTGGTATACGTGGGAAGCGCCTTATAAGCTACATAACCCGGATGCCTTGAAAAAGTTCGCGGCCGGGCATGCCCCGGCTCTTGAGCTGGAACGATGGAAGCAATACCAATTTTACCGGCAGTGGGAAAACCTCAAAAGCTATTGCCATCGGCAGGGTGTCAGTCTTTTGGGCGACATGCCGATCTACGTGAGCTATGATTCGGCCGATGTATGGGCGAATCCGCACCTTTTTTCGCTGAACGGCGACCGCAGTCTCCGCGGAATTGCAGGCGTTCCGCCCGACTATTTCAATAGCCAGGGGCAGCTCTGGGGGATGCCGGTCTTCAACTGGCCGGCTCATCAGAAGGAAGGCTACAGGTGGTGGATACGCCGGGTGTCGCTCAACAGGCAGCTGTTTGATCAAATCAGGCTGGATCATTTCAGGGCCTTCGCCTCTTATTGGGAGGTTCCTGCCGGTGAGAAAACGGCCATACGGGGCTCATGGAAGCCCGGTCCGGGAGATGGCCTGTTCAAACGGCTGACGGAAGTTTTCGGTACGCTCCCTTTCGTTGCCGAAGACCTTGGTGAGATCGACGACGCCGTGCACAGCTTACGCAAATCCTGCGGGTTACCCGGCATGAAGGTGCTTCAGTTTGCTTTTGGAGGAGACCCGGCGTTATCACCGCACGCGCCGCACCACCATGAAAAGGACTTCTTTGTATATACAGGTACGCACGACAATAACACCACCCTGGGCTGGTTCGGGACGGAGCTCGGCAAATCCGCCCGCAAAAGACTGGGATATTATTGCGGCATCGATGTCAGCGAAAACAATATAAACGACGTCATGATCAGGATGGCCTACGCGTCTGTGGCGCAAACCGCTGTCATACCCATGCAGGATCTGCTTAAGCTGGACGAAAGCAGCCGCATGAACAAACCCGGCACCACAACAGGCAACTGGACGTGGCAGATGCGCGGCGGTGAATTCAGCGCTGAAATAGCCCGGCAACTCTCCCGATATATCCATCTCTATAACCGATAGCTGACGTCTTACCGGCCGACAGGTATACATTTTGTCTCCTCTACACACCCCGTAGACGGAAAACTGCTTTTCATCCGGAGGCAGTCACTACTTCGTTAAAACCGCCACCGGTATTTAAATCTTGCCGGAAATAAAAAATATCGGATCAAAATCGCTAACTTGTGGGCTTATACCGTAAATCACATAACCTTTATTGACAATAATATTTCTTTACTTTTCATAACAGGATCATAGCAGAAAAACTTCAATTGATTTCGTAATTTTTTATTCCAGGACCCCGATTTAGGATCTTACTTTTTAGCTTTTATAAATTTCAGATTTACCCGGACAGACAGGCTTTCCGCGATACCTGTCTGGTTGACACCCCGGCCGCGCCCGTAAAAAATATTCTGCTTAAGAATAAACCCGATAGCTACTATTACTATTGAAAGTATGATCCTGATAGTTGACGACAGACCGGAAAATATCTATTCTCTGAAGTTTTTGCTGGAGTCCAAAAAATTTTGCGTCGATACCGCCCTTTCAGGCCAGGAAGCTTTAAAAAAAGTTCTGAAAAATGAATATGCCCTCATTATCCTGGACGTGCAGATGCCGGGTATGGACGGATTTGAAGTAGCGGAAGCATTAACGGGCTATAGTAAGACCCGGGAGATCCCGATTATCTTTTTATCTGCCGTCAGCACAGAAAAAAAATTCATTACGAAAGGCTATGATTCCGGGGGTATAG
>MEDT01000120.1 GCA_001724175.1 Cytophagaceae bacterium SCN 52-12 | reverse complement strand
GTTTTCTGATCGGGCTGAAGCGTAATCTACAGGTTGGTCCGGCTGCCGGCGGCAACTTCCTGGCTTAAATAGCCCACGAAAGAAAAGATCAGGATGCTGCTTTCCGAAGGTACTACCAGTTCGAAGCCGCCGCGGATATCGGTCGTCACTCCCCGCGAAGTTCCTTTTATCAGGATGTTTACGCCGGGCAGCGGGTCTCCTTTTTCATCCAGCACCCGGCCCGATACGCGGCTTTCAGCAAACAGCGACCGGCCCGGAAGATTGGAGTAGGACTGGAGGAAAGACTCGTTTTGCGCCATTTTCTTCCTTTTCAGCAGAATCTGGTTCTGGTGCGCCTCGAAAGAAATATCAAGCGGATCCAGAAGCTGGTGAAGAACGGCATTGAGGCTTTCGTTTTCTGCATGAACAGACACGCTTCTTTCCGACCGGATCAATTCCGGGCTGTACATAAAGCTTGCGCCCGATATCTTCCCGATCGTTTTCAGGGCTTGCCCTATCTTTTTATTTTCGATCTGAAGCGTGATTTTCTTTTCGAGCATCTCCTGGCTATATCCCGGGCTGGAAAAGGCGATCGAGCCCATCCAAACCGCCAGGAATAACTGTACAGCCGTAATTTTCATGGCCATTTGTAATAGTTTAGTCCTATGTGTAGGATTATCCATAACTTTAAAAGTTTTTTAGGTTTTATTGAACTATCCAAAATCGAGGAAACAAACCCATATCGCGGGCATGAACTCTTTCCGTGGTTGGGGCTTAACCGGGCGATGGTGCAACATCACCCGGTTTTTTTCTTAGCTGGTGTCTAGGGCATAGGCGTCTCAGGTTTTGTTATTGGCATGGTTTACCGTTAATGATGATTTCGTTATCCGTAATCGTGTATTCTGCTTCCAGGATGGCAGCTATCCATTTTATTTTTGTAAACAGCGGCTCGTCGCTGAGCTCGGCGGTGAGGCTGCAGCCTGCCAGCTGTTCGGAATTATATTTGATCGTAACGCCGTACGCGGCTTCCAGCTCGGCAAAGACATCGGCCAGCGGCGTGCTTTCGTAGACAAAGCCGAGCTTTTCGATCGAAAGCCTTGCCGGCATGTTATGAAGCTCGGGCTGCGGCAGCAATTCGGCTCCCGAAAGCTCGAAAACCGCATTTTCGTTCTTGTTTAACACGGTTACACGGTCGCCGGGATAAGCGCTCACATCATAGCCGGCCTTCATTTTATCTTTGAATACCACTACCGTTCCCGATTTTACATTGACTTCCAGAAGCGGAACGCCCGGCTTTGCCTTGATCCTGAAGCTGGTACCCACTACTTTGGTAATCGTTTCGTTGGCCAGCACGTAAAACGGCGCCTTTTTGTTCTTTACTACCTCGAAAAATGCTTCTCCGCTCAGGTGAACCTCCCGTTTCCCGGCAGGGAAAATTTCAGAAAAGCGGATCCGGCTGCCAGGCTGAAGGATAACCGAGCTGCCGTCCGACAGGTGAACATGCCGGAGCTGGCTTCCTGTGTTCTGAATTGTGATCAATTGCGGATCAGCGACGGCGGCGGCAGGCAGGGAAGATGTTTCGGCCGATACGGGTACTTTACGGTCGTAGTAGAGGTAAGCTCCCCAGCCGAGCGCAACCACAAGCAGGACCGAAGCTGCCGTTTTCACAAAAGGTATCCAGCGTATGCTTTTTGCGCGGGGCGGACTGATCCCGTCGCCGTCGCGGGCGGCGGAGATGGCCAGGCTTACCTTTTCAAAAATATATGCTTCTGAAACGGGCTGGATCTTATCCTGGAACGACCGGGTAATTTCCCTCGCGTGTTCCAGTACCTCCTTTCTTACAGGGTCGCTGCCGGCCCAGTCTTTCCAGAAATCATCCGTTTCGGGAGCCTCTCCGAGACACCACTCCCTGAAGCGGGGCATGGAAAGAATCTCTTCCAGAAGTTTAAATCGATCGTGAGTCATTGTTCAGGGCGTATTGGCGAATGGTCTTTACCCCCATTACACACGGCCCGGGAAATCAATACTCAGTTTCGGATGTTTTTTTAAAAGAAGAAAAATAAAATTCCAAAAACCGTCGATATAAAAGAATTGTAGGAGGTTTTCGGAGCGCCTTCCCGTATTTTGCTGAAGGCCCTATGGATGATGTTGCAGACCGACTGGGCATTGATATTGAGCAATACCGCTATTTCGGGAGGGGTAAGATTCTGGTAGAAGCGAAGGTAAAGGATCTCGCGCTGCCTGGGGGTCAGGATGCTGAGCAGCGACCGGACTTTGTGCTGGAGCAATTCTACCGATTCGGTCCTGATCATACAGTCCTCGACGGAGATATCTTCCTCCGCATAATCGTTCTCTTCCGTTTTTTCAGAATATATCCTGTCCTGCCGGAGCTTTCTGAACAGGATATGACGATACGATTTCAGCAGGTAGTATCTGACCGATTCCGTAGCGTTGACGACGTAGCGTTTGGTCCAGAGCCTGATCATGAGCTCCTGGATACAATCTTCGGCCTGCTGCTGATCGGGCGTAAATTTCAGGCCGTAATGCAGCAGGCTCCGGTAGTGCCGCTGGAACAATTCGGCAAAAGCTTTCTCATCTGCCTTTCGGTAGGCATCCCAAAGTACTTCGTCGGTAATATGTTTAAATATTTCGCGCAAGCTGCCGGAATTGCTAAAGGTAAGCCGGTATACGTCACACGGAGTACGGGTCTCGTAACCGGTAAGGTCAAATGAGTAATGAAAACCGATATTATTATTAATAATGTGTTAAGCGCTCCTCTTATACTCACCACGTTTTACCTGATCATACCGTACCGTGCTTTTGCCTGGGCTTTCGACATGCTGTCGAAATGCCACCATTCGGTTGTGTTGACGATAAAGCCCGCTTTTTTCATAGCAGAGCGCAGCAATTCCCTGTTTGCGACCTGCTTAGCCGAAAGCTTGCCGGCCTTCAGCATTTCCTGCTCCATACGCGGGTAGGCCAGGGGGCCGAAGAAATCAAAAGGAGTGCCCATGTCGAGCGGGACGCCTTTTTCATCTGTTATGGTGAGATCTACCGCACATCCGAAATTATGGTTGGAGCCGATCACAGGGTCGGCGACATATTTGGTCTTGTCTTTTTTGGGAATGCCCATTTCATCGAGCGTATTCCACAAATGGTACTGCACGGAATTGGGCCTGGCAGCGTCGTAGACCAGGAACCGGTAACCCGGCCTGATCTCTTTCAGGTATACATGCGCTTCGGCCAGCTTCCTGGCGGTTTCTTTCTGAAGGTAGGCCCGGCTGAGCTCTTTATAGACTTTTTTCTTCATGAAATTGTCGGTCGTTGCGTACTTCAGCTCTACCTGTATGGTGGGGTCGACCTGCTGCACATCGACGAGTCCTTTGGCAATGATCTGCTTTTCTATCTCCGGGAGCCCGGACGGCGACTGGGCAGACAGGCAAAAAGGCAAAAGAAGTATAATAGCAAACGGGAAAATATGCGGACGGATATTCATATGGGTCATCGATGTCTTTACAAACTTATTCCAAAGAAAGTAAAAGCGCATTAATAAAGGGGGGAATTTTAAATAAAGACCATTAAGGGATTTAAGGATATTAAGCCCCTCCTTAACTCCTTAATGGTTAACTCTTTTTACAAAACCGGGAAAGAAGGAAGGGGAAACTGATAAATAAATAAAAAAGGACGAAGTGTAGCTAAAGTGGAAAATAATTTAATATTTGTGATACGATTTTCATTGCAAACGCATTTCTAAACCTTCAATCTTTGAATAGTTGCATTCTGATTCTTTCAATAGTGCTGAATTGGCGTTAATTCCCGGGAATGTAGACGAGGAGACGTTTGAGGCGATTTACCGGGAATACTGGCTGCGGCTTTATGATTTCGCTCTTGCCAAGGTACACGATCCGGACGTGGCCGAGGAAATCGTACAGGACCTGTTTGTCAACCTTTGGGAAAAGCGGAAGGGCCTGCGTGTCACCAACCTTTCCGGCTATTTGTTCGTAGCCGTTCGCAACCGTATCATCGATCATTATAAGCAGCGGCTTTTCTCCGACCTGGAAACCGTAGATGCGGTCACGGCGCCCGATTATCCCCTGTTCCTGGACGAGCTGGAAAACGAGGTTAAGCAGGCAATGGGCAGATTGCCGGATAAAACACGGGAAATTTTCATGCTGAACCGTCTTGAAGGGAAATCTGTCGGCGAAATTTCAGAAAAGCTGAACCTTCCGAAACGGACGGTAGAATATCATATCACGCAAGGGCTCCGCCAGCTGAAGACCTTTCTGCGGAGCGTTTCCACTTTCCTGCCTCTATTCCTGGCCAGTATTATTATTTAAGGAAATGTATTCTTAATAATAATTTTTTGTATAATCTTTCAAAGAATTGTCAAGCCAAGTTGCGGTGAGGGAGCGTTTTTGAGTCCTTAAACTGAATGGACCAGATCTCCCGGGATGAGCAAGCATAATTTTCATACATTGTTGAGCCGCTACCGCAGCGGTGAATGTACCGAACGGGAAAAGCACCTGGTAGAGCAGTGGTTTTCCATGCTTGACGAAAATATATCGGAACGAAGCAAAGAGGAGAATGAGCAGTTGGAAGAGAAGCTTTGGAAGGCCATACAGGAAAGAAAGGAGCTTGCCAGGGTAAAGCCGTCCAGGTTTACTTCCGGCTGGAAATGGGCTGTAGCGGCCGTTATTATCATGACAGCGGCGGGATGGGCGGTTTATCTTACCCTTCCCGGTACTGAGCAGGCTATCGGCGCAGAGACCGCAATGCTGCCCCACAGCACGTCCGTTTCCCCGATGGAAAAGGTGAGCACCGGCATCGGCAGCAAAACGGTGATCCTGCCCGACGGCTCGGAGATCAGGCTTTCTCCTTACAGCAGCGTCGCTTATTCTTCGAGCTTCGACGGTGACAAACGCGAAGTATTACTGGCCGGCAAGGCCTTTTTTAAAGTAGTGGCTAATCCCGGTAAGCCGTTTTTCGTCTACTCTGGCGAGATTGTTACCCGGGTCCTGGGGACCAGCTTCTGGATAGACGGGAGCAACCCGGCCAGGAGCATCGAGGTGTCGGTAGTGACCGGGAAAGTTACGGTTTCAAAACGGTCGGAGGCAGACTTTGTTCCGGCCGGCCCGGTAAAGGGCGGCGTGATTCTCACCGCCAACCAGAAAGTAAAATTTTCGGGAAAAAGCGACCTCTTCGAACTGGGATTGGTAGAGGAGCCGGTGCCGTTGCTCCCGGAAGAGAGCGAAATGCCGGCAGAAGAGTCGTTCATCTTTGAAGACACCCCGATCGCCGAAGTCATCGAAAAGCTCGAGAACGCTTACGGCATAGAAATCATACTTGAAAACGACGCCTTAAAGGGGTGTCTTTTCCGCGGGGATATTACCCGCCAACCTCTTTTCAATAAACTGGATCTGCTTTGCTCGGCCGGGAATGCTACCTACGAGATCCGCGGTACCCGCGTGCTGGTAAGCGGTGAAGGATGCCCGGCTGCCGGCTTTCATACTGGCCCTCAAAAAGAACCTGTCAATTAGCGCTTTCACGATCAGAACCTTAGTATCTAAACACCTTAACCGTCAACACTTTAACAATATTTATATACGTATGAAATAAGCATAAAGAAACAAAAAAGAGCCGAAGGTGTTGCGACCACTTTCGGCTCCCGGATTGCCTCTGTTTGCTTGAAAAGCCCTCATTATAAAAATAATGAGCCAGAGGGGTTTTGTCAGTTTTTTTCACTCCCTAACAAAACGTACAAACTTAATGAAAAAAAGGATACGCATTCATCCTCTTGCCAGGCATGTTATGAAGATCACGTTTTTGCAAATGCTGCTGGTCTGCATAGGCATTTCCTTATGTTGCGCACACACAGGCATCGGCCAGGAATTACTGGACCGGCGCGTTACCCTGATCGCAGACGATATGGAGATCAGGGAAGCGATCATCCGTATCGAACGCGAAGCGAAAGTCAAATTTGTGTACAGTCCCAACGTGATAGGCGCTGACCGCAGGGTAAGTTTCGCGGCAGTGAACCGCAAGCTGTCGGAGGTTCTGGCGATGCTGCTGCCGCTGAACATTTCTTACCGGATCATCGGCGGACAGATCATGCTGAAGAACGAGGTCCCGCAGTCCCTGCCCGACCTTCCGGTCAGCAAGGACCGAAAGGTGAGCGGGAAGGTAACCGATAACAAAGGAGAGGCCCTGCCGGGCGTCACGGTCAGGCTGCAGGGAACTTCAGCCGCGCAGATAACGGACGTGAACGGCATGTATGCCATCCAGGTACCCTCAGGGCCGGCCAAGCTGGTTTTTTCCTATGTGGGCTTTACCACGCTGGAGCGCGAGGTAGGCAATGAAACCCAGATAGATGTAGTGCTGAGCGAACAGTACACGGACCTGAACGAAGTGGTGGTCGTCGGGTTTGGCACCCAGACGAAGCTGGCCTCGGTAGCGGCGGTAAGCACGGTTTCCGCCGTGGATATTGTCAAAGCGCCGGTGGGCGACCTGACCAATGCGCTGACGGGGCGTATGGCGGGCGTCATGACCAGGCAAAGGCAGGGGCGTCCAGGGGCGAGCTCGGCACAGATCTTCATCCGGGGGCGCGCATCCAATAACTCAGCGGCGCTGATCATCGTAGACGGCGTGGAAAGGGAGACTTTCGGCGATATCGATCCGAACGACATCGAGTCGATCAGCACCCTGAAAGATGCCGCATCAACTGCCCTGTTCGGTATGAAAGGGGCCAACGGCGTAATCGTCGTCACCACCAAAAGAGGCTCCGAAGGTCCGGCGAAAGTGGTCTACAGCGGCCAGATCGGGTTCAATACGGTCGGGCAGCGGCCGAAGCCCCTGCGCGCTTATGAAGCGGCCATGCTTCACAACGAGGCGGAAGAAAATATGCTGAATGCAGGCATCCTGGACCGGAATACATATAAGAAATATTTTACTCCCCAGGACATCGAAACGTTCCGGACGGGCAAGGGAGACCCGCTGCTTTACCCGGATGTCGACTGGTTTGAGGAGCTGACGCAGAAAGTCTGGCTAAGGCACCAGCACAATATCAGTCTTCGCGGCGGCAGCAAGAAAGTCAGCTATTTTGTGTCGCTGGGCTATATGTATGAAGACGGAATTTTCAAAAAATTCGATACGCCATTGGGGTACAGGACATCGCCCTACGCCAAAAGGACGAATTTCAGGTCTAACCTCGACTACAAGCTGACGCCGAAGACCACCCTGAGCCTGAACCTGGGCGGAAGGATCGAAAACGAATATACCAATCGCGCGATCAAATATACCCAGACAGCAGCCGTCGCCAATTTCCGCACCGGCGCCGAAGCTGCCTTCAAGTGGATGTATATTGCGCCTTCGTGGTCCATGCCCTTTGACCGTGAAGCAGCCAAAAGGCGAACGCCGGAAGAAATCGCACTCGACGATACCTACAACCAGATTGTCGGCGTAGGGTTCGGAGGCGCTCTGGCCTACCAGGAGAATCCCTACATCAACCTGAAAAGAGGAGGCTTTACAGCCGGGGAGAAGAATATACTCGAGAGCGCATTTATTCTCAAGCAGGAGCTCGATTTCATTACACCGGGGCTGGATATAATGGGAACTTTCTCTTATGATCAGAGCTCAGAATTTTACAGGAATCAATCAGGAGCGGGCGCCAACTATACAGTCAACAGGGAAACCAGGGAGATTATACCCGCCTATGAAAACCCCGCCACTATCAGGATCGATGATCCGCTTAACGCCAACACAGGCGTGGGTGACGGGCTGCTTAAAACCAATATCCAGATACAGGCCAACTATAGAAGGACCTTTGGCAATCACAATGTATCCGGGGCCCTGGTGGCTACCCGCGAGATCAGGTACCTGACCGGCATTGAAGCGCCCCGTGCATTCCAGGGAATGGTTTTCAGAACGACCTACAATTTCAAAGACAAGTATTTTACCGAGTTCAACGGTTCCTACCAGGGGTCTGAAAACTTCGATAAAGGATACCGGTACGGCTTTTTCCCCACCGTAGGGCTGGGCTATACGCTCAGCAGCGAAGGCTTCATGGAAGGGATCAATAAAAGCATCGGCCTGAATTACCTTAAAATCCGCGGGAGTATCGGTACGGTAGGATATGCGACCGGTAATATCAGCCTGGTCGGCTACGCCAGCATCCCCTCGAGGTTTCTGTACCTCGATGCGTATAGCCAGGGAGGAGGTTCCTTCCAGCTGGGCAACCCCACGAGCCCGGTTACCGCTACCGGTTATTATCACAGCCAGATAGGCAACCCCTTCGCAACTTTTGAAACCGGTCTGAAGCGAAACATCGGTATCGACGCCAACTTCTTCAACAACAGGGTCCAGATCGTTGCGGACCTGTTTGACGAGACACGAAGCAACATCCTGCTTTCCAGGGCAGGCGCTACGTTTGAGCACTACGGAGAGGATATGCCTATCTTCAATTATGGCAAAAATTATAACGGTGGTATAGAGGCCGAGCTGAAGCTGAGCAACCGGAGCGGCCCTTTCCGGTACGGGATCAATTTCCAGTTCAGCCATATCAAAAACAAGCGGCTCATCATGGACGAGCCCGTTAACCAGAAGGGAAATCTCAGGATGGCAGGCAGCTCGATCGGGCAGTTTTTCGGGTATGATGTTGAAAAAGGGTTTTTCCAGAACCAGGCGGAAGTCGATGCCTGGGCAAAAATGGAGGGTTTCCCTTTTATGCCGGGCGATATCAGGCTCAAGGACATCAACGGCGACGGGCTGATCACACCGCAGGATTATACGGCAATAGGCTACCCGGATGTACCCATAGACCAGTATAGCCTCGAGCCCAGCATTTCCTTTAAAAGATTTTCGCTGAGCGCGCTATTCCAGGCCGTCGATAAGGTCAGCAATGAATTTAACCTGGTCGAGACGGACGCTATCTTTATCGTTCCGCAATATTATGAGCATCAGCTGGACCGGTGGACACCGGAGACCCCCAACGCGAAATACCCGGCAGTAAGGGCCGCAAACATAGGCCAGAACAGGTTTTTCGGGCGAACGGATCTCAAAGGGAACAATACCGGGATCATCAATGCCTTTAACCTGCAGGATGCCAGCTTTATCAAGCTCAGGAATATTTCCCTCCAATACGCGGTGCCTCCCAGGTTCGTTTCCCGCCTGGGATTGTCGGAAGCAACCGTATCGGTTACCGGCTATAACCTGTATACCTGGACAAAATTCGTTGGCCTCGACCCTGAAAACGGCGACGACCTGAACGTGGGTACCTATGTGAACCGCGGGGTCACCTATCCCAACATCAGGACTTATCAGCTGAATGTAAATATTACTTTCTAATCCACGCATTATGAAGATCAGCTATATATTATTCATGCTCTGCGCATCAGGCCTGGCCATTTCATCGTGTGAAAACGATTTCCTCAAGCGCGACACCGGTGTGGTAACCACCAAGGAAGACGTATTTGCCAATCCCAGGCTCGCAGCCCAGTTTGCAGACCGCTCCTATACTTTTATGGTCCTTGACTATTTCGGATTAGGCTCGGTAGGACAGCCTTTCAGGGGAACCATCGCGGAGTTTACCGATGAAGCCGTATGCGGGTTCCTGGACGAGCCTTATAAAGCGATGTACAGCGGCGACTGGACCAACTGGGAGCACAGCACCGAATTCGGCTCCAATAAAACGATTTCGGGGCAGCGGCCTCCCTATGTGAAATTTTATGAAGGGATCAGGAACGTGAACGTATTCCTTGCCGAATATGCGAATGTTCCCTGGGAGACCGAGCCTACCCTGAACGCAGAGCTGATCAGGGCGCAGCAGCTCTATTACAGGGCCTATTTTTACTTTGAGCTGGCCAGGCGGTGGGGCGGCGCTATCCTGATGGACAAAGCTCTGGCGCTGAACGATGACATGGACATTCCGCGGTCGAGCTTCGATGAGACATTGGCATTTATCGAAAAAGACATCGACGAAGCGGAGCAGATATTCAGTACGACAACTTTTATCGATAATACCGGAAGCAGTCCCCTGCTGATCTACACGCCCGAAACGGGCTGGAACCCCAGCTACTCGCCGGATGTCCCGGGCAGCAACGTGTCGAACAACAACGGCAGGCCCGATCTGGGGGCGGTCAGGGCTTTGCGATCCAGGGCCTTGCTGCTGGCAGCCAGCCCTTTATGGAATCCTGAAGGAAATACCGCCAAATGGCAGCGGGCGGCAGATGCGGCTAAGCAGGTGATGGATATGGGCCGCTACAGGCTGCATTCCGATTATTCAAGGATTTTAACGGACCCGATCTCGCACGAGTATATCATGGCCAACATCAAGGGGCCGCGGGTTTCGAATGCGGCAGGTTTCTTCAGGGACTACCTGATATCGCCGAGCACCAACGGCTACCTTGAAAAAAGCGGCTCGCTGAACCCGACCCAGAATCATGTGGATCTCTACGAAACCAGGCAGGGACTGCGCATTACCGATCCGGGATCGGGATACAGCCTGGCATCTCCCTACGAAAACAGGGACCCCCGTCTGGAGTTCAACGTGATACACAATAACCAGGTTTGGCAGGCGCCTTCCAGAATGGAGACATGGCGTGAGGTTACGGACAACGGAACGGTTTACGGGAAGGACGTTACCGCCATCGCCGGCACCGGTACAAGCACAAGCTACTATTGCCGTAAATTATGGCCTGAAGCGCTGAAAGGAAATACGACCTCGACCGCTATACTCAATTTTGTGTACTACCGGTATGCCGAAATTCTCCTCAATTATGCCGAGGCCCTGAACGAAGCGCAGGGGCCTGTTGCCGAGGTAGATCTGGCGGTCAACCAGATCAGGCAGAGGCCGACAGTCGATATGCCGTCCGTAGCCGAGACGTTTGCGGCACGCGGCGTAGCGCGCAGCAAGGAAAACATGCGGGACCTGATCCGCAACGAGCGCGCCGTCGAGCTTGCTTTCGAACGTGTCAGGTGGTTCGATATTCTGCGCTGGAAAAAGGGGCCCGAAATTATCGCCCAGCCTGTATACCGCATGGATGTAAGAAAAGAGGGCAATACTTTTATCTATACGCCAACCCTGATGACCAGCGCTTACCAGCGCATATTCAAAGACTTCATGCATTTGTACCCGATCCCTCTGAATGAGATCGTCAAAGGGAACAACCTGAAACAGAATCCGGGATGGCCGGAATAACGGGCAGGATGCCTGTCCGGCGCTGCCGGTACGAACAGCGCTTTCCAGGACCGGCCATACTACGGAGTGAAGTTCATGAATAACAAATCAATAATGTAACAGCAATGAGCAATCAGACATCAGATGTCAGCCGTACTGCACACCGTATACAAGCGGTATGCCGCGGTGGGACCGCCCGGCTGATGGCTGACCGCTGAAGGCTGATAACCTTTTATACAGATGAAAGAACTATATAAAAATATGAGGCTTACGGGTGTATTCCTTCTGATAGGATTCAGTATAGCCTCATTCGCGCAGGAAGGCCCGGCAATACGTACCGGGACCGTAACGGATACAGATCATAAGGGTATTGAAGGCGTCATTGTTTCGGTGCAGGAGTCCAATGAAAGCGTAGTGACCGACGCGTCGGGAAAATTTGCTATCCCGGCATCCGACCAGGCTACCCTGGTATTGAAGAGAAGCGGATTCCTGACCAGGACCTACGCCGTTGCCGGGAACAGCCATCTTGAAATAAGCCTGGAAACAGCCAAAATCCTGGCCGGGGACGATGATCTTGTCGAGATACCGTTTGGAGTACGGCATAAAAGGTACCTGACGGAAGCCATTTCTTCCATCAATACGTCAGACCTCCCGCAACCTTCCACCAGCTCGATGACAAACGTGCTGGCAGGCAGGCTGGCGGGGCTCAGTGTATTGCAGACGGGCACTCAGCCCGGGAACGACCTGAGCGTTTACCGCGTAAGAGGAAGGACTTCCTTCAACTTTGTAAATGCGCTGGTCCTGGTAGACGGCATCGAGCGGGAAATGGCAGACCTGGATTTCGAAGAAGTGGAAAGCTTTACCGTATTGAAAGACCCCGCCACATTGAGCTGGTACGGGCTGAGAGGATCGAACGGCGTTATCCTGGTGACGACGAAGAAAGGCAGCAGCACCAAGTCGTCGATCAATTTCACCGCGCAGTACGGCTTTCAGACCCCGGATCATTTGATGCCGGCCCTGAATTCGTTCGAGTATGCTTCTCTATATAATGAAGCGATGTTGAATGATAACCCTTCCGCCACGCCGCGGTATAGCGAGGAGGCTTTAAATGCCTACAAAAACGGATCGGACCCGTTCCTGTATCCTGACAATGATTACCAGGGCCGGTTTCTCAAATCTGCAGCGCCTTTTCAGCGCTATGTGGCTTCGGCGCAGGGCGGAGAAAAAAAAGTGAGGTATTTCGCTTTGCTGGGATACATGGACCAGGGTGGGCTTTTCAACGAGACAAAAGGGCCTGACTATGACAGCAATAACGGCTACAAGCGCTTCAATTTCAGGACCAATGTAGATTTTGATGTCAATTCAAACCTGACCATTTCCGTCAACCTGGCCGGGAGGATTGAAAACCGCATCGATCCTACGCTCGGAACGCTTGCGCTGATGGGCCTGATCAACAATACAAGACCCAATGCCTATCCCATTTTGAACAGGGACGGGACTTTCGGAGGGACCACCGAAGATCAGAATAATATCCTCGGGGCGCTCACGGCAAACGGGGTGATCAAAGCCAGGAAACGGCTCGGGTTTGCCAACCTGAAGGCAACGCAGAAGCTCGATATGGTTTTAAAGGGTTTGTCTGCCAATCTCCTGGCTTCATACGATACGAAGGGCGATTATACGTCGGGCTTCACTCAGAACTACCGCGTTTTCGATGCTACAGGTGCGGGTAACCCGATACCTTACCGGACGGAGACGCGGATGGCCTACAGCACCGCGGCATATGCCAACGCGTTCAGGTCCAGCGAAATATGGGCCGGGTTGGATTATGACAGGGCTTTTCAGGATCACCAGGTGAACGCAAGCGTACGGGGAATGAGATCGGAAGTGATCGATTTCAGGAGCCGTACCGATTTTTCGCAACGCATCCAAGGACTTTCCTCCCGGGTCGAATACAGCTATAAGCAACGGTACCTGTTAAAGTTTGTGGGGGCCTATTCGGGCGATGACGACCTTCCTCCCGGTAAACGGTACGGGTTTTTCCCGGCTGTATCTGCGGGGTGGATTGTCTCGGATGAGAATATGCTCCGCAGCAGCAGCCTGGTCAGCTTTTTAAAGCTGAGAGCCTCCTACGGCAAAACCGGGAATACCGAGATCGGGTTTGGAGAAGGAGCTCTGCGGAGATTTCCCTACCAGAGCAGGTATACCCGGAACCTCGCCACCAATGCAGCAGGCTACCAGTTCGGGACAGGCTTTGCACTGACCGGATCGGCCAATGAGCTCAATATCGGTAATCCCTACATTACCTGGGAAACGCTGACGACGGTCAACCTGGGCCTGGATTTCAACCTGTTTAAAAATTCGGTTTCGGCCACGTTCGACGCGTTTAAAAACAGGAGGGACGGGATCCTGACGAGCGCATCCATACCCGACATCATCGGGCAGACCTCCGGGGATCTGAACGAGGGGATTGTAGACAGCAAAGGCATAGAAGGCTCGCTGGCTTACAGCAAAAGCTTCCGCGATTTCAGGCTCGTGGTCAATGCCAATTTCCTGGCAACCCGCGAGAAAGTTGTTTACCAGGGAGGACAGGGGGGCGTTCCGGACTACCAGAGCACCATCGGGTTCCAGACAGGCTCGGGATTGTATTACATCTCCGACGGTATCTATCAGAGTACCGCCGAGATAGAGGCCGGCCCGAAGTCTACGCTTTCAAACCAGATACGTCCCGGCGATATCCGTTATAAGGATATCAATAACGATAATATCATCGATGCGAACGACAGGGTGAGGTACTCCTTCGGATCGCCACGCTATTTCGGCTTCGGCGCGATCCTTACCTATAAAATATTTGATCTGAATGCCCAGTTCCAGGGTACAGCCGGGCAAAAAATGAACATCAGGACCGTTATCGATACCGGGCCGTCTTCCTTTAACCGCGAAAGCCTGAAAAGATGGACGCCGGCTACAGCCGAAACCGCAGTTTATCCGCGGGTAGGGCTGGCAAACCTGGGCAACAACAGGACAGATTCCGATTTCTGGGTCCGCGATTCAGATTATATAAAGCTGAAAACCGTCGAGCTCGGCGTGACGCTGCCTCAGTCGCTGACCGAGAAGGTGGGCCTGCAAAGCCTGAGGTTTTATTTCAACGGCTTTAACCTGCTGACCTTTTCAAAATTAGACCTGGATATCGACCCGGAGCTTCCTTTCCTGGGGAGAGGATCGACGTATCCCTACATCAAAACTTATTCCTTCGGGATCAATGCCAGATTTTAACCTTTAACTCATCGCTGGTTATGAACAGATATATAATTCAGGCGTGCTTCATTTTTCTGCTGGCCGCAGCTTTCGCCTGTAACAATGATTTTCTTGAATACGACTACCCGGTTGACGGCACCATCTCCGAAGAGCAGGTTTTTGCCTCTAATGAGCATGCCAGGAATTTCCTGAACAATGCCTACCGCGGATTGCTGGCCGGCGGGAATGCCGACTTCAGGTATAACCTGAACGGAGAGCTGGGGCTTTCCACAGGCTGCGATGAAGCGGTGAGCGCCTTGCCCGGAGCTGCTATCAATGCGCTCAATAACGGTAACTGGAGCCCTACGCTGCTGTATGACGACGTGTATGTCCAGCAATACCGCGCTTTGCGCGCCGTCAATATTTTCCTGAAAAATGCCGCGACAAGCGCCTTGATCGACGATGCGACACTTTCTAAGGAAACATTGATAGGAGAGGCGCATTTCTTACGCGCCATGTTTCATTTCGAGCTGCTGAAGCGGTACGGCGGTGTCATTATTGCAGACCGCCCTTTTTCTCTCGAAGATAACCTGGATATGCCGAAAAATACGTTTGATGAGGTGGCAGCGCATATTGTCGCGGATTGCGACCGGGCGGCCGCGCTTATCAGCTATGAGACGACGGCCGATCACGGCTCAGCCTTAAAAGGCCGGGCGACAAAGGCGGCGGCTTTGGCGCTGAAATCGCGGACTTTGCTGTATGCCGCGAGTCCGCTAAACAATCCCGGCAATGACATCACTAAATGGCAGGCGGCGGCAGATGCTGCTAAAGCCGTGATCGACCTGGCCGGCGCAAAGCATGGTCTTCTGTCTCTTTCGGAGCTGCCCAACTTATGGAATTACGGTACCCTGGCGTTTAACCGGGAAGTGATTTTCGCGTCGGAGACGTTGTCGGCAACTACGCTCGACGTGAATAATGCGCCTCCGAGCTATACGGACGGGAGAGGACGGACCAACCCGACCCAGGAGCTCGTAGATGCGTTTGAAATGAAGGCTACGGGCAAAAATATCCATGAGCCCGGTTCGGGGTATGATCCTGAATATCCCTACAAAGGCCGCGATGACCGGTTTGCCATGTTTATCAATTATAATGATCTGGCTTTCAGGGGTGTCAGGATCGACACCCGGGTAGGCAAAAAAGATAACAATCCGCAGGCAGCCGTCGACCGGACCACCGCCACCGGATATTATATGCGGAAGTTTCTCAACACAACCAACACTGCTGCAACAAGAAGGGTATATGTTTTCTTCAGGTATGCCGAAATATTTCTCAACTACGCCGAAGCGCTTAACGAAACGGGAGAGACACCGTCGCAGGAAGTTTACGACGCTATCAACAGCGTAAGAAGAAGAGGCCTCAGCACCGATGCAAACGGGTTGGCCGCGCTGCAAAGCACAGATAAGAACGGTAACGGCTATGTGCCGCCGACGAGAGACGATATGCGGCTGAGGATCCAGAATGAGCGACGCATCGAGCTTTGCTTTGAAGAGCACCGCTTCTTCGATGTCCGCCGCTGGAAGCTGGGTGAGCAATATTTTAATAAGCCGGTAACGGGGGTAAGAATTACCGGAGATGCGGAGCCCTACACCTATGACTATTTTACGGTTCAGGACAGGACATTTTCAGAAAAGATGTACCGGTTCCCGTTTGCCCAGACACAGCTTGCAAAAGCGCCTTTGCTGGGCCAGAATACGGGCTGGTAGCCGTTAAATGGGGCCGTTTGCACTTCTGTTACTCCCGGGTTCAGATCATTTTGATGCGGATCCGGGAGTTTACCGGTTTAAGAAATATTCTCTGAATACGGCAACCTCTTCGCGTTCCGTTTCCAGGTATTTGGAGAATATTTTTTCTCCTGTCTGAGACCGCATCGCCGATATTCCCACGTCGATCAGACGCAGGCCTTTTTCGGTGAGCAGGATGTTATCAAATGCCTGTCCTCCTATTCCTGAAGGTCTTTTGAGATCGCGATGTACAAACCCTGCTTTGTGAAGCTGACCTATTTCGTCCTCAAAAATATCCAGCCATAGTTCCCGAATCTCAATTTCATAAGCACGAAAGTCGATCGGCTTTAATCGTTCCATAACGAGCATTTCAGCCTGCAGCTCCTCGTGAAAATCCAGCCGGATGAATTTTACAACCAGTCCGTTGATAGTATTGGCAAATTTCATTTTCTCGGCTTCAGAACCAATATCGGAACGGGTATCGTCAGTATAGAGTTTGGCGACTTCACTGTCCGAAAGGGCAATTACGGTGTTGTTGGCTCCGGATGAGAGGCGTTTAGGATATTTCATTTCGATCGTTTCATTGGACCAGATCACCAAAGTTACTCAATACAGCGGTCTTTTGTTATCGGGAAATCCGGGTGACCGGCGGTTTTGCCCGTCCCTGTATTACTCACGGCCGGTCAAAGCCCATTTCAGAAACGCAGGCATCGCCTTCCGCCAGGTGCCGGGATGATGTTCTCCTCCCTTTATTTCCAGGTATTGTACATCATCTCCCCAGCGATATCCTTTCTTTTCGAGCTCAGCGATGCAGTCCAGCGTGTCGCTGATCGAGTCAATCACGCCGTCGTTGTTGCGGTCGCAGGTTTCGTCGCGATCGCCGGTTTGAAACCAGAATTTCAGGCCGGGCTTATAAGAGCCCGTGGCGATCTGGCGGTGCATAATACGGTCAGAATCATGGTATTCCTCTCCAAATGCTTTCTGGCGCCACCATAAAGAGCCCGAAAAAACGCCTGCCCGCGAAAAAAGCCCCGGGTGGTTCCAGGCGATATCGAGCGCCATCAACCCGCCGAGCGAAAAGCCGGCAATGGTATGTCCCGACGTATTGACCGGGTAGCCGTCTTCCAGGTACGGAAGAAGCTCTTCCGTAACGAAGCGGGTATGGGCGCCGGCCCTGTCTCCCCTTCCTTTATAGTCAGCCTGCGCGGCTATGCCGTACTCGTAGATCCGCTTTTCGTTTGCGTGTATCCCGGCGATGATAACGGGGGGGATAGCGCCTTCCGATACCAGTCCTGCCACTATTTCAGAAAGGTGTAGGGCAGGGAAGTCCTGGCCGTCCTGGAAGATAATCAGACGGAACTGACGGGTATGATCCAAGTAGTTTGCGGGAAGTATGAGAGAAATGATTACATCGCGGTGAAGGTGCGCCGAATGCAAAGTAACCGTCCGGGTAACCG